>CAJXHI010000006.1 GCA_913051655.1 uncultured Alphaproteobacteria bacterium
CCCACTTCGTCGAAAATCTTAATGCGCCGGTCAAGGAATTTGTGGGCCCATGGGTGCATTAATACCCCCATTGTGTCGTGCCTGAACCAAGGATAAGTTTTCTGCAAGAGGCCCTGCGCTAGTGGAACCGCTGGCTAAAGGATGTCGAGACCAGCGTTGAAGACGACCCCGCTATACCGCATATATGATGGAAGACGCACGCCCAAAAACGTTTTACGAACATCGAGAAGGCATTTAGATTACCGAAGATGACTAGCCCAAGGGACTTTCTTTGCGCAGTGCATATTTTCAAGAAAAGTGTAATTTAGTAGAGACTTCAGAAAATTTGAGTGATGTTGTAGAATCCCCGCAGACATGCGGAATGCAAAGCGGAGAATATTTTGGTATCTGGCTTAGACCAGAGCTTCCGTGCGATCAGCGAGGTAATGACGCTTTGTCGATGTGCTATACCTCGAAACCTTTGGAGGACGATTATGCCATCGTCGGCACACCCAAGGTGCGCACAACACTGTCGTCCAACAAAGCCCAAGCGTAAATTGCCGCAAGGTTAAACCACATTGAACCCTGATCGAGCATCGACACGGATCACCTATGGAATTTTGAACCTATCTCACTACAAGAGCCAAGCAAATCCCGCCCGCCTCCCTGTGGGACAAAACATTGAAATCAACCTTTCCCTTGATCAAATTGCGTATCATGTACCAAAGGGACATAAAATTCGTGTTGCAATTTCTACCAATTACCGGTCTCTTTTGTTGCCTTGCCCTGAGGCGGCAATGCTGACACTTTGGCGAGGGTCGATTGATATTCTTTTGCGTCAAAGCGGGGAGAACAATTAAAGCATCTTTCCCCCCAAGGGAGTCAGAGACACCTTGGGATATCGACGTCTTGCGTCCCTCAAACAATGCGCGCCGCATTATTGAGGATATGCACACAGGCGCCGTCATTTTGGAAATTCTTGACGATTGTTGGCAGAATAAGGATAAGGATCACAGATTTATCTCTGGCGGGATTGCGCGGGAATAGTGGACAATACATCCCGATAATCCGCTATCACCTCATGGAAAAAACCCATTGGACGACGGAAAACGGTCAAAACATGTTGAAAGCACGCACGGAAAGTTATGCGGAAATGCGCTCAACCCGTGAAAACTATTACCTTATCGAACGACTTGAAGCATACGAAAACAACAGACTTATTTTTGGAAAAGAACTTAGCGATACGATCTCCCGCCAAGGTATTTAAACGTGGCGGGATGTGTCTCTTTACTATTTCAGAGCTGATACCCTGGTGTACTTCGCGACAGAGCAACTTCGTCGTCTGACATCTCTTCTTCGATACCTTCAAACAGCGGTGTTGATAGATAGCGTTCCCCCGTATCCGGCAGCATGCAAAGGATGTTTGATCCCTCGGGCGCGGTTTTTGCAACCTCCATCCCGACAGACAAACTCGACCCTCCGGAAACGCCAGTGAAAATGCCTTCTTCCCGTGCGAGACGTTTTGCCCAAGCTATCCCATCTGGGCCTGTAACCTTAAGAAGCTCATCATAAAGACCATTGTCGATTGCCTCTTGCAGTACAAAGGGAATGAAATCTGGCGTCCAACCTTGGATGGGGTGCGGTTCAAAATGGGGGTGGCTGACGGTCGGCTCACCTTGGGCATTTCGTTGCTGTCCTTGACCTGAAGACACAATCGCTGCATTGGCCGGTTCACTCAGAATGATTTTAGTATCCGCACAATTTTCGCGCAATACGCGTGCAACACCAGTGACCGTCCCACCGGTTCCATAACCTGTCACGAAATAATCAAGACCTATATCATTGAAATCACTTATAATTTCCGTAGCCGTCGTGGCAGCGTGAATATCGGCGTTGGCGCTTGTTTCGAACTGATGGGCAAGAAACCATCCGTTTGCTTCAGACAATTCTTTGGCCTTTTGATACATACCGAACCCTTTTTGTGCGCGGGGCGTCAAGACGACTTTGGCGCCCAGAAACCGCATCAATTTTCGTCGTTCAATAGAAAAGCTATCGGCCATTGTAACAACCAGAGGATAGCCTTTGGCTGCACACACCATCGCAAGTCCGATACCAGTGTTTCCACTTGTCGCCTCAACCACGGTTTGGCCAGGTTTTATGTCGCCTGAACGCTCAGCCGCCTCAATTATGTTGAGCGCAAGACGGTCCTTAACAGAGGCCGCCGGATTAAACGCCTCAACCTTCACATACATGTTCACGTGGCCAGGCGCGATCCGATTAAGCTTAACCACAGGAGTATCACCTACGGTGTGGATGATTGAGTCATAAAGCCTGCCCCGACCAGAGGTTGAATAGATTTTATCAGAAGACGACATGGCGTGATCCTTTTCAAAATACGCATAAGTTTGGAAAGTGCTCAAAAAGGGAATTTAATCATGCCGATCGGAATGTCTACCTTTCAAACAAAAGTAAACTGTCAGGCTTCGCGGCGTCCGCTGTTAAGATTGGTCAGCCAATCAGGGTCCATTTCCGGAACAGACGATAGCAGAAGCTTTGTATACTCTGGATGTGGGGGTTGGAAAACGTCAGTTTTCTGGCCCTGTTCCACAACCTCTCCTTGGTTCATGACCACCACCTGATCCGATATAGCCTTAACAGTGGAAATATCATGCGTGATGAAAAGATAGGTGAGCCCGAGTTCCATTTGAAGCCTCATCAAAAGCTTCAGAATGCCTTCCTGAACAATCTGGTCCAACGCTGATGTCACTTCATCGCAGATGATCAAATCGGGTTCTGCGGCCAAGGCACGCGCAATACAGATACGCTGTTTCTGACCACCCGACAGTTCACCTGGCAAACGTTGTATGAAATTACCATTAAGTTCTATCATTTCGAGCAGTTCAAGAACGCGTTTTGATTTCTGTGTACCGCGTATTCCGAGGTAAAATTCAAGCGGGCGACCAATGATTTCCCCAACGGTTTGACGCGGATTCATCGCCGTATCCGCCATTTGGTAAATCATCTGGATACGGCGCTTTTCTTCCTTTTTGCGTTCACTCAAAGACTTGAGCAGCCCTTTCCCATCAAATTCCACGCTTCCGGCAGTTTGTGGCAAAAGGCCTGTTATCACGCGCGCCGTAGTCGATTTGCCCGATCCCGACTCACCGACCACAGCAACTGTAGTGCCCTTGGCAACTTCTATACTGACATTGTGGAGCACCTTTATGGTGCCGTAGCTTGCATCGATCCCCTTTAACGACAAAAAGCTTTGTCCACCTTTCTGTTCCTCTTTTTCCAAAGAACGCACTGACCACAGAGATTTTGTATAGGCTTCCTTGGGCGTGGACAACATGCTCCGCGTGTCGGCTTCTTCGACCTGTTTGCCGTAACGCAGCACTTTGATGAAATCTGCCATTTGTGCCACGACCGCAAGGTCATGGGTGATATAAATGGCGGCTGTATTAAAGGTTTCGACAATTTCGCGCATAGCACTCAAGACTTCGACTTGTGTCGTTACATCGAGCGCCGTGGTTGGCTCATCAAAAATTATCAAATCGGGCCTCGGTGACATCGCCATTGCGGTCATCACACGTTGCAACTGTCCGCCAGACACCTGATGTGGATAACGCTCTCCAATGTTTTGCGGATCAGGCAAGCTAAGCGCTGCATAAAGACCACGGGCGTCCTGATACGCATCCTCCTTCGACTTTGCACCAGAGCGCACTGTCGATGCCGTTGTCTGTGCAATCAAACGGTGGGCAGGATTGAAAGAGGCCGCTGCCGATTGCGCGACATAGGTCATGCGCGTGCCCCAGTAACGGCGCTTTATCACATCTGACAGTTTTGCCAAATCAATTCCATCAAAATTGATCTCACCACCCCTTATACGGCAACCAGGTTGAGTGAAGCCCATAGCAGCCAGTCCAAGCGTAGATTTTCCAGCCCCAGACTCCCCAATCAACCCCATGACTTCGCCACGGCGCAGGGTCAAATCGACGCCCTTCACAATGTCGTGCCATTTTTCGTCCGAAAATCCTTCGACCTCCAGATCCTTAATCTCAAGAAGTATATCCCCTTTGTCGGAATTACTGCTCATCACCAAGTCCACTTGTTTTATGCAAAAACCAATCCACTACAAAATTTACTGCCACCGTCAGCAACGCGATGGCTGAGGCTGGCAGCAAAGGTGTCAGCCCTGCTTTGAGGTCATATTGCGCAAACTGTATCAAAGAAGCATTTTCACGAACCATTGATCCCCAATCTGCAGTTGGCGGTTGAATACCAACCCCCAAAAAGGACAAAGCGGCAATCGACAAAAACACGAAGCAAAACCGCAGCCCAAATTCTGCAATCAGCGGTGGCATAATATTAGGAAGGATTTCTTTACGCATAATCCATCCAAGGCCTTCGCCACGCAGGCGAGCGGCCTCCACATAATCCATCACAACGACGTTAATTGCCACAGCGCGCGTCAATCGAAAGACCCGCGTTGAATCCAAAACAGCAATGATAACTATCAGATTTAAAACCGTTGATCCAAAAATCGATAGAAGTACTAACGCAAAAATAAGACTTGGAATAGCCATAAAAACATCAACAAGCCGGCTAAAGGCTTGATCGATGTAGGACCGGTCGATAGCTGCGATTAACCCGAATGCTCCACCAATCAAAAACGCAAGAAGCGTCGTTGCAACAGCGATCCCCACAGTATTACGTGCTCCATATATCAGGCGCGAAAAGATATCACGCCCAATCTGATCGGTTCCAAAAATAAACTCAGAACTCCATGGGGCATAGGGCGTTGCAAAAACCTGTGCTTCGCCATAAGGCGCAATAAATGGGGCGAAAATCGCCATAATCGCATAAAACAGAATTATCAGCATTCCAAAGCGCGCGGTCCAAGGCGACTTTTTCATATCAATTTTGAGCCGTGTCCAGAAAGTCCGTTTTTCAAGTACAGCGCCGACTTCACCAGCGGCAGAATAGTTATCAGAATTTTCGGTCATTTCGGATGCAGAAGCCTTGGGTTTGTGATGATCCCGATAATATCGGCGATCAGATTTAGTAAAATATAGGTGATTGCGAAAATCAGAGCGCAACCCTGCACAACCGGAATATCGCGGCTTGTCACTGCATCAACCATAAGTTGGCCAACGCCGGGATAAACGAACACCACTTCGACCACCACAACGCCCACAACTAGGTACGCAAGGTTAAAAGCAATGACAGTCGCAATCGGCGCCCACGCATTTGGCAGCGCATGCTTGACGATTACCTCTATTTGGGATGCCCCAGAAAGACGCGCCATCTGAATATAGGGACTTGCCAAAAGATTGATAATCGCGGCCCGCGTCATGCGCATCATATGCGCCACAATAACCAAGGTCAGCGTCAAAGCAGGGAGAGCCGTTCGAAATACCCGCTCAAACAAAGGGGTCGAACCATCCACGTTTGCGAGCGAAGGAAAGACCGGATAAAGTGATGCGAGTAACAAGATCAAGATATAGGCCACAAAGAATTCTGGAAAAGAAATAGTAGTCAGCGTCACTGTGTTGACTGTGCGATCATAGACTGAATTGCGATAAAGCGCGCTTGAAATACCCAATACTAGGGAGATTGGCACCGCGATCACCGCCGTCAATCCCGCGAGAAAGAGCGTGTTCCAAAGACGGGGGGCGATAAGATCAACTACGGCTCTTGATCTATCAATGCCAGAGGAATTTCGACCGGAAAAGGATGTTCCAAGATCCCCCTGAAAAGCACTACCGACCCATTGTAAATACCGCATATAAGCAGGCTGATCGAGGCCCAGTTCCCGTCTAAAGGCGGCTACTGTTTCCTCTGTCGCTGCCTGACCCAAAATAGCCTGCCCAAAATCACCCGGAAGCATTTCGATCGCAGAAAATATTATGATAGATACAACAAATAAGGTTGCAAGACCTAACCCAAGCCGTTCCAGAATTGTTTTCGTTACGGGATGCAAGTCTGTTCACCCATCTGTCAAGCGTATTTTCAAAGGAGAAAAACAGAATGCATGAGGGCATTGATACTCTTCTACCGAGTGTTTTGTGATACACAAAATCATGATCGCTCCCTTGGTTTTTTATTTTTCATTTCTGACAACCTAAAAACGCTGCTACCACAAGATCAAGGGAAAAGGCATTTTTTTTCAGGAAAGATGTGTTCAAAGCATGATAATGACGGCAAAGCATACCAACGCATTCAAAATCATCGACATTTTTTGCCTTGAACATGATGAAAGTCCATAATAGAAAAAAGCACCTGCTGGGATGTAGCCAAGTGGTAAGGCAACTGTTTTTGGTACAGTGTACCGTAGGTTCGAATCCTACCATCCCAGCCAAGGTAACCCGTTCATATCTTTTCCGACGATTAAAAGGTTTTTCATCATATCAGACGGCTTAACGCATCTATGACTCGGTCAAAATCATTTAAATCATTCCAGATATGCGGAGTAATACGCAATGACCCGTTACGCATGGAGAGATACACCTTTTCTTTTGCCAATTCAGTCAAGAGATCGTCGCGGGTACCTTGGGGCAATTGCGCCCCAATAAAATGTCCGCCACGATTTTCTGCAGCAACAGTTTCCAAACCGATCGTATCAAGCCTCTGACACAGATCCGCATTACGAGCAGCAAGAGTAGTTTCAATCGCCGCTATATCCCAATCAAGCAGTTGGCGCAGTGCTTTGTTCACACCAGGCAACAGCGCAAAATTTGCGCGTTCCCCCATATCATATCTAATTGCACCCGCCTCAAAGGTTTCCGGATTTTCGGTGAGACGCATAAAATTTCGCGCGCCCTTCCGTGTGACCCAACCTTCTTCCAAGGGCTGTCCATCAAAATACGCAGGATCCACATACAAAAATCCTGTGGAATAGGGACACAGCATCCATTTGTAATTCGCTACCGCCGCAAAATCCGGGCGTATTTTTTCAAAATCTGTCACCAATGCGCCTGCCGATTGTGTCAGATCAAGGACAAGCGCCGCACCCACCTCATCACATCGCTGACGCATCGCGACCAAATCCACATAAGCTCCTGTGGTCCAGAGCACATTTGGTACTGCCACAATGGCGGTACGATCATCAATTGCCTGTAAAAGTGACTGGGTGGCTGCCGCGCCTTGGGGCACATCCACTTCAACAAAGACACCAGATGACTCACGCGCTTTGCGTTTCCACGGATAAGTGTGTGAGGGAAACTGATGCTTCAGTGTGATAATGCGCTGCCCCTCGCGTAGGGAAAGATTATTTGCTGCCGTGCTCAACCCGTACGAGGCCGAAGGAATCACCGCAATCCGATCCGCAGGGGCATGAACCAACTGGCCAAACAAGCTCTTAGCAATTTCAACATCATTAAAAAAATGATCGATTGTAAGCGTCCAAGGCTGTGCCTTCAATCGCACACCGTCATCCATCGCCGCCACGACAGAATGCATCAAAGGCGACATGTATGCAGTATTGAGGTACACAACCTCATCTGGAATATCGAAAAGCTCTTTTTGGGAGGAAAGCATAAAAAAGCCCAAGTTACTGATTGAGCCACCATAACGAATTCAATCACGCCGAAAACCCGTATTTGCACAATTATGAAACAATACCGGATTTCTAGGAACTTTTTGTATGTTTGCCATCCAAACGGGGGGACTCGCATAGCAACATTGTAACGTTAACAGGAAAGAAGAGCGCTTCTTGGATCATTGAGCTAACTCGAATGAACAGAAATTGAGCGTTATGGAGGCGAGTACCGGAATCGAACCGGTGTACACGGATTTGCAATCCGCTGCGTCACCACTCCGCCAACTCGCCTCTATGGTTGAATAGTGTTAAACGATTTGTATCCCGAAGACAAGCGTGATTGCGCGCGGCTTCCAGACTTTGAACAAAAATAACGCCTCCTTATGGGTCACCGCAAGGCTTGACAAAAAGGGACGATAAGATGCACGATTTGCTGTTTCATATTCTTAGCCGCAATGACACTCTTAAACTTTAACTTGCTCAGATCCCTTTCAGGCTGGAGCGCCCCCTACGGTTTTACTTAAACCAAGCATAGGACCAGACATTTTACTTCAGCGCGAGATGGCTCAGAAAGGCTGATGGAAATGAGAATGGCGTACCGTATTATTGATGATTTTGGTCAACTCAGGTTTTTACAGGCAGCGACAAAAATTTACATAGTAAACGCACCTTTGCCCTTTTGGTGCTTTGCATGACGTTGCATTCCTCGCTCTTTCATGAGGCGTTGCACGGGTATGCAACCGAAAACCCATAAATCAATGCGATACTAATTTAAACGTTTTTATCATGACTTGTCCCTTATCTAAGACACAAAGATTTGCACCTTGCCCATAACCGAGATGAAATTCTAATCGATCCATAAAACGACCCAAAGGATAATTTTATGGACCCTGATCTTTGGCATAGAGTGTCAAAGCCTATCAAAAAACCTGCTTAACGTAAATAATATGCTTATTACGGATACTGTGATTGGTACCCTGATTAGACTGTGGCGGTTCATGCACAAGGATGCCAAACTGATTGCAAAAGGGAATATGCGCAGAGCGTTGTGGTGTTCGCTTCATCTTCCCAAAGTGGGGATAGTAATCTTTGTCGTGCTCACTTTCGGAAATATTCCGCTTCGGATCGTATTCCTCACCAGCTATTTTCTGATGGCTCTTTTGAAAATAGGTAATTTGCTAAAACATCAGGCCCATTAAAAAAGCCCACGTATGCACTGTTGTGATTGAGAGACGTGAGCTTTGGGACTTTTTGTTTTTGAATAACAATTTCCATTTGGTTCATTTTATCCATCCGCAGGTGCTGCGGTATGATTTGCCCACTCTTTACAGTTCCCGCAAGGATCATTCTCTTGCTAGAAATGACGGGTAAGTTTAAACATATACACAGATATTTTCTTTACCTATTTTTTCAAAGTTAAAGATGAGGTGTCGCATCAACTCTGGTCAAACCAATTAAAATAGCGTTTATCTGTCAACATGGAACTTTGGATTTTTGCCAGCCTCATGGCGGCGACCTTACAGACCGCGCGCTTTATGTTGCAGAAAGTGCTGAGTCGGACAAAGCTGTCCACGGCCGGCGCGACCTTTTCGCGCTTTTGCTACTCTGCGCCCTTGCTGTGGGGAGTAGCGGTTATCTATTTTTTGAAAAGCGGCACCGAGCCGCCCGAATTGTCGTTTTGGTTTTGGATTTTTGCAAGCCTTGGCGCGGTGGCACAAATCCTCGCAACGGTTTGCGTTGTTGCCTTGTTTAAATCACGAAACTTTGCCGTTGGGATTACGTTCAAGAAAACCGAAGTCATTCAGGCCGTTTTTGTCGGGCTCATACTGCTACGAGAGGGCGTTTCACCGGAAGGTTTGGGCGCCATTTTAATCGGGCTCTTGGGTGTCTTGTTGCTTTCCGATCAGGCGGGGGTCAGCGATGCAAAGACGCATCGGTTTTTCAATCGTGCCACTGGCCTAGGGATTATGTCGGGTTTTCTTTTCGCCATATCCGCCGTGGCGTATCGCGGCGCCACTTTGGAGGTGTCCATGCCCTCTGCAATGACAACCGCGATGGTCACGCTGCTTTGGGTTGTGACATTACAGGTGGTATTAATGGGTATTTGGATTTACTTGCGCGAACCGGGTCAGCTAGCCGCTGTGTGGAAAGCACGTAAAAGTGCTGTTTGGGTCGGCGTGACGAGCATGGGCGGTTCCTTTGGTTGGTTTACCGCCTTTAGCCTTCAAAACGCAGCCTACGTCAAGGCGCTTGGTCAGATTGAAATTGTTCTAAGTATGGCAGCCGGATATTTCTTTTTTCACGAAAAGCTGACGTCACGCGAATTTGCCGGCGTTGGTTTTTTAGCCCTTAGTATTGTGATATTGGTTCTTGGCACCTGACAGACCGGCTCCCATTTAAGACGGCATATTATATCCTCTTAAACGTAAAAATGTATTGTCTTCATCATCGTTCTTAAAAAACGGAACCGAGGCAGGTGGTGTATTGTCGTTCACTCGTGCAGCAATTTCCGCCAGAACAATTTCTGTAATAAAGGGTAGATCATATTGTCGCACTTGATCCAAGGAAATCCATTGTAGGTGGGACAACTCTTCTGATGCAGCCGAAAAATCATCCAAATCACTTTGCAAAAGATCCGCATCCACGAAGAAAAAACGGGCATCAAAGCGGCGCGGTCGTCCGGGTGGAGTAATCGCGCGAAACACATATTGCATACCCGACGCATCCGGGAGAAAACCTACCTGTGAAAAGGCTTGCCAATCCTCGGGCACAGTTCCCTTCCACTGACCTTTTACGCCAAGGATTTGTCCAGTTTCTTCGTATAATTCGCGAATGGCAGCGACACATATCGAATGCCTTAACGCCGGATCTGACATTTCCACTAGGCGGCTAAAGCAGGGTTCATTGATCATTTGAGCCAATTGAATGTCTGCATCCCCTGCATCTACGGCCCCGCCGGGAAAGACAAATTTATTTGGCATAAACACCGCATTTGATCCGCGTTGTCCCATTAAAACTCTGGGGGTTGTCGCTCTGTCGCGGACAATGATCACCGTTGCGGCGTTACGAATAGCGGTTTTATCTTCTGTCATTTGCGTCCTCAATTAGCGTAGCTAGGCGTCGGCTCAGGCGAACCCTTGAAGCTTTTTCGCCCATTGGAAAGCAACGATCGCACCTTTCAATCTGGGTAAAAGGTAAAGCGAGAGCCCCAAACATCCAATCCCAAATATGAAAAGCATCGTCAATGGTTCAGGCCGCCATTTTGTATAGACGTACAGAAGCGCGGGGGCCATCAGATGACCAACAATTAACACGGTCAAATATGCTGGCCCATCATCCGCGCGGTGATGAAACAATTCCTGCCCGCACTTGGAACAGGTTTGTCTGACGACCAGGTAGCTTTCCATCATGGAGCCGCGTCCACAATTTGGGCATTTCCTACGCCATCCCCGTTTCAACGCAATTTTTAAATCACGCCCAACGATCTCCTCCATCAGTGGTTCACCTTTATAATTCAACATGCGCATGCGCAAAACCCTTATCCAGCGCAACCAATAAATCACATAATTGTCAAAAAGAGACAAAAATTTCTTTTAAAAGTCACAAATACTGCGTTTTATAAATATTGGCAACGGCACGAAATAAATCTTCGCCCGAACTTACAGAAAAAAATGAAAGATCATAAGCACAGTAAATAATTCATTTAAGCTAAAATTTGGTAGGATGATAGTCAAACAAAAGATTGATGACTGACTGCCTAGCACCCATGCAGAAGCCAGCAATGCCGATTGATCAAATAAGTCATATTAGCGACAACGCGTTTTTGGCCGCTTTTGCCAAATGCAATGCAGAGGTAGCGCGTATTTTGAGTGAGAAGTTGTTGTCCAAAGCCTATGGACAGGCATTTCATCGGCTCCGCAATCGAGCAGATTCGGAGGATATTGCGCAAGAGGCTTTTTTTCAGATTGTAGCGTATGGCACCAGGTTGGAAGGAGGACCGCACCAAGTATCGACTTGGCTCTATGGCTCAGCTTCCTGCTCGTCAGCTTGAGGCAGTCTCTTTACGCCACCTCGACGGCATGGGCAATCCTGAAATTTCTGAAATAGTGGATCTGAGTGTCGAGGCCGTAAAAAGGCTTATTTTTACGAGAAAACGAAAACTTTCGGATTTTTTGAAATCTCAAATATCTGAATCGAATTACGCAAATAGCTGAACAGGACGATGACTTAAACACAGAATGGGAGATGTTTTTCACCACTGCCAAACGGCAAATGCCAAGATCAAGCGAAGATCTGCAAAACCGTATTATTTTGGATGCGGCACGCGCCCAGCAGCAATCGGTTGCAGAGCCTGCGCGCCTGTCCTTTTTAGAAAGGTTCTGAAGTTTCTTTACGGATTTGAGTGGTGCCACAGCAACGGCTGGGCTGACAACAGCAGCCCGTGTTGGCGCCTAAATAGGATTTTCAGCACCTGAGTGTTCGGAACCTCTGTCCGCTTAGATCATAACCAAAACATCCTTCGCCGGTGATTTAGCCGACCCTTGCGAGGGTCTCGATTGTTAACTTCTAGAGAGTGACAATTGAATAACCAGACGCTTCATCCCATAAAAAATATAAAATTTGGAAAATTGCTTTGATCACCTCTCTTATGCTGAATTATCGCCATTTTGGGACAATTGGTAGCGTAGCTGTAAGCTTTGGAAAAGAAGGACCAAGTGGGTAGGCAAAGTTTGACGCCATGGGGGGATCAGTTCACCCGCGCGCTTTAAGCCAAGAAGAAAGAAGCAAATTGGGCAAAGATATGCGGGAAAAACATAATGCACTATCCTCAACCAAAGACAATTTGAACGCTTATTTTCATGAGGCCTTACGCCTACTTCACGATGAGCCGTTTGATGTCAGCGCCTTCCCAAATATCATGGGACAACATACATTCATTTCAAACACCCGCCAGTCTCAGGCACGGGCATTGCTCATCAATCATATGACTTTGATGAATTATATGAACGTTCTGCCTATGCGGACCGGCTTGAAAGCGCACTCAAACGTCAAAAGTGGCACAAAAATAAAAATGACTTATCCTATGACTGAATTTGAGCGGTGGAAAATATTCGCCTATTTGGGTCGTAAAGGGGTCGTTTTTCGTGCAAATCTCTTGTAACTGACGAAAAGGTCTCGCACTCTTTTATTCGAAGGATCTATTATGTCAAAAACAGTTGCACATGTGGTTTTACCCACGAATGAAATTCGCGATGACATCCCATTTTTCACTAAAATTTTGGGAATGCGGATGGATATGATCTACCCCGCGGATGACCCTACTGTTGCACATTTTTCAGGCCACGGGTTAAACCTGCGCATTGAAAAGGGGGTTGATTGTCCTCCGGGTCGCATACAGATTTTTTGCGAAGAGCCCATACGCTTTGCAGAGGGAAAGACGCGGCTTGCAGCGCCCAATGGTACAATTGTAGACATTGAAGAGTTGAACCCGCCATTGGTATTGCCTGATACCCAGCATAGTTTTTTGGTGCGCCGCCTTGCAGATCAGGCTCCTTGGGTCATTGGACGGGCCGGTATGCATTATCGTGATTTGATCCCGGATCGGCTCGGTGGTTCCATAATAGCCTCTCATATCCGGATTCCAGATGGCGGGCCTGTACCTGATATGGTGCATTATCATACTGTTGGCTTCCAGTTGATCTTTTGCTACCGCGGTTGGGTTGACCTTGTTTACGAAGATCAGGGCGAACCTTTTCGACTTTATGCTGGCAATTGCGTGATCCAGCCTCCAGAAATTCGCCATCGTGTGCTCTATGCGAGTGACAACATTGAGGTGATCGAAATTGGCGTCCCGGCAGAGCATGTCACGACGATCGATCATTCGATGGGACTACCCAATCCAATTGTGAACCCTGAACGGGAGTTTCAAGGTCAAAGATTTGTGCATCACAAAGCCGAAGAAGCCGCTTGGAACAATTTTCGCATTCCAGGCTTTCGCGCCCGAGATACCACGATTGCAAAGAATACCAAAAACGTTGCAGGCGTTCAGGTAATCCAACCTGATGGAACCGCCGCAAAAGAAAGCTGGCACAGCGCAGACATTCTTTTTAACTTTGTTATGGAAGGCACAATGACGCTTTGCGGGGAATGCAAGGATCCTTTTGACCTGAAACCTGGGGATGCCTTTGTAATTCCGCCGAATATGAAAACGATCTATTCCAATGTTAGTAGCGATCTAGAGCTTCTTGAAGTCTCCCTTCCCGGTGTTTTCGAAACCTTCATAACTTGACCCGAAAGGACGCCCCAAATGAACGCCCTCAAAGACGCAGCCTTTAAAGTCCGCTCTAATGCCTATGCTCCCTATTCTGGGTTTCAGGTAGGTGCCGCCATTAAAAGCGAAGAAGACAAAATTTTTGTCGGCGTTAACGTCGAAAACGCCGCATATCCCGAAGGCACTTGCGCCGAATCTGGCGCCATCGCTGCTATGATTGCTGCGGGCCACACACGCATCAAAGAGGCCTATGTAGTCGCCGACTGTCCCAGCCCTGTCCCACCTTGCGGAGGATGTCGCCAAAAGATTGCAGAATTTGCGGACCAAGATGTGATCGTCACTCTGGCGACGGTTGATGGGAAGGAAGCAAAATATTCCGTGGCAGAGCTTTTACCAGGTGTCTTTACGCCTACTCATATGGACTATGTATCCTAATGCCAGACGCCCGATCCATTATTACGAAAATCAAGGAAAACCAGACGCCTAGCGCGGAGGAACTCAGTTGGTTTTCAAAGGGGCTTGCCGATCAAAGCGTCAGCGACGCACAGGCGGCGGCTTTTGCCATGGCAGTGACCTTGAATGGATTGGATGAAACTGGATTGGTCGCTTTAACTTCTTCCATGAGGGACAGCGGTGACCGACTGGAATGGAAGACCGACAAACCAATACTCGACAAACATTCCACAGGTGGCGTGGGGGATTGCGTATCACTAATTCTTGCTCCGCTTTTGGCCGCAGCTGATATCTATGTGCCCATGATTTCAGGACGAGGCCTAGGCCATACTGGGGGAACGCTCGATAAGCTAGAAGCCATTCCGGGAACAAAAATTCAACTTGATGAAAGGGATCTGACACGAGTGCTTGACCGCGCAGGCTGCGCCATTGTTAGTGCCACGAGCAATATTGCGCCCGCCGACAAACGGTTATACGCCATTCGCGATGTGAGTGCAACTATCGACTGTCTTGAATTGATCACAGCCTCAATTCTGTCCAAAAAACTAGCTGCTGGACTTAAAGGACTGATCTTGGATATCAAGTGTGGCAGTGGGGCATTCATGAAAACCCAAAAAGACGCCCATATTTTGGGCAAAGCGCTGGTAAATACCGCAAATCGGGCGGGCTGCAAAACAACCGCTCTGGTAACCGATATGAACGAGCCGCTTGCCCCCTCAGTCGGAAATGCTGTGGAGGTTCATGATGTGATGGAAGTCTTGACAAATAATAAAGAGGGGCGTCTGAAAGATCTTTGCCTCACTCTTGGCGCAGAGCTTTTAACAGCTAATAAATTATCTTCTACCGTAAGAGATGCTCATGATCGCCTGAACGGACTTTTGGAAAATGGTGCGGCGGCCGATAGATTTGCACTTATGATTGCTGAAATGGGCGGGCCATTGGGGTTTGCGGACAACTGGCAACGCTATCTTCCCGAAGCGTCAGTTATCTTTGAAGTTACTACAGAAAAAGAGGGCTATGTTATAGGCTGGAACGCAGAGGTTCTTGGGATGATAGCTGTCAATCTAGGTGGCGGGCGAAAAGTTGAAACAGATAGCGTCAACCCCGCAGTAGGCTTGAGTGATATTGCGCCCATCGGCACTAAAATTAATCGCAAGAAACCCATTGCAAAAATCCATGCCACCCGCATTGACGCCGCAGAAAAAGCCGCTCAAGAGGTACTCGAAGCGCTCGTCATTGGCAGTGATGCGCCAAAGGAAAATAGTATTATACTAGAAAAAATCACATGAAAGGGCGTGTCTTCCTAGTTGTTATGGACTCTGTCGGGATCGGGGGAGCACCAGATGCGGGTCACTATTTCAACGACGGGATTCCAGATACTGGTGCAAATACCTTGCTGCATATTGCAGAAGCTTGTGCGATGGGCAAAGCCGATGTCAATCGCACAGGTCCTTTAAGGCTCCCCCATCTTGGGTCACTCGGTCTTGGCAATGCCATTGAATTTTCAGTAAACAAAATTGCTCCCGGCATAGATCCCATCTCAGGCGGCACGTGGGGCGTGGCAAGAGAAACATCTCGAGGAAAAGACACACCATCGGGCCATTGGGAATTGGCCGGATTACCCGTTGACTGGGACTGGCACTATTTTAAGAACAAAAGTCAATCGTTCCCTCAGGATTTAATCGATATTCTTTGCGACATCGCAGGAACGGATGGCATATTGGGCAATTGTCATAGTTCAGGCACCGATATCATCCGTACCTTTGGTGAAGAGCATTGCACATCAGGCAAGCCGATTTGTTACACATCTGCTGATAGCGTCTTTCAAATTGCCGCTCATGAGATACATTTTGGTCGGGATCGGCTGATCAACTTATGCGCACGCTTTGCCCCAGAAGTCCATCGCCGGAAAATAGGCCGTGTGATCGCCCGCCCTTTTTTAGGCAAAACCGCACATACTTACTACCGTACTGACAACAGGCGGGACTTTGCGCTATTTCCCCCAAAGAAAATACTCACAAATTGGTTGCAGGACGCAGGCCATCCTGTCACCGCTATCGGGAAAATTGGAGATATATTTTCCATGCAGGGCATTGATAAAGTGCGCGAGGGATCCGATGCTACTTTGATGACACATCTCGCAGATGAAGTGGCAAAAGCCCAAAAAGGAAGTTTCATCTTCGCTAATTTTGTAGAATTTGACAGCCGCTTCGGTCACAGAAGAGATATAGCAGGATATGCAAGAGCCTTAGAATGGTTTGATCAAGAGATCGGAATTTTAATACCAAAGTTGAGAGAGGATGATCTTATGATACTTACTGCAGATCATGGAAACGATCCGAGCTGGGTCGGAACCGATCACACTCGAGAACAGGTGCCTGTTCTATGCGCCGGGGGACCATCAAGGCACTTCGGTCAAATAAGTTTTAAAGATGTGGCAAACCTTGTTCTTTCACATCTCAACATTCCCCATCCTGAAGTTGAGGAACAAAATGCAAACTGAATTTGATATGCACAAGGTTGAATTGCACCTTCATCTCGAAGGCGCAGCCCCACCCACGCTGATCCGCCAGATCGCACATGAGAAAAAAGCCGATATCGACGGTATCTTTGACGAACAGGGACATTATGTTTTTCGCGATTTCGAACATTTCTTGGCGGTGTATGAGACTGCCACAAGTGTGTTAACCGAACCTATGGATTTCTACCGCCTCACCCGCGCCGTATTGGATCAAAGCGCCACGCATGGTGTGATCTATACGGAGGCCTTTTTATCCCCCGACTTTTGCGGACAAGCACAGCTTGGTCCGTGGCGCGAATATCTGTCTGCCATTCAAGAAGCAGCGCAAGAATCAGAAAAAAAACACGGAATTGTTATGAAAGGAATTGTGACCTGCATCCGTCATTTTGGGCCAGACAAGGCCAAAAAAGCTGCCCTTTGTGCAGCTGAAACGGCAGGTGATTTCATTTGCGGCTTCGGGATGGGCGGTGCAGAAACCTTTGGGGTGCAGGAAGATTATATATACAGCTTTGACATGGCACAAGAAGCCGGACTACGCCTCACGACACACGCAGGTGAATGGGGCGGCGCGGAAAGTGTGCGACAAGCAGTCTTTGATTTAAAAGTTGAACGCCTCGGCCATGGGGTACAGACCATCGACGACCCTCAGCTTTTAGATGAAGTTATTGCACGCGACATCACGTTTGAAGTTTGTCCGGGATCAAACATTGCACTAGGAATTTATCCTGACACGCATTCCCATCCTATTGAAAAGCTGCGGAATCGCGGTGTGAACGTCACAGTGTCAACCGATGATCCCCCATTTTTTAATACGGATATGACCAAAGAATACGTGGCCTTGTCACGCGCCTTTAGCTGGGGCAAAGAAGAGTTTACTGCATTGAATAAAACGGCCCTAAACGCCGCCTTTTGTGATAAAGCCACCAAAGACACGCTTTTTAAAAGATTGGACACTGAATGACTGATAACCTCACCGTCGTGACCCACCCCCTTGTTCAGCACAAACTGAGTCTGATGCGCGATAAATCGGCGCCAACACCACTGTTTCGTCAGTTGCTCCGCGAGATCAGTCAACTTTTGGCCTATGAAATAACCCGTGAGTTGGCACTAACGACGAAACGTATTAATACCCCTCTTGAACCTATGGACGCTCCAGTCCTTGATGGAAAAAAACTTGCCCTTGTGTCGATACTGCGCGCTGGAAATGGGCTTTTGGATGGGGTTCTAGAATTGATCCCCGGCGCACGTGTCGGGTTTGTCGGGCTCTATCGTGACGAAGAAACGCTCAAACCGGTGCAATATTATTTCAAAGTTCCAGATACGCTGGAGGATCGTTTGGTCATCGCAGTAGATCCGATGCTGGCAACCGGTAATTCCTCTGTTGCAGCGATCGACCTTTTGAAAAGATCCGGTGCAAAAAATATTCGCTTTATGTGCCTTCTCGCGGCCCCAGAAGGCGTAAAGCGCATGCAAGAGGCACATCCCGACGTACAGATTGTGACCGCTGCTCTTGATAGCCATTTGAACGCAAAAGGATATATTGTGCCTGGCCTCGGGGATGCAGGTGACCGCATGTTTGGAACAAAATAGGCCAAAATATGCTTTACTAGATCATAGCTTTAGAGCAACGTATTCTCATTTTCACCTGCAGAAGGTGACATTTAATTTATTTTTGAAGTCTAACCTTTTTATAGTTTTTTCGGGCGCGTCTGGATGGTCCATCACCGTATAGATCTTAGATGCGTGTGACCGGCAAGCGACCTGGACGCCTACTGGGCTTACAGATGCGCAATTTGTAGCCAACCATGGCTGTATCAATATTCGGATAAGCCGAAACGGCGTTACAAACCGGCAACGACGAAGCAGGCGCCTCACGCCAGAAACCTGTAACACAACCCTAAAAACCACTTCCCTCGCCAGCCACGACAACACCGATCACACGTATTGCGCCAAAAACCGTGACTTCTAACATGCGACCGAGAACTGTAGGTCACCGTCAAATTACCCGCGGAGGAGCAGGTCGCTCAACTGATCTTTTGTTGAAGTAGCTTACATCACGCAAAGTGAAAAGTCTTGATCCATAATATTCCACGCCAACTTACCTCGGATGTACAGTGCGGAAATATTTATACGATAAAGCGGATTATGACATAGCTATTTAAAACGATAGAATAGCGGAAACGCTTCGTTGCTGGAAATGATACGCTTGTTCTTTCCGTGGTGCCGGATGGAGAATTTCAACGATTGGCAGTGTGGTTCGACGCGTATTTATCGAAACAACTGGTGGCATGGGAAATTTACCACAAATGTCAAAGCATCCAAGTCGCCACCTTTGCCAATCTGAAAAACGCTGAACGTACCAGCTTTCGGATGCAACGAATTAACCTTCCAACAGTCAAGAAGAGCTTATCGATTCAAGGTGAACCTTACCAAATCGTTTATGTTGTTCGGTTTTTTATAGATTTAATCTGAAGGATGCCCTGTGAAGCTTGAAACAAGCTAAGTTTTACGACGTGTTTTTGCTTTACGGCGCAGTATTACGGCTTCTGAACTATTCGACTCGATTGACTTGACTATTCAAATAGACCCCAAAAACATCGAAGATCAAAGACAACTAGCGAAAGCTTTCGATCAATCTCGAAGCTTCGATCAAGTTTATTTATTCATTGAGGCCTTACACCCAAGGACGCTCTGCGGCGATTTTCGCCTCATAGCTCTCGATGGAGGAAGATTTTTCAAGGCTCAGCGAAATGTCATCCAATCCATTCAGCAGACAGTGTTTTTTGAATGCGTCAATTTCAAAGTGGAAAACATCCCCGTCAGAGGACGTCACCGTTTGTGCTTCAAGGTCGACTTCTATCCGTGCATTTGCGCCTTTTTCCGCATCTGTCATAACAGCACGCACCTGATCTTTTGGAAGCACAATGGGAAGGATCCCATTCTTGAAGCAGTTATTGTAAAAGATATCTGCAAAGCTTGTTGAAATCACGCAGCGAATGCCAAAATCCTTGATCGCCCAAGGCGCGTGTTCGCGTGACGATCCGCATCCAAAATTGTCACCGGCAACTATGATCTCAGCACTGCGATATTGTGGTTTGTTGAGCACAAAATCTGGGTTTTCAGCCCCGTTCCTGTCGTAGCGCATTTCATCAAACAAATTAACCCCAAGGCCAGAGCGTTTGATAGTTTTCAAAAACACCTTGGGAATTATCATATCCGTATCGATATTGATTAGAGGCATTGGGGCGGCGATACCACTAAGTTTTTCGAATTTATCCATTACATCATTTCCCGCACATCAGTGAGTTTTCCCGTGACCGCGGCGGCAGCAGCCATCGCTGGGCTCATCAAATGCGTTCGCCCACCCCTGCCCTGCCGACCTTCGAAATTCCGATTTGATGTCGCGGCACAGCGTTCCCCTGGTTGAAGTTGATCAGGGTTCATTGCAAGGCACATAGAACACCCCGCAAGGCGCCATTCAAAACCGGCATCCTTAAAAATATCGGCTAACCCTTCTTGTTCGGCTTGCGCCCGCACAAGCCCGGACCCAGGAACTACCATCGCGCGCATGCCATCTTTGACCTTTTTACCTTTGAGGATCGCTGCGGCAGCACGCAGATCCTCGATGCGCCCATTGGTGCAGGAACCGATAAACACCGTGTCAATGACGATATCAGAAAGAGGCGTTCCCACCGTCAGCCCCATATAGTCCAATGATCTTGACGCGGCGTCGACCTTACCACCGTCAAAATCGTTAGGAGAAGGAACGTTAGCAGTGATCGGCAAGACATCTTCAGGCGAAGTACCCCATGTCACAACCGGCGCGATATCTTCTCCGCGAATGGTGACCACTTTATCAAAAAAGGCATCACCATCGCTAAAAAGTGTTTTCCAATAGGCAACGGCAGTTTCCCATGCGGCGCCTTTGGGGGCATGTGGCCGGCCTTTACAATACTCAAACGTCTTTTCATCCGGCGCAATCAGTCCTGCGCGTGCACCCCCTTCAATCGCCATGTTACAGACGGTCATGCGCCCTTCCATCGACAAATCTCGGATCGCTTTGCCAGTATATTCGATTACATACCCAGTTCCCCCTGCTGTACCCGTTTTGCCAATCACTGAAAGCGTGATGTCTTTGGCTGTCACACCAGGAGAAAGTTTGCCGGTGATCTCAACTTTCATGTTTTTCGATTTCTTCTGGATAAGCGTTTGGGTTGCCAGAACATGTTCAACCTCAGATGTGCCTATCCCGTGCGCCAAGGCCCCAAAAGCACCATGCGTTGCTGTGTGGCTATCCCCGCAGACTACGGTCATTCCCGGCAATGTCCAACCCTGTTCAGGCCCAACAATATGCACGATGCCCTGACGGACATCAGATACCGGATAATAATGGATGCCGAAATCAGCCGCATTTTTGTCCAGTGCTTCGACCTGAATACGGCTTTCTTCATTTTCGATGCCTTTGGACCGATCAAGTGTTGTTGGCACATTGTGATCCGGTACGGCAATGGTTTTTTCAGGCGCGCGGACCTTGCGACCTGCCATACGCAAACCTTCAAAAGCTTGCGGGCTTGTCACCTCATGCACAAGGTGACGGTCAATATACAAAAGGCATGTGCCATCTTCAGCTTCGTGGGCGACATGTGCGTCCCAAATTTTATCGTAAAGTGTCGTCGGGGCAGTCATTTTCATCCTCTCCCGTTTGGAGTGTGTCCAATTATGTGAATATATAGTCTAAAAGGACAGTCGAACTAAAATACCCTGAAGGGCCGCGTAAAAGCGCCAAGGCAAGCGTGCGTGGTCTTCGATATCAAGTGTCATCGTCATGTTAGAGAAAATAAGACAAGGCGCGGCATTGCGCAAGCGACTAAACGGTATTTGTGAGAACCTGGTCACCATCTGCTGAGCGCCCGTTTAAAGTGCCAGTCTGCTTTTCTACTGGTCTTCGGCAAATTCCAGTAAATTGCCCAGTTCACAGCCCCGAAATTGGCAAAAAGGACTGAGCATGAAAAAGCGCACGCCTTTGACTTTACGACTACGCAGGGCGTTTAGGTTTTGTTGAACCAAGTGGATGGCTTCGGCTAACTCTCTAGGTTTAAGCTCGCATAGGGCAAACGTGACGTCGAATCACATAAGAATGACCATTAGACAAACCCTTCGTTTTCTTTCTGGAACTCAAGCCGATTCTGAATATCCAGCCCAAGATGAAAAAACAATGCCTGCGGAGAGTAGAAGCAAACCGTAAGAATGAAAAAAGGGCGCACGCATTGTCAGGCCCGCACGCTCATTTCAAGTGAAAACAGCGACAATAAGCGGAGGTAAAAACGTGTCATATATCATTGTGATCACGAACCAAGCGCCACCAAATTGCCACCGGAATGTTAATCACCGCGATTACAATAGCGATAATATTGATTTCAGGTTCTTTTGCTGTCATTAAGTGCAGACTGAATGAGTTATTAAAATTATTGTTCATGTGATATTGAGTTCTCTTAATTTAAAAAATTAATTAAAATGTTGTTAGCAAGGAAAAAAGCTGTAATTGAGATTTTATAGAATACGTGTTAATCTTTACCTGTCGAATATCGACACTAAATGACATTTTTTAAGGAGGATCCGTTCTGTCATTGTCTCTGAATGCAGCAGATGTTGCAGCACAGTCTTCGGTGGTAGCCGAAGCACTCAATGGTTTTACAAGCGATATGCAGTTAACCGAAGTTTTGAAGTCTCTTTGTGAAATCAAAGCCGAGGATATCGCGCAAATTGATTTGCGCGGGAAATCTTCAATTGGAGATTATATGGTAATCGCCTCTGGTCGCTCTTCGCGTCAGGTCAATGCCATTGCAACCAATTTGGTGGATCATCTAAAGCAAACGCTCCGATGTTCAGCACGAATAGAGGGCAAAAACAGCGATGATTGGATCCTCGTAGACACGGGTGATATTATTGTGCACATATTTCGCCCTGAAGTGCGCAGGTTTTATCAATTGGAAAAAATGTGGCAACCGCCGCTGGCGAGTTCAAAAAACGCATAAGTGGCGTCTCTGATGCACGTCAAAATTGTATCGGTGGGTCGACTGAAATCTGGCCCGGAACGCACACTATTCGATGATTATAGATCCCGCTTTGACAAACTTGGCAAAGTTTTGGGAATTCGACCGCTTGAAATTATCGAACTGGATGATCGTAAAGTTAGTGGCAAAGCCGGTGAAGCAGACCTTATTTTACGTGCTCTTTCCAATGACATCTATGCAATCGCCCTTGATGAAAGAGGGGTTCAGATGTGTTCGCCTAAGTTCTCCCAGCTTATGTCCCAATCGCGTGATGATGGTCACAACGCTCTAGCGTTTGTTATTGGTGGGGCTGATGGGCTTCATCATTCCATTTCCGATCGATGTCAAAAATCTCTTTCACTTGGGACTATGGTCTGGCCGCGGACGTTGGCACGTGTCATGTTAAGCGAACAACTTTACAGAGCTGCAACAATTCTCGCAGGGACGCCCTACCATCGCGCTTAAGTGAACAAAGCTGGCTTGTGTTGTCCGCCAGAACGCAATACTTAAATGTCAAAAGGGACATGAGATGCAGGCAAAACCGGTTGTGCTTTGTATTTTGGATGGCTGGGGATTAAGCACCTCTGCGACTGGCAACGCGCCTGCTCAGGCACGTACTCCGACTGTTGATCACATCATGGAAAGCTGCCCTCATGCGACGCTCATCGCTCATGGACCCGACGTTGGGTTACCAAAACACCAGATGGGAAATTCAGAAGTTGGACACACAAATATAGGTGCAGGTCGGATCGTCGCCATGGACCTTGGTCAGATCGATTTGGCGATAAAAACAGGTGCCTTCGCAAAAAACCCGGCGCTTAATAACTTTATTGAAAAACTGAAATCCTCCGACGGGACAGCACATGTACTGTCTCTCTTGTCAGACGGCGGTGTGCATGGTCAGTTTTCTCATCTAATTGCAGCATTGAAATCACTTAACGATCACAATATTCCAACGGCACTTCATATTATCGCGGATGGACGGGATGTGGCGCCCAAATCAATCTTGACCTATTTAGCGCAATTGCAAGACCAAATGCCCGCCAATACTTTTATTGCGACACTTACAGGGCGTTACTATGCTCTTGATAGAGACAAACGCTGGGAGCGTGTTAAAAAGGCCTACGACGCGGTTGTACATGGCATTTCAACACAGTATTTTGAACGCGCAGAAAAAGCAATTGACGTGGGATATCAAAACGGGAAATCAGATGAATTTTTACCGGCAAGCGTCATTGGCAATTACAAAGGTGTTCAGGATGGCGACGGTTTGTTTTGCCTAAACTTCCGAGCAGATCGGGCACGTCAAATCCTTTCGGCAATGGCTGATCCAGCTTTCAGTGATTTTGATATGCCCAAAAAACCCTGTTGGAAGACAGTTTTGGGAATGGTGCCCTATTCTGATCGCCATGAAGTCTTTATGGAAACCTGTTTTCCCAAGCAAACGATCAAAAACACGTTGGGCAAATGGGTATCCCAGAAAGGAAAGAGGCAGTTTAGGCTTGCAGAAACTGAAAAATATCCCCATGTGACGTTTTTTTTAAATGGAGGACGGGAGGAACCCCATAGAGGTGAAGAACGGCATATGCCGGCCTCTCCCAAAGTGGAGACGTATGACCTGGCGCCGGAAATGTCATCGGAAGCTGTGACAGAGTCTCTGATTGAGGCGATTAAGACCGGATTTGACCTTATCGTTGTGAATTATGCAAATCCGGATATGGTTGGTCATACGGGTGATTTAGCCGCTGCTGTCAAAGCTTGCGAAGCAGTGGATGCCTGCCTTGGCTCTGTTCTTCCCGTCCTCAAACAGGTGGGAGGCGTTATGCTTTTAACAGCGGATCATGGTAATTGTGAAATGATGATTCACCAAAAAACCGGACTACCCCACACCGCCCATACAGCGAATTTGGTGCCCGTTGCACTTGTGAACGGTCCGGCGGGTATTAGGCTGTGCGATGGGGGAAGGTTGGCAGATATAGCGCCTACACTATTGGCCTTGATGAATCTCCCATTACCACCAGAAATGACAGGGAAATCGTTGTTGGTGTGATGTGGTTTATGCGTGTCATAAGCCTCGCTTTAATGCTTTGCTGCGCGCTGAGCAAAGTGGAGCTTTTGGCGGCCGAGTCTGTTGTAAAAACCGCCCACGATGCCGCGAATGAACTTGAAGAGGCCTCCATGCGGCTTACTATCGCGAAAGCGAAGAAAGACAGAATAAATGCGTTGACTGGGACCATCCGCGCCTTTGAAACTGCGCTCTCCTCGTTTAGAGCAAGTTTGCGTGAGTTGGCTAGTACAAAGCAAGACCTAAAGACGCGGTTGGATTTAAGAGAAGAAAATATAAGTCGCCTTATAGGTGTACTTTACAGTATCGACAACGAGCCGGCTCCGGCCAAATTGGTGCATCCAGACGGCCCATTGAAAACTGCGCGGGCGGGCATGTTGCTTTCTGATATGTTGGTGCACCTTCAGCGTCCTGTAGAACAGCTCAAGTACGATCTGGAAACCCTTAAGATGCTTGAAACACAACAGGCAGATAGCACCGCCGTTTTAGAAAACGGGCTGCGTGAGTTGCAATCCGCACGCAGCGATTTGGTTGCCGCGGCTTCTTCACGGGATGGGCTTCCCACGAGGTTTGTTGATGACCCCTCCAAGACAGCCATCCTGATTGCTGCGGCTGAGAGCATAGACACCTTAATCAAGGGCCTGTCCATCTATTCGCCGCATGAGCTGGCTAAACCCCTACCCGATATCAAAGCGAGCAAAAACCTATTGCCATTGCCTGTTCACGGTCGCATTGTACGCAACTTTGACGAACCAGATGCATCTGGTATAAAACGCCCAGGTATTGTGATTGCCGCATATCCCGCAGCGCTTGTTACAACGCCAACGGCGGTAACAGTGCGCTATCAGGGAGATTTTTTAGATTACGGTTTAGTGTCCATCCTTGAACCTCAAGATGGCATTCTCTTTGTTTTATCAGGTTTAGACAAGACCTTTGGACGGATCGGAGAAGTGCTTCCAAAGGGAAGTCCAGTGGGTATCATGGGTGGCGAGGCGGCACCAGCACAAAAAATCTTACAAGAATCTTTGGCTCCAGGTGGTACTTACCGACCAGAAACGCTCTATGTTGAAGTGAGAGTAAATGAGAAACCGCAGGATCCGCTGCGATGGTTTGACGTGAAAGAGGACAAAGATTGATGAAAAAGGTATTACTTGCAATTGCCATCGGTTGTGGGCTCGGCACATTTAGTGCGACAAAGATCACAGGGCCAGTTATTGCCCAAAGTTCAGATGAACGCGCCAATATTTACGAGCAACTGGATCTTTTCGGAGATATATTTGAACGAATTCGCGCACAATATGTAGAAGAGGTAGACGAGGCTGATTTGATTGAAGCCGCTATCAATGGAATGCTCACCTCTCTCGATCCTCACTCGAGCTATCTTTCCCCTGAGGCCGCTTCTGAAATGCGTTTTCAGACGCGCGGCGAATTCGGCGGTCTAGGCATAGAGGTGACACAAAAAGATGGATTTGTGCTGGTTGTTTCCCCAATGGATGATACGCCAGCAGACCAAGCTGGTATCGAGGCCGGCGATTACATCACCCATGTAGATGGCGAGAGTGTGCTTGGCTTAAACCTTTCGGAAGCGGTTGACCTTATGCGCGGACCTGTTGGCTCTGAGATAATTATAACAGTTGTACGGGAAGGCGAAGACGAACCTTTCGACGTTAGTATCATTCGTGATACAATTAAACTTAAGGCAGTGCGTGTACGCACTGAGGGCACAGCTGTGGTTTTGCGGGTTACCACATTTAATGACCAGACCTATGATAATTTGGCGGATGGTATTGTAAAACAAGTCGAAGAAGCCGGTGGCATCAAGAATGTTGACGGTTTTGTTCTTGACCTGCGCAATAACCCAGGCGGTTTGCTGTCTCAAGCCATCGCTGTCTCAGATGCCTTTCTAGAGAAGGGGGAAATTGTGTCTACCCGCGGGCGTGATCCAAAGGACGGCGATCGATACAATGCGACCCCTGATGACCTAGCCAAAGGTAAGCCTGTCGTGGTTCTGATCAATGGTGGCTCTGCCTCGGCATCTGAAATTGTTGCCGGCGCGCTGCAGGATCATCAACGCGCCATTGTGGTTGGCACCAAAAGCTTTGGCAAAGGTTCCGTCCAAACGGTCATGCCGCTGCGGGACCGCGCTGCAATGCGTCTCACAACAGCACGCTATTACACGCCATCAGGCCGCTCCATTCAGGCGCTTGGCGTTTCCCCAGACATCGTCGTCGAACAGCCAAAGCCAAGGCAAGAAACCGAAGAAGACGAAGCGCGCAAAGGCCGTGAAGAAGCGGATCTGAGAGGGTCCTTGGAAAATGATAGCCTGACCGAGGAAGAACGCCAGCAAATAGAAGCGGATCGTTTGGCAGCTGAAAAAGATGCAGAGTTGCGCGAAATGGATTTCCAACTTTCCTACGCAGTTGATCTCTTGAAGGGTCTGCGCGTTCTATCCTTAAGCGAATAAATGACACCTTAGGTCTGAATGAGAGTTCATCAATGAATGTGGAACCCAAAGCCTATCGTCCCAATGTCGGGATTATGTTAGTGAATGCACAGAACAAAGTGTTCGTCGGTCAGCGACTTGACCGTTTTACGAATGCTTGGCAAATGCCCCAAGGGGGTATTGATGAAGGCGAAGATTCGAATGATGCGGTCTTTAGAGAATTACTCGAAGAAACTGGCGTGACGGAGAACTTGGTACGTGTCGAAGCTATTTCAAAAGAATGGATATATTACGATTTTCCCGAAGATATCATCGATGAACTTTGGTCTGGAAAATACAAAGGCCAGCGGCAACGCTATTACCTCATGCGATTTTTTGGCCAAGATGATCAAATCAATATTGATACTAAAGAGCCAGAATTTTCCGACTGGAAATGGATTGATCTCGATGATCTGTTGGACAATATTGTTGCCTTTAAACGGGACGTTTATCAGCAGGTGATTGCAGAATTTAAAAAGTATCTAAAACCCTCTTAGATTCTTTACTTGCTTCGTATGGCCGAATGTCCAATGATCCTCAGACGCCCATGTAATGAAAGAAATACCATGACTTCGATTGTATTAAAGTCCGCCAAAGATCAAGCCATCGCATTGCGCCAAAGGACGATGACAGCGACAGAGCTTTTGGAAGCACATTTTAAACAAATCGATAAATTTAATCCTGATATCAACGCGGTGATCTGGCAAGACCGCGAAGCGGCCAAGGCGTCCGCATGGGAGATGGATAACGAAACCGCAAAAGGAAAATTCCGGGGTCCACTCCATGGAGTGCCAGTCACAGTAAAAGAATCCTTTGACTTGTCCGGCGCACCGACCACGTGGGGCGATCCAGAGCATAATGAAAATTTAGCCACATCAGACAGCGACCCAGTCGCACGTTTACGCGCAGCGGGGGCAATTGTTTTTGGCAAAACCAATGTGCCACTGAATTTGGTAGAATGGCAAAGCTTTAACCAGGTATACGGAACGACTAAAAACCCTTGGGATCAAACTCGTACACCAGGCGGATCATCGGGTGGATCTGCTGCCGCAATTGCCACTGGCATGAGCGCCTTGGAGGTCGGCAGTGACATAGGCTCCTCCATCCGCAATCCCGCACATTTCTGCGGAGTTTTTGGATTAAAACCCACCCATAAAGTAGTGTCTTCACATGGACAGAGCATTGTAGAGAGCCATGCAGAAACGGATATCGCCGTTGCCGGACCATTAGCGCGCACGGCCGATGATTTGAAAATTGGCTTTGAAACGATTCTTGGATTACGGGCAATCGATGGATCGGCGTTTAAAGTCCATTTGCCGGAAGATAACCGTGACAGACTTAGCGAATTCCGAATTGGAATCAAGCTGGATGATGCCGAAAGCCCTGTCGATGAAGGCTACTTAGCCGCTCTGGACGAATTTGTTCATAAGCTTGAGAAAGCTGGTGCAAAAGTCATTCGAGACAAAAAACCGAGGGTAGACAGCACCGATCATTATACGCTCTATCTAAGCTTGCTCGGAGCTGCGATGTCTGCGCGGATTACCAAAAAGGAGGCCAAAGCACTTCTCGCTGGGGTAAAAGCGATGAACAACGGTGATGTGATGCGCGTCTGCGGGACGCGGTACAAAGGTTTGTCGATATCTCACAGTGAATGGCTAAATTTAGACGCAAAACGAAATTTGCATCGGCTCATATTTGATAACTATTTCAAAGATGTGGATATTCTAATTGCACCCGCGGCAGGAACACCTGCTTTTAAACATAATCAAAAAGGCCCTAGGTACAGTCGATTTTTGAATATCAACGGAAAAGACTATCCCGATATGGCCCAAACTTTTTGGGCAGGCTATTCGGGGGTCGTGGGATTACCAAGTGTTGTGGGACCAGTCGGGCAGGTCAATGGTTTGCCTATCGGATATCAGGGTATCGCAGGACATGGTCGCGATTTTACTGCGCTCGCTTTTGCTGCTGCGGTTGAACGGGAATTGGGCGGGTATATGCCCCCACCGTTATGCTTGTGAGAGCTTCACGACATTGTGCGCAGGGCGCAAAAGGTTGATTGCTGTGCATTCAATATCCTGAACCGTCAAACCCGCTGCGGCATACATGTCTGAAGGAGATGCCTGATCAATGTAGGCATCAGGGAGAGTCATCGTTCTGATCTTTAGACCACGATCAAGTTGCCCAGTGGCTGCGAGATGATGCAGCACCATAGCGCCGAAACCGCCAACCGAGCCTTGTTCAATAGTGATCAGAGCTTCATGATTATGGGCCAACTGACGGATCAGATCGGTGTCCAGCGGTTTGGCAAATCTGGCATCAGCCAACGTCACACTCACACCTTGTTGCTCAAGCTGTTGCACGGCCTGTTCAGCTTCGCTGAGATGCGCACCAAATGAAAGTATAGCAACCTCGGTGCCTTCTGTAATTATGCGCCCTTTGCCAATCTCCAATATTTCGCCCCGTTCAGGAAGCGTGACACCCGTTCCATTACCACGTGGATAACGAAATGAAATTGGCCCTTCGTCATAGGCGGAAGCAGTGGCGACCATATTGACAAGTTCCGCTTCATCGCCTGCCGCCATAACCGTAAAGCCGGGCAAGTTGGCAAGATAGGCAACATCAAAAGCACCAGCATGGGTTGCGCCATCCGCGCCAACCAGACCCGCGCGATCTATGGCAAAGCGCACAGGCAACCCTTGCAGCGCTACATCGTGAACGACCTGATCATAGCCTCTTTGCAGAAAGGTGGAATAAATCGCACAAAACGGTTTCAGTCCGCTCGCCGCCATTCCAGCGGCAAATGTAACGCCGTGTTGTTCTGCTATCCCAACATCAAAAACACGTCCGGGAAATTTCTTAGCCATAATATTCAGCCCCGTTCCCGATGGCATCGCAGCGGTCACGCCCACGATCCTTGGATCGCGTGTCGCCTCATCTGTGAGTGCCTCTCCAAATACAGAGGTGTAAGAGGGGGCATTTGGTTTGGATTTGGCCTGTGCTCCTGTTGCGATGTCAAACTTTGACACCCCATGGTATTTATCTGCTGAATTTTCAGCTGGCGCATACCCTTTGCCCTTAACGGTGCAAGCATGGATCAAAACTGGACCTGTAGCCCTTGCACGCGCTGCACGCATCACGGGTAATAATTGATTTAAATCATGCCCATTGATTGGGCCGACGTATTCAAATCCCAACTCCTCAAACAACGTACCAGAGCCGTGCAAGCCAGTCACAAGCTGACGCGCACGTTTGGCCCCATCACGAAGCGGAGAAGGAAGCGCCGCCTCAAATCCTTCGGCTAGGGATTTCATCTTGGCAAGTGGTTCATTGGCATAAAGACCAGAAAGATATGACGACATTGCCCCAACAGGTGGTGCAATAGACATTTCATTGTCATTCAAAATGACAAACAACCGACGGCCTTCGCTGCCTGCATTGTTTAGTGCCTCATAGGCCATACCAGCGCTGATTGAGCCATCACCAATAACAGCGATGGCATCTCCTACAGGTTGACCCATATCACGCCCGACGGTGAAGCCAAGTGCTGCAGAAATAGAAGTAGAACTATGCGCCGCACCAAACGGATCAAACTCGCTTTCACTACGCTTAGTAAAGCCGCTCAATCCGTTTTTTTGGCGCAGAGTGCGAATACGATCTCTGCGACCTGTCAGGATCTTATGCGGATAACATTGATGGCCGACATCCCATACGATTTTATCCAGCGGCGTGTTGAAAACTGCATGAAGCGCCACGGTAATTTCTACCACACCAAGGGATGATCCAAGGTGCCCACCCGTTTCAGAGACTGCGGAAATAACTTCGTCACGCACATCTTTAGCGAGATGTATCAAATCTTGATCGTTCAGTTGTTTCATGTCGGCGGGTCCGGCAATCCGGTCCAAAAAGCGATACTCATTCATTTCTAAATACTCTCTCCCGCGAATTTATAAAAAGAGCGCCACGTTTAGGAGAACCTAAACGTGGCGCAGTTTCCTGTAGCCAACAGGAAGGGAACCGGGGTGCAGAAACCCCGTATTTGACTCACGGGAAAATGAGCCAAATCCAGCTGGCGGGGGAGCGAGGTTATCCCGCTCCAGCCCGCAAGTTCCAGAGACCAGGGCTTATGCGAGCGTCTCTTCATTTGGTATAACGTAATAAGAGAAAGAATCTGGTGTAGGATCATCTGCCTCTTTTGACTCCGGCGGTAACCAACTAGAAACCAACATCAAAACAACGATGAACCCTGCCATGACACCGACAGCTGCTCCACCAATCAGGGCACCAGCAAACATATTGCCAAAAGCCTCACTTCTGATGCGTTCGGGAGAAAAGTCTCCGTCAAAGATTTGTTTTTGTGAACTCATCGGTTCTCTCCCTTAATCGAGCGGCGCAAAGCCGTGTTCCTGCGCCCAAAGATACCAGTTATCCACAACCGTGCCGGTCAACAAGATACCAATACCGCCTGTGATGCAGGTCAGCACCGCAAACCACCAAGCCCATCTATGAATGCCTTCCATTGTGGCATTAAAGCCCATGGTCCAGCGCCAAAATAGGCCTGCGCGTTCAGACGCCGTACCACGATCTGCGATTTGTTCCAGTTCACGGTCGCCGCCGAAGCGGGATACCGCAAGGATCGTTGCACCGTGCATCGCAAAGAGCAGCGCAGATCCATAAAGGAACACAATCGAAAGCGCGTGAAACGGATTATAGAACAGGTTTCCATATGTCACCGAAAAGGTCATCGTCCAGTCCAAGTGCGAGAAAATTCCGTACGGCACAGCCTCTGACCAACTTCCCATAAAGATCGGACGGATTAGCCCCAGCACAAGAAACAACCAAATCGCTGCTCCGAATGCATAGAACACATGTTTGCCCATCTTTAACTGTTGCGCGAGAACATAAGAACGTGCCCACCATGTCAAAACAGAAATCAACAGAAAGAAACTGGCAAGAAACCAGAGTCCCCCCTCCTGCAGAGGTGGAATGCTTAGCCCGTACTCTTGCGCAGGCGGCTCAAGTGAGAAGTAAAACAGATCTCTTGCGAACACGCCGGGATTCCAGCCTGCTTGCTGCCAATAGCTAAAACCTACGATCAGGAACCAAGCAAGGCCAGATGCAAGAGACGCAAATCCCAAAGCACCTAGATAAAACGGACCCAGCTGCGCATTACCAAACCATCCTAAAAGTTTAGAAAAAGCAGTGCTATCGCTGCGTTCACGTAGATCCACTTCTTCTACCACCCCCATTTCAGGCGGTCCTTGGACCTGTACTTGCGTGAATATGTTCTGATATTCAACCATTGACGCCTCCCTCCAAGTCAGCCCAGAAGGGCAAATCAACGTACCAATACCACCAGTCAGCCCATGCATCGAACCAAACCGTCCCAGATACAACGATGCATACGGCGGACCAGAATCCGGCATTTAACGCTAGAAACAGGCCCAGACGGTGAATACCTAGCGGCCCAATGGAATACCCTATAAAGTCCCGGAAAAAGGTGTCTTCGTGTTCCGGCTGGCGCATCTCATGGCCTTTTTCCGGATTTGCGGCTGACAGCACGAGTGAGCCATGCAGCGCCAATGCAAGCGTGGTAGTAAAGAAAAAGGTAATCGCAATCATATGCGCCGGGTTATAGTGGAAATTACCATATGCATACCCCACATTATTGACCCAATCGAGGTGACTAAAGATTCCATAAGGGAACCCATGACCCCACGCGCCCATCAGCACAGGGCGGATGACCACTAATGTGATGTATGCCAGAATGGCAATTGAAAAGGCAAACGGCACATGAAGTCCCATGCCCAGTTTACGGGAAATTTCAACTTCCCGAAGCGCCCAACTCACGAACGCGACTGTCGCACACATTGTGATTAGCTGCCATAATCCACCCTCGGCAAGTGGGGCCATACCAAGCCCGACCTCTAGTTCAGGTGGTTCAATTGAAATCAGCCAAGGGTTCCAAGTGTCCCCCAGTGATGCTCCATAAAATATTAATACCGTCCCAAGAAGGGCGAAAAAGGCCGTGGTTATTCCGAAAAACCCAACATAAAAGGGTCCAATCCAGAAATCAAATAGATCACCGCCTATTAACGTTCCCCCTTGGACGCGATACTTTTTTTCAAAACTTAACAACGCCATGTTTATTTCTCCGCGCTTTTCTTTGGCTGCGCCGACTTTGGGGTAGTGGCCGCCCTAATGTGATTTGTGCTGTGGGCAGCAGGTGAAATGCCACTGCCCACAGCTTTTAGCGTACTGGATACTGATCAGCCTGCTGCGGCCGCCAGTTCAAACCAGTTAAAGCCGTCTGTGCTCAACAGAACGAGATGAATCATTGCTGCAAGCAAAAAGAGGAAGACACCCTGCACCACGAAAACGCGGCGCGGATCGAAAACCAGCCAGATTTTGTAAAAATTAGCCATTTCTCAGTCTCCTTACCAATTGAACCAAGGCAGAACCATGTACGTCGCGATGTGAGCGATCAGACAGGCTATCGCAAATAGCCAAAGTCCGCTCATATACACTGAGTGCAGTTCCTGCGCTTGTTCGTCTGTAAGACCTGTGAAGGACAGGTCACTTCTATCAGCCATAAACTTCCCTCCGGGTTGCTTCGCTGACGCCGCAGTGCCCCTGCGGCCGGGTCCTCGGGGCACAATGCCCCTCGGGTCTCTGACACCCCCTACGGAACGTCAGTCTCTTATTCTCGCCCTGAAGTTCAAGGCGAGAAAATCAATGGTGTTACTCGGTCAGCCTCTGCCCATGCCCGCGCAAGCGGTCCATGAAGCATCAGCGTCTGTCTACGGATCACATCCAGCACCCAGAAAACGACGGCAAAGGGAATTGCCAGCACAAATATGAGGCTGAAATACAGGATATATTCGAAACTTCTACGGTTTTGACCACGAGTTTTTGGAGTGTTTGAAGCAACTTCAGTCATCTTTTACTCCTCCTTTATTGGGTTTATTTGCGCTTGGTTCAAGCGTGAGAACGGTTTCAATCACCACGCGTTCTGCGCCTGCGGACAGCGCTGCCTTTTCAGCAGCATCGCGCAGATTTTTCGCAGCAGAAATACGGGTCAGAATTGGGTGTTGAGCCACGATGCGATCAAGGGCAGCTTGAGCGTCTGCATCCCACGGAAAATCCCGTTTTAACGTCGTAGGCGTGGCGTCTGTCGCGTCCATTTCACTTCCCAGCGGCAGAATATGAAAGAGCGCATCAAACAATCCGTTGCAGACTTCTTGAAGCAAATAGGTCGCCCCTGAATAGCCCATCATTGGTGTTCCTGTGGCGCGGCGAATGGCGGCCCCAGGGAAAGACGCGGGAATGAAGGCGGGGCTTGGCCCATGGCCACCTTTCAATTCGGCAAGATACATTTTCTCATTGATGCTGCCCAAGACAACTAAGGGGCGTTTTTGCGCTATTAAAGCGCGGACTTCATTGTTATTTGTTTTGCTTCCCCGCGCACGGGCCACAGCAAAGGCGCAAGGCAGACCAAGATCTGTCTCTAAATAATTGCGAATACCACGCGCGTAGGTTTCGTTTGCCACAATCGCAAAACTCGCTGTCGCGAAAAAGTCCTGCGTCACAGACCGCCACAAATCCCAGATGGGTTTGATCGTGGAATGTTTTTCTCTTTCAATGAATGGTTCTGGATCAAGTGTTAACAAATCACCCAACTTGCGCAGGAATTTTGTTGTGCTTTCCATACCGATCGGAGCCTGAACATAGGGTTTTCCAAGCAATTCACAAAGCCCACGGCCGAACTCACGATACATACAAACGTTGACATCGGCATTTACTAAGTCACGCATTTCAGCAACATGTGCCCCTAGCGGCATCACCATATTAACTTCCGCACCTATTCCCTCAACTAGCCTCCGAATTTCAGCCAGATCGCTTGGCATGTTAAATGTACCGTACATCGGACCAAGAATATTGACGCGGGGCCTATCACCTTCTTGACGCTTTTTCTCGCGTGGCATCCGACCTTTGGTCATACCAAATTCCGTAAAGATCCAAGTCATCGCTCTATCTGCGGCTTCCCATTGATCCTCATCGATGGTACGCGGCAGAAAGCGTTGAATATTGGTGCCTTGTGGCGTAACTCCACCACCAATCATTTCTGCAATGGATCCAGTTACAACTACCGCAGGTAAAGCCGGATCAAGAGTTCCCCAGGCACGTCGCATCGCACCCTCTGTGCCCTCCCGACCTAATTCTTCTTCAGCGAGCCCAGTTACAACAATGGGTAATTCATGTGGCGGAAGACCATCAGTATAATGCAACACGGAGGTTACTGGTAAGTTTTCGCAGCCAACAGGACCATCAATAACACATTGAAGCCCTTTAACAGCACAAAAAGCGTAAATTGCCCCCCAATATCCACCTGCGCGATCGTGATCTTGAATAAGCATCAGATCATCTCCTGCGCTTTGGCAGCACGGGCTGCTTTATCCAGCTTTTTCTGATGGTTTGCACGGAAATCTGGGCGAAGATTTGGCTCACCCTCCCAAATGCCTGCCGTGTCACCTTCTCCAACACCTTCAAAAAAGGTACGCATCTTGTCCATGCGGGCTCGTCCTTTGATGGCTGCGTTGACCACTTCGGCTAAAGATCCAGCACCGGCTGGGCCCATCAATGGGCGCGCCGAGATGAGATTGGTGAAATAGAGGCCTGGGATCGCAAGCTCTTTGGCCTTTTGAACAACCGGTGTAGTGCCTACTGCAAGATCCGGCTGAAAAGCTTCCATAGCCGCACAATCATCTTCAAGAGATGCGCGAAACTTGACCTTGGTGCCCTTCGCTTCTAACCATTCTGCATCGACAGCAGAACATGGAGTCTTGGGACAAGCAGAGCCTACGTAAGGAATTTCTGCACCGCTCTCAATCAGAAGACGTGCCACCAATAATTCACTGCCTTCATACCCTGAAAGGGTGATACGCCCTTGTATAGGTGCGTTCGCCAAAGCGGTTTTGATAGCTGGTAAAAAGGCGTTCTGAGCCGCGGCAACCCTTTCTGCAGGAAGCTCAAAAACTTTGCCGATCTCTTTAAGCCAAGCTGCGGTACCGTCATATCCAACGGGAGCACTTCCCACTATTGGACGGCCAGCAGCCTCAAATTCGCGAATTGCAGCAGTATAGAACGGGTGAATAGCTGCTACGGCTCCGCAATCTAATGCCGTGTAAAGTTCACGCCACTCACGGGCCGGAACGACGGGACCTGCTGATAGCCCAAGTGGAGCGAGCATTGCCCCGATCATCATAGGATCAGCAGGAAACATTTCTCCTAAAAGTGTTACGTTCGGACGGTCAGATTTGCCTCCAACAGGAGCTTGTACAGGTCCTGCTTTTATCTCTCGACGGGCATAATTTAGCATGGCGCCAGCAAGAACATCTTTAGCTTCGGCGTGCGTAGGAATTCCAAATCCAGGGACATCAATACCAACTATTCTCACGCCGTTTATCTCATCTGGCAACAGTCGGAGAGGCACTCCACTAGCGGTTGGTACACACAAATTTGTAACAACAACTGCATCGTAAAGCTCGGGGTCTGCAATTTCATGTACGGCATCACGAATATCTTCAAATAACTTACCAGTGACCAAGGATTCCGAATTAAATGGAACATAGCCCACTGACCTCCTTGCACCGTAAAAATGGCTAACGAAGGTTAATCCATAAACGCAACAGGCCGACCCAGAGAGGATTGTCGCCACGCGCCGCATCCTCAGCCCAACACGAAGTGACCCGAATGCTGGACACATCGATTGTGGTTTGTCATGGGGCCCTTGAGGATAATCTCTAGCGAATTGATCAAGAAGCTCAGTATTACCAGAAGCGCGCGCAGCCTTTTCCATCTCAGAGCCAGAATGGCACCCGAGCCCATCCTGCAACAGGGGCGCATCAGAGACATCATCGCGAGGATGGCCTTTGATGACCTCTGCTCGCGCTGCGGTGTCGTATGTTACTTCGTCACCCATAAATTATGCCTCGTCATATATCACTTCAAGTGATTCCCTGGGTTGCGCATTTGCACCGCGCATATCTACGTCAGTTGCAGGAACTAGGACGTAATCACCTCCAGTATCTTTACTATCAAAGAGCGCTAGAAGACCGTCTTGATCCAACGGGGTAGGGCGCACAGGAGGCGCAAGACCAACAGCATCCGCCAGTTGAGTGAATAATCCTCCCCACTGGCTTTCATTAGTACCAACTATTTGGTAATTGGCAGACTTTTTTCGCAGGTCGTCATCTTGTGGAATGGCTGCAAGGATGGGAATATCAACCGCTTCCGCAAAGGCTGCGGCTTCTCCACTGCCATCATCCTTGTTAATCACCAAGCCCGCTACGCCAACGTTACCCCCCAACTTTCGGAAGTATTCAACAGCAGAGCATACGTTGTTTGCTACGTAAAGTGATTGCAAATCATTCGACGCTACGAGGATAACCTTTTGAGCCATATCTCGAGCAATTGGCAAACCGAAGCCGCCACAAACTACATCACCCAAAAAGTCAAGCAGAACGTAGTCAAAATCCCAATCGTGAAAACCCAGCTTTTCTAAAAGCTCAAAGCCGTGGATAATCCCGCGTCCACCACAGCCGCGACCTACCTCAGGTCCGCCCAGTTCCATCGCAAAGACACCGCCCCGTTTGAAACAGACATCCCCGATCTGGACTTCTTCGCCAGCAAGTTTCTTTTTGGTAGATGTCTCGATGATAGTCGGGCAGGCCTTGCCACCAAACAAAAGACTTGTGGTATCCGATTTTGGATCGCAGCCGATTAGTAATACACGCTTACCTTGTTCTGCCATCATATGGCTAAGATTTGCAAGTGTGAATGATTTGCCGATCCCACCTTTACCATAAATTGCAATGATTTGGGTTTTTGAGGTGGGCTCACCCTGTTCTTCCGCCGCCTGTACATCGGCAAGGTCCATATGCGCCTCTTCGCGCAGCTTTTTATCAAAATCTTTGAGGTTTGGGACTTCGTCTTTCACGCAATGTCCTTCCAATTGAGCATCATTTTCAAGCAAGTGGGTTCTTCGAAAGCGACAAGGTAGGCTTTTTGCGCCTCTTCTGCGGCCATGTGATGCGTTATGAGTCCTGCAAGGGATAGCGCACCATTTTCGATTAATGCACGGGTGGCAATCATGTCTTCTTTCTGCCATTCCGCAGCAATTCTTATCCGCGCCTCTTTCATAAAGGCCGGAGGAAAAGCGAAATTTAAAGGCTGTGTATAGAAACCTGCCAAGACAATTTCTCCGCCCTTGGAAATCCGGCTGACCAATTCGTTCAGAATGGCCCCATTGCCGGAGGCGTCATAGACCGACTGATAATCACGACGAGGATCACGATCAGGCGCGATCACCTCATATCCGTCTGCACCACCCTGACGAGACGAATCAATTTCCCAAACGGTGGGCGCTGGAGCTCCGGCGGCAATAGTCAATCTGGCCAGCAATCGGCCAAGAACCCCATGACCCACAATCAGATCAGGCACCGTCTTTTGTAATCCTGCTATCGCATGACGCGCCGTGGCCGCCAGCGCGAGCAGCGCGCCTTCGGGCCCGAAATCTTTGTCAAGTTTACTGACACGATCAGCAGAGGTCACAACGTGACGTGCAGACCCACCAAAGAGACCAAAGGCATCCGTGTAACAATTGGCGCCAGGCACAAACACATGATCTCCCACTGAAAATCCAGACTGGGATGGGGCTTCTACTATTTCACCAAAGGCTTCGTATCCGGGAACCAAAGGGTATCCCATGCCGGGAAAAGGCGGCATATCACCTGTCCAGAAAAGTTTTTCTGTTCCAGTGGAAATGGCAGAATGGGAGATTTCCACGACAACATCATGAGTGCCAGGCGCCTTAAGCTTAAGAGCACCAAACGACAGGTCGCGCGGTCCTTGCAAAATGACAGCTCGTGTCTGCAACAATCTCTCCCTTAATCGATTCATTCCACCCGCAGGTGTCAGAATTGCCTATGTGTCAGTTTAACCTGACAGTTTAGCCTGTCAATTAAAATAGACATATTTGATGAGACTGTTTGACTTACTTTACAGAAATGACTGCAGAAGTGATGAATTTTCGGGGTGCTTTCGGGATAAATATAGACTGAAATCCTATTTCTTTACACATTTCAGCGATTTGATTCGGGCTACGCGCTCTACCTGTTCGCATCGCCATCGTGTAAAATGCGAAATATACATCCCCTGCCCGATGCGGTCTGTCACCGCCAGTCATAGGCTCTGATACGATGAGCTTTCCACCATACGGAAGCGCATCATATGCGCTCTGCAGCAGCCCCATAACAGTGTCATCCGAATGATCGTATAGCACACGGATTAATGTGAGTACATCATACCCCAAGGGAAGGGGTTCGTCACGAAAAGAACCAGTCTGAAAACCAATCCTGTCTTTAAAGCCATTTGCCGATAAATGCGCTTCAGCGGAAGTTCTGACCTGTGGTAAATCAAAAACATCGACAGAAACGTCACCAAATTTACGTATCAGCTCTATCGCAAAATTACCAGTTCCTCCCCCAACATCTAAAATTTTGTCGCCAGTTCTGAATGCCACCATTTTCAACGTATCATGCGCCACCAATTTCTGCGAAGCTGCCATGAGATACGAATAATTTTTAGTCACGTCCACAGGTGCGCTATCTGAAGCACCAAATACGTAGGGCCAGAAATGGGACAATTCTGTGTCTACTTCATCGCGCAACAAAGCGACAGGATCTGACATGTCACGATAGAAATGTGTATGATGGTGTATCATATCCGTCAGACCCGGAACGCCCAACAATGATGCGCCTTTACGACGCAGCACATAAACTCCGTTTGCACGCCGTTTTGTGAGGCCAAGCGCCGTTGCGCTGTTCATCAGAATTTCTGCACGCTCTGGGCGCAATGACGTTTCCAAAGCAATTTCTGACATATGCTTTGGCCCGTCTAGCAGAGAATTCAAAATCCGAAGTTCGACCAAAGCCCAAAGCACTTGGGCATTCACAAATCCCATGACAAGATCAAAAATCTCTTCGCCCTCATTTCGGGCGACCCTTCTGATAAAAGGTACATTACTTGCCCAAGATTGAAATTTTTCGCATGAAAACAGGCTATTTAAGTCCCAAAATCTAGAAGCCGCCGAGGTACGGTGGTGATCATGTGACTGGATAGCCGACATATTTAGACCTCTGAACGTGTCTTGACGTCCGGCATGATTTTCTTTGCCTGCAAAGTCACCATCTGAGCAAGCTGCGCTTCACCCGGACAAGAGGGTATGGATGAAATTGCACCGGCAAGAATATCTTTAAGCCTTGATTGCGCCCCATCAAGACCAAGCTCAGAAACAGCATTTGGCCTTTCATGAAGAATGTCCTGACCAGCGGGTTTTCCAAGTTCTTCTTCGCTGAACATCACATCGCGCAGATCATCTGCGACCTGAAAGGCCTCTCCAATCCGCGCGCCCAACTCGTACCATTGCTCCGCATCCTGACCAGCAGCAACGGCACCCATCTGTGTCGCTGCTACAAAAAGAGCCCCTGTTTTGGACCGGTGATATGCCGAAAGATCGATTTTTTCCTCACTTTCCCAACCCTGTCCCGCACAAATTCCATTGGGCATACCTGTCTGATGCGCAAGGATCTGTACAAGCTTCATTGAACGAGCCGGATCCGCGCTGGGAACAGAAGAAAGCGCCTCAAAGGCAAGGACAATCAGACTATCTCCAGTCAAGATAGCAAGAGGCTCTGAATAGCCGCGATGAACCGTTGGTTTACCGCGCCGCACATCTGCGTTGTCAAAGCAGGGTAAATCATCATGAACCAGACTTGCGCAGTGTATAAGTTCAAGCGCCGCTGCAGCTGCATCTGTCAATTCTGGCTGATCATCCGCGCAGGCCATCGCCACAGAGGTCAAAATAGTTGGTCGTATCCGAGCGCCGCCCGGAAAAGTGGCATACTGGAGCGCGGACAAAAGCTTTTCAGGCGCTTGAGACGATCCACTAAGCGCAACCGCGCGAACCATTGCCGCTTCGATACGTCCAGAAAGACTGTTTTTTGGCAAATTTTTCAAAATATGTACCATTTTATTGACGCTTATGTGTAAATCATACTGGACACAATGTCAGAATGAGTCAACAATTGAATTATGAACTTATCTGTGATCCAAAATCGTACCAAAGGTCAGGTGATCGTCGTTGGCGCTGGTATTGCAGGCCTTGCCGTCGCTGTGCGCCTTGCCCACGAAGGATATGCCGTAACAGTTCTTGAACAACATAATGGTCCCGGCGGTAAGATACGCGTGGTACCTTCTCAGGCAGGACCAATTGATGCAGGGCCAACCGTTTTGACCCTTCGTCCAGTTTTTGAAGAGCTGTTCAAATCTATTGGTGAAAGTATAGACAAGCACCTGAGTCTAGTTCGCCAAAAAATATTGGCGCGTCACTGGTGGCCAGATGGTTCTACCCTTGACCTCTTTGATGATTACGAAACGTCACAAGAGGCTATTTATGATTTTGCAGGGTTGAAAGGGTTTAAGGAATTTCAAAATTTCTTCCAGAAAACCAAGCTTCTGTTTGAAACTTTTGATCTTCCCATGATGCAGACAAGTGAACCATCACAATGGGATATGGCCAAGCTGTTGATGCAACAACCATCTTTAGCTCGTTATATCGCGCCGCTTCATACAATGGCGAGCAAACTGGCCCAATATTTTTCCGATCCTCGTTTGGCACAATTATTTGGGCGCTATGCCACATATGTCGGGGGATCGCCCTATTTGTCGCCAGCCCTATTGTGTTTGATCTGGCAAGCAGAGGCCAAAGGCGTTTGGTGTGTCAAAGGCGGGATGCATCAGCTTGCCCAAACACTCATGTCCCTCGCCAAAGAACGGCAGGCAAAATTTGAATTTAAAACAAAGGTAAAACGTATTTTGGTCAATGACGGGAAGGCCAACGGGGTTCTTTTGGATAATGGCGAACAGCGCATGGCAGATATCGTGGTCTTTAACGGTGACCCAAGAGCACTGGCAATAGGTACACTTGGCCCTGAACTTCAAGATATCGCTAAAGAAAGCCTTCAGGACGCTCGTAGCCTCTCAGCAAGGGTTTGGAGCTTTGATTCAATTGCGAATGGACCCGACCTGATCCATCACAACGTGTTTTTTGCCAGCAACCCAAAATCGGAATTTGATGACATTAAGGCGGGCCGAATGCCCAAAGACCCCACCATTTATGTCTGTGCCCAAGACCGCGGATTGAATGCCGATTATCCCGAACGGGAACGTTTTGAAATCATTCTAAACGCGGCCCCCGTATGCGAAGCACACCCTATAAAAGAGGAGTTCGAAACATGTCGCACATTAACTATGACAAAGCTGGAACGCTTCGGACTGACCTTCACACCACAGCCCAACGAAAAGGCATTGACGACTCCACAAGATTTCGAAGCGATGTTTCCAGCCTCGGACGGATCGCTTTACGGGCAGAGCCCACATGGGCTGACAGCGGCCTTCCGGCGCCCAACCAGCAGGACGGTGATCTCGGGGCTGTATCTGGCGGGGGGTGGGGCACATCCGGGCGCCGGGGTTCCTATGGCAACGCTCTCCGCACGGCACGCGGTCGAGGCGATCTTGAAGGACCGAATTTCAACATTATCGTCCCCTCAAACGGCTACGCTTGGTGGTATGTCGATGGCGTCAGCGACACCGCAGAACGCGCAATTTCGATCATCGGATTCATAGGTTCGGTCTTTTCTCCTTGGTATCGATGGTCAGGACGTAAAAATCCGGAGAACCATGTCTGTATCAATGTCGCAACCTACGGTCCGGGGGGGCGGTTTACTATGACCGACCGCGGTCAAAGCGCTTTGCAGCAATCTCAATCGCAATTTCAGGTTGGACCATCCTCTATGAGGTGGGATGGGGATCGTTTGGTCATTGACGTAAATGAAATCGGATCGCCTCCGCTTATTTCGCGGGTGACGGGTCAGATCATTCTCACGCCCTCTGCTATTACAGATATTGAACTGCCGCTCAGTACAGATGGGGCACATATCTGGCGGCCCTTTGCGCCAACCTCTCAAATCAGTGTGGATCTCAACGGGGCAGGCTGGCAGTGGGAAGGGCACGGTTACTTCGATGCTAATTTTGGCACCCGCGCTTTGGAGGAGGATTTTTCATATTGGACATGGGGGCGCTATCCAACCCAGGGTGGGAGCACCTGTTTCTATGATGCCAAACGGTTAAACGGGAGCGAACTGGCAGTGGCCGTCCAATTTGATGAAAATGGACACGCGCAGGATATCCCCCCGCCCCCCAAAGCAAGACTAAAACGCAGCCTTTGGGCCGTTGCGCGCGAAACCCGTTCGGATGCGGGATATCAGCCTCAACAGGTAAAAAACATGTTGGATGCGCCATTTTACAGCCGCTCAGCTGTCAAAACCCAGCTTAATGGCTTGGAAACAGTAGGCGTTCACGAGGCCTTGGACCTAGTGCGTTTTCGCAGCCCATTTTTGAAACCTATGCTAGCCTTAAGAGTACCTCGCCGCGCAAGATGGCGCTTTGATTGATCCATCCAACCGGATCAGTTCCTTGCATAAAAATTAGTAAATTAGATATTTTCTCAAAGGACCTACTTTATCCAAGTGCAGATTCTTCTGGGTTTAATCGCCAGACAGCAAAATTCAGCGCACCCGCGATGCTCACCCAAAGTAGATAGGGCACAAACAGCCAGCCTGCCAATGGATTTACCAGAAAAAAGCTGACTGTCGTGGCCGCAACGGCAATCCAGAGTCCTGCAAGAATATAAAAGCCAAGCTTAATCTGGCGCAGGCCGAAAAAGACAGGCGTCCAAAGTGTATTAATCGTAATCTGCAATGCCCAAAAGGCAAGCCCAATGCCCCCATTTGAATCCTGTGCAACAAGGGCAGCAGCATAAGACATGCACAGATAAAGCGTTGTCCAAGCCACTGGAAACAACCAATCCGGTGGCGTCCAGCTGGGCTTTTTCAATCTCTTATACCATTCCCCGGTTGGGAAAAGTGCACCAGTGGCACCAGCGGCAAAACATGCAGCCAAAAATATGAAAAAAAGTAACGTCATCCAAGAGGCGTTTAATTCGTGAATGCGGTACAATCAAGCGGGATGTTTTTGCCTGTCAATATGATGCAGCTGCTCCATCGGATCAAAAAGCTTATCGCTCCACTCGCGCTTTTCTGGAAAACCTTCGGCCGCAGCATCCACAAGAAACGCCACTTCTGGAAGCGGTTTTGCATAGATAACAGCAGATTGTGGCATGACAGTCCCCGAAATCGCCCGCAACATCGACAGTCCCATCCAACCAATTTTTTGCCCCTTGCTTGTACACGCACGGGTTGTAATCGTTTGATAACTTTGATGGCGGATTACATCAGTAATTCCTGCATAAATAAAGCGGGCCGCAAAAATTCCAGGCCGGCAACGTAAAGGCAGACGGGTAATACCCGCCTCAGATCTGAGGTAAAGCCTATCACTTTCCACAACAAGGCGCCGCACCATCTGGCGTATCGCCTTGGTTGGCTTCGGATTGGAAAGAAAATCTTCTTCGTCAATGCCTGCTTCACGCAGCCATTCTTGTGGAAGGTAGAGACGCTCTTCCAATGCGTCCTCTCCGACATCGCGGGCGATATTGGTCAGCTGCATCGCAATACCCAGATCGCAGGCCCGCGCAAGCGCATTGCGATCCCGGACACCCATCAACACGCACATCATAACGCCCACCGCAGCGGCAACCCGCGCAGAATAAGATATGACACCTGACAATGTGTCATACCGCCGCCCCTCTGCATCCCATTTCAATCCCTCCAAAAGAGCTTGGGGCAAAGCTTTGGGCATATTGGTAGCTTCGACCATTGTAGCAAACGCACGATCAACAGGTGTATGAAAAGGATTACCAGAATATGCCGCATCCATCCGCTCTTGCAACACTTCCAACGCAGGAAGCTTATCCGCTTTCAAATCCACTTCATCGTCTGCCAAACGGCAAAAAGCATAAAGGGCGAGCGCCGGGTTTCGCACATCTTTTGGCAGAGCTTTGGACGCAGTGTGAAAAGATAGAGATCCATGGCGGATGGCCTCTTCGCAATAGGCCATATCTTGTGGATCAATCATGATATCTAGTCCATTTTTCTGCATCCGGCACCAATTGGGTGAGCACCTCGGAAGAAGTTACAACGCTCGGTACGCCCGCCCCTGGGTGGGTACCCGCTCCAACAAGGTAGAGGCCTTGAAATTCTTCACTGACGTTATGCGGGCGAAACCAAGCCGATTGAAAAATTCGTGGTTCCAGCGAAAAGCCAGCGCCATAGGGGCTAAGATATCGGGCTTTAAACGTCTCAGGTGTGAAAATTTCTGAAGCTGAAAGATGGTCCTCAAATCCAGGGATTGCCTGTTCGTTAAGTACATAAGCCAGTTTTTGACGATAGGGTTCGATTTCTTTGGCCCAATCCACAGGATTTTCGCCAACCAGATTAGGAACAGGAGAAAGCGCATAAAAGGTATCATCGCCCACAGGAGCGACACTGGGATCGGTGACAGAGGGCCGATGAAGGTAGATCGACATATCATTGGCCAAATGACTCTTTTGAAAAATGTCCCTTAGCAATCCGCGATACCTTGGGCCGTTCAGAATCGTATGATGCCCCACGTCTTTCCACATCTCTGAAGTGCATTTAGTCCCGAAATACCAAACGAATAGACCCATCGACCAGCGCGCCTTATTCATACGGACATCGCTCCAGCGCGATTTTTGCCTTTTCCGCAATAGATGCCCGTAGGTAAATCCCGGGTCGGCATTAGACACCACAAGGTCAGCGGAAATGATATGACCCGCCTTGGTTTTAACCCCACGTACCTGCCGCCCGCTAGTGATAATTTCATCCACCTCTTCGCCAAGCCGCAATGTGCCGCACTGCTCTTCAATCACTTTGCCCATGGCATCGGCAAGCGCCTGAACACCGCCCATTGCATAATGGACGCCAAACGCGCGTTCTAGATGCGAAACAAGGATGTACATCGAAGTCACATGCAGAGGATCCCCGCCGATAAAGAGCGGATGAAACGATAGCGCCATACGCAAGCGCGGATCACGCACACGCTTTGCAGCATGCGCATAGACAGAGCGATCCGCACGTAATGCCGCAAAGCCCGGCAGTTCTTTGATAAGGTCCCAAAGCTTATTCATGGGCTTGCGCCCCATGCCTTCAAAGCCAAAGGCATAACGCGCTTCGCTGTCTTTCAGAAACTTTTGATAGCCTTTGAAATCGGACGGAAACAGCCGCCTGATTTCATCTTCCATATCCTGTTCATTGGGCAGAAGACGGAACTTTGTTCCATCACTCCAACGGATTTCATAAAATGGATCGCAGGGACGTAAGTCCACATCTTTGTCAAAATTCCGCCCACACTCCTGCCACAGCTCGCGAAAAACCTGAGGCACTGTGATTATGGTCGGGCCCAAATCAAAGCGATGTCCGTTTTTCGAAATAGAAGAACCCCGTCCCCCCAAACGATCAAGACGATCAATGACGCTGACACGGTACCCTTTGGCCCCAAGACGCATGGCTGCGCTAAGCCCGCCAATGCCCGCACCAATAACGACCGCATGCGCGGCGCTCTGTTTTTTTGACATTAAAGCCACTTTAAGATCTAAACGTGTCATTAATTATGTACAGTATAACTGTCTAGTTTGATTTACAACTCTTTCTTGATATGCTTTGATAGAGTTCTAACGCCACTCTACGCATTTAAGGGGATTGATATTCAGGTTGTGACGATAAGTTTTTATCGCTTTGACACGCGCCTTGCACGGCTGTGGGCCTTTGCTATGATGGGTTTTGCACGCTTACACTTCGCGCGACTCCCCTCGCTGCACTTTTGGAAACTCTGCGGATCCGGCACTGGCGAAGGGTTCACCCCACGCCCGAATACATCTGTCTATTCTGTATTATGCGTTTGGCCTGATCAGGCCATGGCAGAGCAATCGCTTGAAAACGTGGGAATTTTTGCACGCTATCAACGCATGAGCGCGGAAAACTGGACAATATTCCTTGGCCCCACCTCGGTTCGTGGCAGATGGTCGGGAAGAACCCCATTTGAAGCAGACCACACCTTTTCAGGCGGACCAATCGCCGCTCTAACCCGGGCCACTATTAAACCGTCAATCTTAATGAAATTCTGGGATCGCGTGCCTGCCATAAGTGATGTGATCGGAACAAACGAGGACGTTATTTTTAAAATCGGTATTGGCGAAGTACCATTTTTTCATCAAATCACCTTTTCTATTTGGCCCGATACAAAAAGCATGACTGCCTTTGCACGACATGATGGCCCCCATGCAAAAGCTATCCAAGCTGTGCGAGATGGCCTTTGGTTCAAGGAAGAGCTCTATGCGCGCTTCAACGTGCTTGCTACAAGGGGCAGCTGGAACGGGTATGACCCCTTATTGACGGAATACAGCCATGCATAAGACTTTTCCTTTCTCAGCCATTGTGGGCCAGGATCAAATGAAGCGCTCAATGATCCTTACAGCTATTGACCCCACAATTGGCGGAGTTTTGGTTTTCGGGGATCGTGGGACGGGAAAATCTACGGCTGTGCGGGCTTTGGCAGCACTTTTACCAAAAATTTACGTCATAGATGGTTGTCCCATCAATTCCGAATTTGCGAAGGATGTCCCAGACTGGGCGCAAAATGTATCAAAAAAAAGCGTGCAACGGCAAACCCCTGTTGTTGATCTTCCCCTTGGGGTCTCAGAGGATCGCGTCACAGGCGCACTTGATATTGAGCGGGCCCTTACGAAGGGCGAGAAAGCATTTCAGCCCGGACTTTTGGCGCTTGCAAACAGGGGGTATCTTTACATTGATGAAGTAAATTTGTTGGAAGATCATATTGTTGATCTGTTGCTTGACGTGGCACAATCTGGCGAAAATCTTGTGGAACGTGAAGGGCTGTCTATCCGCCATGCAGCCAAATTTGTACTCGTCGGATCAGGAAATCCCGAAGAAGGCGAATTGCGTCCGCAATTGTTGGACCGCTTTGGGCTTTCTGTCGAAGTCACATCACCCACCAATATTGAAGAGCGAGTAAGCGTTATTGAACGGCGTGACGCCTTTGAACGTAATCCAAAGAGGTTTATTGGAAAATGGGCCTCAGAAGAAGAAGCCGTTCGAGAGCGCATTCTTGCAGCACGGTCTGCATTAAAATCTATCAAATCACCAAAAAAGATTCTGCGCGACTGTGCGGATCTTTGTGTCAATTTGGGTGCAGATGGGTTGCGCGGTGAATTGACGTTGCTGCGCGCAGGCCGCGCTCTCGCCGCCTATGAAGGCGCGGCCGCATTAGAGCGCAGACACCTTAGCGAGATAGCGCAGTTGGCTTTGTCCCATCGCTTGCGCCGAGATCCTTTAGATGAGGCAGGATCAGGTGCACGTGTTCAAAGAGCCGTTTGTGAAATCTTGGGATGACTAGTGGACAGTACATATGGATGCAGGTTCACTTAGCGCTCCAACTCTTAGCTCTTGATCCCCAAGGTTTGAAGGGGGTGGTGTTTCGCGCCCGTGCAGGGCCCGTGCGCGATGCGCTTTTGTCCTTAATCCACAAACTCGCAGGACCCACCACAAAGCTGCACCCCAATATGAGCGATGAGCAATTCTTTGGCGGGGTCGATGTGGTTGCAACTTTGGCAAATGGGCATCTCACCAAAACGACAGGCCTGTTGCATCGATCCGGTTGGTTTGAATTAACGATGGCAGAGCGTACGCCGCTACAAACTGCAGCCCGTTTTTGTCAGGCTTTGGATCAGGGATTGATCAGCCCCTTTGTTGCCTTGGACGAAGGCGTCGAAGATGAAACGCTTCCCACCCTTCTGAAAGAGCGACTTGCCTTTCACTTTGATCTTTCTGAGCTGCATCACAGCGAAACAGATTTGGATTTATTCGAGAGTACAGAGATCACAAAAGCTGCGCTAGCCTCTGCTTCTGATATGCGCACTTTGACGATACTTGCACAGAGCTTTGGCATCTATTCTCTGCGCGCGCCCATTTTAGCACTGAATGTTGCCAAAGCAAATGCTGCCGCGAATGTACGTACTTCGGTGGAGGCAGAGGATTTGGAAATAGGCGCAAAGATGGTATTCCCTAGTCGGGCCACACTCATACCACAAGCTGCAGATGATCAAGATCCGCCACCACCTCCAGAAGAAAGCGCTGAGGAAACGGCTGAAGCCAATAAGAATGGTGTATCTGCCAAATATCTGGAGCTACCAAATGAGCTCTTGATCGAAGCCGTGAATGCGCTTTTACCTTTGGATTTCCTTGAAATCCTAAAGCTTCAAAAAAGCCGTGCAAAAACCACAGGGATCGGTTTTGGTATGCAAACCAAAAGCAAAACGCGCGGGCGCCCAAAGCCGCCGCGCAAAGGCAAACTGGACGCGCAAAACCGCATTGATATTGTAGCCACTCTAAGAGCAGCAGCACCGCTACAGACAATAAGGCGGTCACAAATCAATACAAACCGGCAAGTGTTAATCTATCCGGACGATATCCTCATTAAACGTTACGAAACACGGTCTGAAAGAGTGATTATTTTTGCTGTTGATGCCTCTGGGTCGGCGGCACTAGCCCGCCTCTCTGAGGCTAAAGGCGCTGTTGAGCTTTTACTTGGCCAGGCCTATGCCCGGCGAGATCAGGTGGCTCTCGTTGGATTTCGAAATGCTCAGGCGGATATTCTGCTCCCGCCTACACGCTCGCTTGTGCAAACCAAAAGACGGTTGGCCGAATTGCCCGGTGGCGGTGGGACACCCTTCGCCATCGGGATCAAAACAGCTGCAGAATTAGCACAAAAGTGCGCGGCACAAGGCAAAACCCCAATGATCGTCATTTTGACCGACGGACGTGCAAACATTGCGCTTGACGGCACTCATGATCGTGGCACAGCTATGGAAAACGCCCATCAAATGGCACGATATATAGCAAGTTTAGGCTTACGCTCTGTCATAATGGATGTGGGCAATCGCCCCAATCAAGCGCTCAGCCACGTCGCGCGGGACATGCAAGCACGTTATTTCGCACTGCCCCGAGCGGATGCGCTGTGCATTTCAAACACAGTCGGGGCAGAGCTTTACACCTGATGAATTGGGAGCGACATAAGGCTGATTGGCCAAATACAGCAGCGTCTTATTTCGTGTCTTCAGGCAAACACAAATGGCATATTCAGAAAAAAGGCAGCGGTTTATCGTTGCTGTTGCTGCATGGCACCGGAGCTTCAACGCATAGTTGGGATGGATTGTTTCAAAAGCTTAGCCTGTCTTATGAGGCGATTGCCATCGACCTACCGGGACACGGGTTTACCAATCTGGGCACAAAGCACCGTAGCAGCCTGACCCATATGGCAGCAGATATCCGCGCACTTTGCCATGATCAAGCGATAAAGCCAGATGTCGTTATTGGCCATTCTGCGGGCGCCGCCATTGCATTGGAGCTGTCAAAATCAATTTCGTTGACGGGTGTGATTGGCATAAATGCCGCACTCAGCAAATTTGGGGGCATCGCAAGCTGGGCCTTTCCTTTTATTGCAAAATTTATCACACTCAATCCGCTTGTGCCAAACTTTCTAGCGGAGCTTGGGCGTAATCCTCTGCGGGTGGAAAAACTGATGAGAGAGACAGGGTCGCACTTAACTGAAACGCAGCTTTCTCGCTACAGAGCCCTATTTCAGGATCGAGACCATGTAGAAGGGGCGTTATTGATGATGTCTCAATGGAATTTAGAGCGGCTTTTGTTGAATTTAAGCCCGCTGAAAACACCAACGCTTTTACTAGCTGGCACAACCGATCAAACGGTACCTTCAAGCGTTTCTCGCACTATCTCTGATCAAATGGCGAATGCATCCTTTGTCGAATTGTCCGAGCTCGGTCATTTGGCGCATGAGGAACAACCCAATCTGATCTTTCAGAAAATAAAAGCCTTCATCGATGCGGAATTGGTTCAAACATAAAGCTATAACAACATTTTTTGGTATTAACGCGATTTCGCCCCAAGAATGCCCGGCAAAGAAAGGTTATTTTCGCGAGCACAGGCTTTGGCGTCCTCATATCCGGCGTCGGCATGACGCATCACACCTGTCGCGGGATCGTTCCAGAGCACACGCTTAAGCCGGCGTGCGGCGTCCTCTGTACCGTCGGCACAAACTACCATACCGGCATGCTGGCTAAAACCCATGCCAACGCCTCCCCCATGGTGCAGAGAGACCCACGTGGCGCCCGAAGCAGTGTTCAAAAGCGCGTTGAGTAAAGGCCAGTCAGAGACAGCATCAGATCCATCTCTCATCGCTTCGGTTTCCCTATTCGGTGAAGCGACAGAACCACTATCCAAATGGTCCCGCCCAATTACAACTGGGGCCGATAATTCGCCTTTGCGCACCATTTCATTGAACGCGAGACCAAGTTTATCTCGCGCTCCAAGCCCGACCCAGCAAATCCGCGCCGGCAATCCCTGGAACGCAATACGCTTACGAGCCATATCAAGCCAATTGTGTAGATGGGTATCGTTTGGCAACAGCTCTTTCACCTTTAGATCCGTCTTGTAGATATCCTCCGGATCACCCGATAGTGCCGCCCACCGAAACGGTCCTACGCCGCGGCAGAACAAGGGGCGGATATATGCAGGTACAAATCCCGGAAAATCAAATGCGGTTGTAAGCCCCTCTTCCAGGGCTACTTGGCGAATGTTATTTCCGTAATCAAGCGTGGGCACCCCCATATTCCAGAAATCGACCATTGCAGCGACATGAGTTTTCATGGAAGCGCGTGCCGCCTTTTCTACAGCTTTGGGGTCACTTTGACGCCCTGCTTGCCACTCGGCTAATCCCCAGCCAAGCGGCAGGTAACCGTTTACGGGATCATGCGCGCTGGTTTGATCAGTGACAATGTCGGGTCGAATGCCAGCTTTGACCAATTCCGGAAAAACCTCTGCCGCATTTCCCAAAAGTCCGACAGATTTCACCTCCCCTGCTTTTGTCCAATTTGAAATCATCTCGAGAGCTTGTTCTAGCGTCTCTGCGCGTTCGTCAAGATATTTGGTGCACAATCGAAAATCGATGCTGTCAGGATTACACTCAACGGCCAAACAACACGCCCCTGCCATAACCGCGGCAAGGGGCTGTGCGCCCCCCATACCGCCAAGACCTCCCGTCAGAATCCAGCGGCCTCTAAGGTTGCCACCATAATGCTGGCGTCCAGCCTCCACAAAGGTTTCATAGGTCCCTTGAACAATGCCTTGAGTGCCAATGTAAATCCAAGATCCCGCTGTCATTTGACCATACATGGCAAGACCCTTTTTATCGAGCTCATTAAAATGGTCCCATGTGGCCCAGTGAGGTACCAAATTTGAATTGGCGATTAATACGCGTGGGGCATCCTTATGGGTTTCAAATACGCCAACAGGCTTTCCAGATTGCACCAAAAGGGTTTGGTTTTCCTCAAGCCCTATAAGACTGTCAACAATCGTATCAAAATCTTGCCAACTGCGTGCCGCGCGCCCAATGCCTCCGTAGACAACCAATTCATGAGGATTTTCCGCCACTCCTGGGTGAAGGTTGTTCATTAACATTCGCATGGGCGCTTCTGTCATCCAACTTTTGGCGGTCAGAACGCTGCCAGTCGGCGGGTACACCTCTCGAATATTTTTACCATCAACCATTGCGATCTCCTTTCACTGATCTAGGCGGCAAACGATTCATCCAACCAGCAGCGCGTCCAAATTTGTTACGATACACAGTCAACTCCTTATGCCAATTCAGGTAAACGGGCGGACATGGACCGTTGACATGCGCCAGAACCAACAAAATCTGCGGCACGTTCTATGTCACTGGCAAGAAAGCGGTCTTCCTTCAACGACGGAACCTCTTTGCGCAAAGCGCCAATACAAGCTTTGAGAGAAGCACTTGTTTGCAAAGGCAACCTGAATTCCACGCCCTGCGCCGCACACAAAAGTTCAATCGCAATGATGCGCTTGAGATTTTCGGCCATCCGAACCAAACGAAAAGCTCCATGTGCGGCCATTGAAACATGATCCTCTTGATTGGCAGAGGTGGGTGTACTGTCCGTAACACAGGGGTTTGCAAGATGTTTGTTTTCACTCATCAGTGCGGCAGTGGTCACTTCGGCAATCATAAAACCCGAATTAACGCCGGGGTTTGGTGTCAGAAAGGGTGGAAGATCAAAGGACAGCGCAGGATCCACCATCAGCGCAACCCGGCGCTGTGCAATTGAGCCGATTTCTGATACGGCAAGCGCGATCATATCTGCAGCAAAGCCAACTGGTTCTGCATGAAAATTCCCGCCAGAGACGATCCGCCCCTCCTCCACCAATACCAAAGGATTGTCCGTTGCCGCGTTTGCTTCGATGCAAAGCGTCTGGGCAGCCTGACGCAAAATATCCATGGCGGCCCCAGTTACTTGTGGTTGGCAACGGATACAATAGGGATCCTGCACGCGACTGTCTGCGTCGCGATGGCTTTCGCGAATCTCTGATCCTTTGAGGATCGCACGCATTGATTCTGCCACTTCGATTTGACCACGATGTCCGCGAAAAGCATGGATGTCAGGGTGCAGGGGCGCCGTAGAACCCATAACCGCATCTGTCGACATGGCCGAAACGATTAGTGCAGACTGGGCAAGCCTCCAAACGTCAAATAAACCAGCTAAAGCGAAGGCGGTTGAAAACTGTGTCCCGTTGATAAGTGCTAACCCCTCTTTGGGTCCAAGCGTCACAGGCTGGAGCCCTGCCATTTGCAGGGCCTTTGCCCCTCGCATGGTTTTGCCCTGAAACTCTGCCTCGCCCTCACCTATCAAAACAGCGCTCATATGGGCCAGCGGTGCAAGGTCTCCAGATGCCCCAACAGATCCCTGTGCGGGGATAATAGGCGTGATCCCTTTGAGCAACATATTCTGTATGAGATCAATGATGTCCCAACGTACACCCGATGCACCCCGCCCAAGCGACAAGAGTTTCAGCGAAAGGATAAGGCGTACCATGGTGTTTGAAATATGCTCTCCTACGCCGCAGCAATGAGACAGGATCAAATTGCGCTGCAAGGTTGCGGTTTCATCTAGTGAGATTTTATGGCTTGCCAGTTTGCCAAACCCCGTATTGACCCCATAAACAGGATGCTCACCTTCCGCAGCCTTTAAAATCTGCTCTGCTGCAGCCTCAACGCTTGGGCGGCAATCGTCTGAAAGAACCACAGACGCGTCGTCACGATAGACCTTGTAAAGGTCTTGTAGCGTTACTTTGCCAGCGCTGAGCATTAGGACGTTCACCTCAAACTCCCCCGAAGATGCGCTGATAGAGGGGATTAAACCCTATACGATAAGCCAATTCTGCGGGGTCTTTCACATTCCACACCGCTAAATCCGCGCGATATCCTTCGATAATTAATCCCCGATCGCGTAGGCCAAGCGCCTGAGCAGCATGACGGGTGACACCAGAAAGTGCCTCTTCTGGCGTTAATCGAAAAATGGTGCAAGCCATATTCATCGTCAACAGAAGCGATGTCATGGGCGACGAGCCGGGGTTGGCATCACTTGCTAGAGCGATTGGTACATTATAAGCGCGAAAAAGATCAACAGGCGGCACATTCGTTTCGCGCAGAGTGTAGAATGCACCTGGCAAAAGCACCGCAACCATGTTGGCCGACGCCATGGCCGAAACTCCAGTTTCGTCAAGATATTCCAAATGATCCGCGGACAATGCCCCATACCGCGCAGCGAGTTGTGCCCCGCCAAGGTTCGACAGCTGTTCGGCATGAAGCTTGATTGGGATATTTAGACTTTGCGCCAAATCAAACAGGGGAACCAATTCTTCGGGTTGAAAAGCTATCCCCTCACAGAATGCGTCAACTATATCTACGAGACCATCTTCAACTGCAGCGCGCAACGTGGGAAGGCAGACTTCTGAAATATAATCCTTCGCACGACTTTTGTATTCCGCTGGTAATGCATGCGCACCAAGAAAACTTGTGATGACCTCCACAGGACGCATCTTTGCGATGCGGCGCGCAGTTCGCAGCATCTTCAGTTCTGTGTCTTGATCAAGCCCATAGCCTGATTTGATCTCAAGCGTGCCTACCCCTTCTGAAATGAGAGCATCAACGCGCGGAAGCGCTTCTTCTAACAACATATCTTCGCTTGCTACGCGAGTTGCAGAAACGGTGGAAATGATTCCACCACCCGCCTTTGCTATGGCTACATAACTTTTTCCGTTGAGGCGCATTTCAAATTCTTTGACGCGGTTTCCACCATGGACAATATGCGTGTGACAATCAATGAAGGAGGGCGTCACAAGGCGGCCACCAAGGTCTGTCATGGTGAACTTCGCGAAATCTTTGGGCAGGGCGGCATCATTACCAACCCATACAATATGCCCTTCTGCCATCGCAATCGCGCCCTTTTCTAATAAAACGTAATCACTCTGTTTATCCGATATGCGCGCAATGCGGCAATTTCGTAAAACTCTTTTTCGCACTCAATCCATCCTAACCGTTTTCACAACCTTGCATTTATTTTTGTATGTATTAATATTTATTATGTCTATACATATTAAGGGATCATAATGCAGGTTTTTGCAAATAACGCGCGGCTAAGCTCTGGTTGGGCAGCAAACGTAAGGATCAGCATTGAGCAGGGTGTCATCAACGCAATACATCCTCAAACGGCATTATCCCCAAAAGATCTGCACGTGGATACGCTCTTGCCTGCACTACCAAATCTGCACAGCCACAGTTTCCAACGTGCCATGGCAGGCATGAGTGAATATCGTGCGAAAGATCGCGAAAGTTTCTGGACTTGGCGGGAGCTGCTGTATCGGTTTCTTGATCAGCTAGGTCCGGATGATTTCAAAGCTATCGCAGCAATGGCCTTTATGGAAATGCAAAAGGCAGGCTACGGATCAGTTGGCGAATTCCACTATGTCCATCATCAACACCGAGGGCGCCCGTATGATGACATAGCGGAATTATCAATCCGCATCTTGGAAGCCGCTGCAGAGACCGGGATAGGATTGACCCATCTGCCAGTGCTTTATTCCCATGGCGGTGTAAACGAAAAACCGCTTTCGGGTGGGCAGCTGCGCTTTGGAAATACGCTGGAGCAATATTACCAACTTTACGAAAGCTGCGCCCATCATTTTGGACAATTGCCGTCAGATGCCCGCCTTGGCATAGCAGCCCATTCTTTGCGCGCTGTCTCTGGTGCTAATCTGAGTGCATTGGCCAAAGAGTATGCCGATCACCCCCTCCATATTCATATCGCAGAACAAACCAAAGAAGTGGAAGAGATCACCGCTGCCTACGGCCTGTCCCCTGTCCAGTGGCTTTTGCAACATCAAGATGTATCCCCGCGCTGGTGTCTAATCCATGCAACCCATATGACGGATTCCGAAACCCGCGCGCTCGCGCAGACTGGCGCCACTGTGGGTCTTTGCCCGATCACGGAGGCAAATCTTGGTGACGGGGTTTTCAAAGGCTCTCAATTTATCAGTGCAAATGGTACCTATGGTGTTGGGTCAGATTCAAATATCAATATTTCCCTGATCGAAGAATTACGTACCTTGGAATATTCTCAGCGTCTATTTCACAAAGAACGCAACGTTATGGTGAATGGGATAGGTTCCACGGGAGAGGCTATCTACCTCTCAGCCGCCAAGGGCGGTGCACAGGCCCTTGGTCGGGCTTGTGGCAGTATCGATGTGGGTCAACTTGCCGATCTTGTGGCTATCGACAGCTATGATGCAGCCCTTTGTGCACTATCGCGAGATCAAATTTTGGATGGGCTAGTCTTTGCCGCTAAAGATCGTGCGGTGCGCGACGTTTGGAGTGCAGGGCGGCATATGGTCCGTGCAGGCCATCATGTGAATGAAAAGCGAATTACAGAGCGTTTTCGTGCAACAGTACTAAACCTAAAGGACCGCCTGAGATGAGCACTGATCAAAAGACATCTTATCTCGACGTTAAAAATGTGATCCGGAGACGTATTCATGACACGGTTTGGGAACCTGGCTCATTAATGCCAGGTGAAGTTGAACTGTCGCAAGAATTTGGGTGCGCCCGCGCAACCGTGAACCGCGCTTTACGCGAATTGGCGCAAGACGGTATGATTGAACGCAAGCGCAAGGCCGGAACACGGATCAAATCCGCACCCACCCGTCACGCTAAATTTGTCATTCCACGTATAAGAGAAGAAATAGAAAGAATGGGTTTTGACTATCGCTATGCCCTAATTGAACGGAAAGAGAAAACGATCCCCGATTGGCTATGTGCCCGTATCGGAGGAAAAGCAGGAGAGGACGTTCTTCATCTGCGATGCATGCATTATGCCGGCAGCCGCGCGTTTCAATATGAGGATCGCTGGATCAATCTTGTATCAGCTCCCAAAGCCAGAGCTCAGACATTTCAAGACATCAATCCAAACGAATGGCTTATCCGTGAGGTTCCATTTTCTGACGGAGAAGTGATATTATCAACCGTCAATGCAGATCAGATTATGTCCGAGATGTTGAATGTGTCTTTAGGTGCAGCGCTTTTCACGCTGGAGCGAATCACATGGTTAAAGGACATGCCTATGACCTTTGCCAAACTTTATTTTCACGCCGGATATCAAATGACAACGAGGCTCTAAAGACACTTTGTTCGACTTGGCAAACGTATCACAGAATTGCGGCAGCGCTCCAAACCTTGAAATGAAGACTTTGCACCAGAGACCTTTCACCACCAATTTGAAGCGCGCCTTAAATAGGTTTAGTCCTGCGCGTATAATTATAATTGTACGCACACGTGCAGGCCAGGGATAAATTTCAATGTAAAGCATAAGGATCGATGGTGTGCAGGTCGTATTGTGCAATAATGTATTAAAAATCCTTTTTAATGGAAAACCAATTCATCAAAGAGATTGGCAAGACCAGGAAAGCAGACTTCATAATTGATCTAAATGTTTGTTTCGAGGCCAGCACTGATCGATGTCTATAGTGACGCATTTCAAAGATTTTTCATGGTCAGAGAGAGCGTTTTTTCAATCGAAATAGCCATTCTTAAAAGTGATTTACAGCTTACGCCCAATGGGATTATGACAGTCTATCGTGCTGTAACGCCCGTCTTGAAACTAAACTTACGTAACATTTACAGCTCCAGAAATTTTAATGGAGCGACTGCTGCAAGCTCACCTCGGTCAAGCGTTGAAAACTGCATTTAATTACGGTGGAAAACCTTCGCTTTTGAGGCTTCGGAAGCGTCAAATCAACATTTCTGGGACCACTTTTGCCTTCTATTACTTTTAACGGTCATAGTCCTGAGACGATGCAATCTTGTGCAGACGCTGAGCCACGTTAATTCACGAATAGAAACACACAACTCATTTCGCAATGTTGGAGCAAAGGCCTCTGAGTTTCCGATGTGAACCGCGGTCGCGAAGTCCGTCAAAGATAACCACGACTTCGTGGTCTTTCGCGCACCTAATATGCTAGGGGAAGTAAGTTATTTAGGATCAACAAATGTATCAGAAATGATTGCAGATTAACTTTGCAATATTTCGGTTTTGATTTATTACTCACCTGCGACTCAAGCCGCGGTGTATCAATTTTCCTTTATTTAGAAACATCTCTGTCCAAATTCTAGTCGCTTATTTCTAATTGTCCCACACTGGCTTTGAAAATTTATGACTACGGCATCTATAACTTGAAAAATGCACCGATCTTATCCTTGTGGATTGGTGTGGCTTGCAAAGACCTGCAGTGCGCATAGCTCGCAGCAGCAGCACGCTCGCTTCTCAATCCCTTACATTTTGATTCGCTCAAAAGGCTGAATTGAGATCATATTTCGACAAGTATGGCAGTGATACCAGCAACTTTTCGCCGTTTGATAAACATTAATTTTTTAATACGCTTTGCTATTTGACCTTTTTTTGATTTGTAACATAATAGGCTCTGGAATAAATTTCGCTTGTCTATGATGACACGGGGAAACATCGATGAAGAAACTTCTGATCTTATCGTTGCTAGCGTTGCAGTACGCAGGCGCAAGCATTGTGTACGGGCAGAGCGGTACAATCGTGACTAAACAATATGATGACGGCGGTGTTTACGAAGGTACTTTTCGTGATGGAGTGCAGCATGGCAAAGGCACCTACCGGCTTCCAAATGGATATGAATACGTTGGCGATTGGTCTGACGGGGAGATCAAGGGCACTGGAACCGCAAAATTTCCTAACGGCTCAGTCTATCAGGGAACATTTGAAAAAGGCAAACCTCAAGGCATTGGAAAAATTATATTTGCAGATGGCAGCACTTACGAAGGGTCTTGGGTTGATGGGGAAATTTCCGGAAAAGGGATCGCGAATTATGCGAATGGGGCCCGTTATGAAGGCGGATTTGAACAGGCCAAACACCACGGCCGTGGCGTGATAACTAATACGGGCGGATTTGTTTACGACGGCGATTGGGTCAATGGCGATAAACAAGGTTTTGCAAAAGTTACTTACCCGGATGGCGCTCTTTACGAAGGCGATATCGCGGGAGGAAAACGTCAGGGTTCTGGCAAGCTGAAAATGCCTAATGGTGTCGTGTTCGAAGGGCTTTGGGAAAACGGCCAAATTAATGGCATGGGCAAGCTTATTCAACCCAATGGTGATACCTATGAGGGGATGCTGGTCAACGGCATTCGCGAAGGTGAAGGACGCGTCGTTTATGCTAATGGTGACATTTACGACGGGAATTTTGAAAAAGATCGGCCTGAGGGCCAAGGTACATTTACCGGTCAGGAAGGATATACTTACGTGGGCGGCTGGACTGACGGCAAGATGGAAGGCTCAGGCGAAGTCGTTTATCCTGATGGTTCAACCTATGTTGGCAACTTTACGGCGGGTATTGCCAACGGCAAAGGTAAAATCACTTATCCTGATGCAACCAACTATGAGGGTGACTGGGTCAATGGTTTAATTGAAGGAGAAGGTGTAGCAACCTATCCAAATGGCATCACCTATAAAGGTGCGTTTAAGAATGCACGAATTCATGGTTTCGGCGTGATGACCTACAGAGATGGATATACCTATGAAGGCGAATGGAAGGAGGACCTCCGCCATGGAAAGGGAAAAGCAACCTTTCCTGACGGTATGATCTATGAAGGCGAATATAAAAATAGCCAACGCCATGGCACCGGTAAAATCACTCTAGCTGACGGATTCAGTTATGAAGGTACATGGGAAAACGGTGAAATAAATGGTTTTGGCAAAGCAACCTATCCAAATGGCGACGTCTATGAAGGCAACTTCGTGAAAGGGAAGCGTCAAGGCGAAGGTACGATCACATTCGCCAGCGGCGAAGCAACCACCGGAGAGTGGAAAAATGGTGCTTTGGTGTCTTCGGAAACCGACGGTGTCGTAAAAGAAAATTGATCCAGCTTGCTCTGTTGGGCGTCAGCCGTCAAATGTAATTAATAGAATTCAGACGCATATAAAATTTTCTCCGATCGAATTTTAGAGAACACAAATAACTTTCCCAGTATTAAATTTTTATCGAAGCGATACCAAACACAACTTTTTTTAGCTTAACAAAAACTATAGAGACCCAAGTAAAGATTGTTTAAACTCGATAGCAATATTTTAAATTTGAAGCCTCTCAGCAAGCGCGATTAGGGCCCTCTCAAGTTGTCGAGCAGGCCTAAAGTCGTAAATTAAATAGATGTTCTGTCGGGCCAAATTAATAACGGAGATATGCATGCAACCCTACGAAAAACTTAAAAAGGCTTACAGCATCCAAGTTGCAGAGAATCAGGCCTTTGTTCAGGAAAATTTCAACATAGCATCAAAGCTTGTAAATGATTTGACTGCATTTTTGGCTTTACCAACGATTGCAGAAACCCCTGACATGCCGTCCATTCTACAATTTTTACGCCCCAAGCCCGAAGGTGGCTTTGCACCGGTTACGAAGTTAGAAGAAGCCGTACTAAGCTTTCCTGAAGGAAAATTTCAATTTGGACTTGGGCTTCTTCTCAAAGCTGACGGGAAGGTACCAAGTAAACAGATTGCAACATTCGCCTACAACTGTGATCGTACTGGCGATCAGATGACGATCTTTGTCTTGGGGCAATCATTCGACCTTAACTTCACCACCACAGACCTGCTGGACTTCCGACCTATTTCCATATTCGTCTTTGAAGAACTTCTTGAGGGTTTGAATTGGCGTATCAGCGATGAGGTGGAAAAAACCCGTGTCGGTTTTGATGTAACCCCAGTGGACGCAGAGACTGCCTGACACTTGCCAGATATCGTAAGGACCCCCATAGAAAAGACAGCCCACAGCGCATTGACGCCAAGCTGCTCTCTCCCTAGGGTCGGCCCGAAGTATTAGAGAGCACCATAAAACCAATGCAAATTAACGACGTTGTTTCGATTGAAACTTTAGACAATATCGCGCTGATTTGTCTGAATAACCCACCCGTGAACGTTGCCTCCCAAGCCTTACGCGTGGGTATTCAAAAGGCGGTGTCACAGGCAAATGTTGATGCAGAGATCGCCGTGATTGCGATCTATGCAGCAGGACGAACCTTTGTCGCCGGCGCGGATATTAAGGAATTTGGTAAGCCACCGCTTGACCCGATGTTACCTGACCTGATCAACGAGATCGAAGAAAGTGCAAAACCAGTTATAACAGTGCTTCATGGTACAGCCCTTGGTGGAGGTTTAGAAATAGCTCTCGGTGCGCATTTGCGCGTTGGATTGAATGGGCTGAAATTAGGCTTGCCGGAAATTCACCTCGGATTACTTCCTGGTGCTGGTGGAACACAACGAACACCGCGTTTGATCGGCATCCCCGCAGCAATAGAAATTATTTTATCTGGTCGCCACTTAGAAGCTAATGAAGCTCTGGGACTCGGTCTGCTTGATCGCCTTTCGGACGAATCCCCGAGAGAAGCAGCGATCACTGCTGCCAAAGATGTCTTGTCCGGCACTATAAACCCAAGGCGAACGGATGAAATTGAGGTAAAGCCAGATCATGCGCATCTAGATGAAATGGAAGCAAAACTTGTGCAAACCCATTCGCATCTCGTGTCGCCTCATAAGTGTGTCGAGGCGGTCCGCGCCTCCACACTACCTGTGAATGAGGGTTTAAAAGTGGAACGTCAGGCTTTCTTTGAGTCCATGAATACGCCCCAACGAGCAGGGCTTATCCACGCCTTTTTCGGAGAACGCGCAGTCAGTAAAGTTTCAGAATTCAAGTCTACTCCACGCGAAGTGGCCCAAGTGGGCGTCATAGGTGGTGGCACAATGGGCTCTGGCATCGCAACAGCATGCCTTTTGGCGGGGCTTCGGGTCATACTTGTTGAAACCACCGAGGAGGCGCTTGGCAGAGGAATCGCGACAATCCACAAAAACCTAGAAGGTGCACTTAAACGGGGAAAATTGGCTCAAGACAGATTTGACGCCACAAAGGCAGCACTCAAGGGGGAGTTGCAACTAACGGCGCTTGATAATGTCGATCTGGCAATTGAGGCTGTCTTTGAAAATATGGATGTCAAAAAAGATATCTTTGGTCAGCTAGATAAGATTTGTGAGCCGGGGGTCATCCTTGCCAGCAACACATCGTACCTTGATCTGGATGAAATCGCCGCCACTACTTCGCGACCTGAAGATGTAATTGGGCTTCATTTCTTTTCACCAGCACATGTGATGCGTCTTTTGGAAATCGTTGTAGGTGCAAAAACCGATGAAAGTGTAATCGCCACCGGATTTGCTCTCGCCAAACGCCTGCGCAAAATTGGAGTAAAATCAGGCGTATGTGATGGATTTATCGGAAACAGAATTCTCGCCCACTATCGAAAAACGGCGGCCTATCTTGTTCTAGATGGGGCCAGTCCGCAAGAAGTGGATCGAGCTCTAGAGGAGTTCGGATTTGCGATGGGACCCCATAAGGTAGGGGACCTCGCCGGGCTTGATATCGACTGGATGACCCGCCAGCGTAAGGCGGCAACACGCCCGGAAGAGGAGCGCTACTCCGGCCACGTCGCCGATAGGATTTGTGAAAATGGCTGGTTTGGGCGTAAATCAGGCAAGGGTTATTACCTCTACGAGAGCGCTAATATGCTGCCCAATCCTGAAGTGGAAACAATCGTCGCAGAAGAACGCGAAAAGGCGGGCATCACCCCAAAACCAATTGCAGCCGCTGACATCGTAGATCGCTATATGACAGCAATGATCAGCGAAGCGGTGCGCACATTGGAAGACAAAATCGCCGCAAGACCACTCGATATCGATATGGTGCTTCTGTTCGGCTATGGCTTCCCTCGGCATCTCGGCGGACCGATGCATTATGCTGATACTATTGGCGCCAAGGAACTGATTAACCGCATCAAGACCTATGCCAAAGAAGATAGTTATTACTGGAGAGTCCCAGGGCTCTTGCGTCAAATGGCAGACGACGGAACCACATTTGCAGATATGAACAGGTAGAATGACAGATGGACCTTAATTTCACGAGCGAAGAACGGGAATTTCAAAATGAAGTTCGCAGCTTTCTGTCTGGTAATCTACCAGAGTATATCGCTGCGGCCGTTCGTGCCAATCATGGTTTAACTAAAGACATGATGGATAAATGGCACACCATTTTGAACAAAAGAGGCTGGCTTGCGACAGTTTGGCCCAAAGAATTTGGCGGTCCAGGTTGGAGCCCCGTTCAGAAATACATTTTCGAAGAAGAGTGTTGCCGAGCCTATGCCCCGCGTATTGTTCCATTTGGTACCAACATGTTAGGCCCTGTTTTGCAGAAATTTGGTAGTAGAGCTCAACGAGACGAATATTTACCACGCATTTTATCAGGCGAAGATTGGTGGTGTCAGGGTTACTCCGAACCGGGTGCAGGATCTGACCTTGCCTCCCTAAAAACCCGTGCCGTTCTTGAGGGGGATGAATATGTTGTCAACGGACAGAAAACTTGGACCACCCTTGGTCAGCATGCCAATAAGATATTCTGTCTCGTGCGCACGAGCACAGAGGGCAAACCCCAAGAAGGCATCAGTTTTCTTTTGGTCGATCTGAACACGCTCGGCATTGAAATGCGTCCCATCCGCCTGATCGAAGGAGGCTACGAAGTGAACGAAGTTTTTTTCACCAATGTACGTGTACCTGCTAAAAACCTTGTCGGACAGGAAAACAAAGGCTGGACCATCGCAAAATATCTTCTGAGCCACGAACGCACGGGTATTGCAGGAGTCGGATTTTCAATGCAGGCATTGGAAGAGGTTAAAGCCATCTCTGCGATGATCAAACGCGGCGCCAAACGGCTTATCGATGATCCGCTTTTTGCAGCGCGTCTTGCTTTGATTGAGATTGACTTGGAAGCCATGAAAATCACCAATTTGCGCATGCTGTTTCGCGCACAGGAACAAGGCGCACCAGGGCCTGAAACATCTATTTTGAAAATCAAAGGATCCGTCATAAATCAGGAATTAAAGGATCTGGCCCGTCGCGCACTTGGCCCATTAGCCTCCCCTTTCCCGGGACATGTCAATGACGGCAACCTTCTTTTTGGTCCGCCTGATACAGCCTTTAACGCGGCGTGCTATTTCAATAATCGCAAAACATCAATCTTCGGTGGGTCCAACGAAATTCAGCGTAATATACTCGTCAAAACCATTTTGGAGCTTTGATTGATGGATTTTCACCTTACCGAAGATCGCCGCATGTTGTCCGACACGCTTAACCGCTATCTTGGTGATCAATATGGGCTAGAGCATCGCAATTCTGTTGCCTATGAGGCGCCTTATTATGATTCTGTTAAGTGGCAAGAGCTTGCTGAGCTTGGTGTTTTTGCAGCACTTGCAACCGAAAAGGACGGAGGTTTCGGTGGTGCAGGTGGCGATATATCCGTCGTATTCGAAGCTTTGGGCAAAGCGCTTGTATGCGAACCTGTCTTACCTGTTCTGATGGCCAGCAGGTTGCTATCTGCTGCAGGCAAAGATCAAAGTGGCCTCTTGGATGGATCCATCAAGTATGGGTTTGCTTTGTCAGAACCGGATGCGCCGTATGATATTTCGGACATAACAACAAGCGCGGATGCATTCCATAAAGTGACCGGCCGCAAGTCGGCCGTCTACGGCGCCCATTTGGCAGATCGTATACTCGTTGCTGCACGTAGAGAAGGGCAAATAAACCTTTATGAAGTGATGAAAACCGATGCTGAAATCATTTCATATGGGATGATTGACGGCGGTGGTGCTGGCGAAGTCCTTCTCGATAAATCCTCTGCAGATCTGATTTTGCAAAACGCAGCTGCCGCAGTGAAGGATGCAATGAATGCAGGTGTTGTTGCGCTTTGTTCTGAGGCGATAGGTGCAATGGAAACCGCCTATGAGATGACAGTTGATTACCTAAAACAGCGCAAACAATTCGGCCGTACGATTGGCAGTTTCCAAGTTCTTCAACATCGTGCGGTTGATATGCTGACAGAAATTGAACAAGCCCGCTCAATCACCATTAAGGCCGCTGCCGAACTTGGTGGGCCTGACGCGAGCAGATTTGCTGCTATGGCAAAAAATATGATTGGTCGTGCGGGACGTCAAATCGCAGAAGAAGCGATCCAATTGCACGGCGGCATTGCTATGACTTGGGAATATGGCGTGTCCCATTATGCAAAGCGCATAATTATGATCGATCACCAATTGGGGGATACGGATTATCACTTGGCCCGTATTATGTCTGATCTAAGCGCTTCACAGGTAGATAAAGGGTCTGTTTAAAAACAGTACCCATTTGGGTTCGGTAGTTTAAAAAGATACCGAGCTAAATATCTGTTGCTTTCCAGTTGAATTGAATCAGTGTACAATCACGGGCAATATGACCTAAAGAACAAAACGGCTAAGGTCTGCGTTCCGTGTCAAATCGCCCAGGTTGTTTTCGACATATTTCGCGTTCACGACTACGCTTTGGCCGGATTTGTCTGGTGCCACAAAAGACAATTCCTCAAAAATACGTTCTATCACGGTGTAAAGCCGACGCGCTCCAATATTTTCAACAGATTGGTTCACTTCAGCAGCAATTTTAGCAATCGCTGATATACCATCTTCGCTAAAAGTTACCGCCACACCTTCGGTATCCATCAAAGCACGATATTGCAAGGTCAGAGCGTTATCTGTTTCCGTCAGGATACGCACAAAATCGCCTTCTGTCAGAGCGCGTAATTCAACGCGTATGGGCAGACGGCCCTGAAGTTCCGGCAAAAGATCTGAAGGTTTGGCGACATGGAATGCACCAGAGGCAATAAATAAAATATGATCTGTTTTGACAGGACCATATTTTGTGCTGACAGTTGTGCCCTCAATCAGGGGCAGCAGATCTCGTTGCACACCTTCACGACTCACATCAGCGCCACGCGCATCGGATCGCGCGCACACCTTATCTATTTCGTCCAAGAATACGATCCCATTTTCTTCAACTACGCTCATCGCTTTGCGCGTCACGGCTTCGTCATCCAAAAGCTTATCCGCCTCTTCATCCATTAAAAGATCATGACTTTGCGACACGGTCATCTTGCGCTTCATTGTGCGTTGACCTAGGGCTTTACCGAAAATATCTCCTAGGTTCATCATCCCCATTTGGCTTCCGGGTTGACCGGGGATATCAAACAGTGGCATTGGATTGCTCGTATCGGCAACTTCTAGTTCGATCTCGGTGTCATCCAAGTCACCTGAACGCAGTTTTTTACGAAACATTTCCCGCGTTGACTCGCGCGCGTCGCTTCCAGCGATGGCTTCTATGACGCGGTCTTCTGCCGCACGCACTGCCTTCGCTTTAACATCCTCACGCATTTGATCTCGGGTCATGGCAATTGCACTATCCACGAGGTCACGCACAATCTGTTCCACATCGCGTCCGACATAGCCAACTTCGGTAAATTTTGTTGCCTCAACTTTGATAAACGGCGCCTTGGCAAGTTTGGCCAATCGTCGGCTTATTTCGGTTTTTCCTACACCCGTTGGTCCGATCATGAGAATATTTTTTGGAAAGACTTCTTCGCGCAGGCTATCATCCAACTGTTTTCTGCGCCAACGCGACCGAAGCGCCACAGCAACCGCGCGTTTTGCATCTTTTTGCCCAATGATAAAGCGGTCCAACTCAGACACGATTTCGCGGGGGGTCAGGTCAGTCATATCTACCTCATGGAACGTTTCACAGCGCATTAAGCGCCGTTGTGGGGTCTCTGAAACCCAAAATGCAAGTTAGGGTGAAATTTCTTCGACAGTAAGTTTGCCGTTCGTGTAAACGCAAATGTCGGCGGCGATAGCCATGGCATCACGCGCAATGCTTTCCGCATCTTTGTCCGATTCCATCATGCCCCGTGCCGCAGCTAGAGCATAATTACCGCCAGACCCAATCGCCGCTACGTCATGTTCGGGTTCCAAAACATCCCCAGCGCCAGTAATCACCATCAAATGTGATCCATCACTCACAATCAGCATAGCTTCGAGCTTTTGTAGGTATTTATCCGTGCGCCAGTCTTTGGCCAGTTCAACAGCCGCGCGGGGCAGTTGGCCCGGTGTCGCTTCCAGCTTAGCTTCCAAACGTTCCAAAAGCGTAAAGGCGTCAGCCGTTGAGCCCGCAAAACCTGCAACGACGTCAAATCCACCAGGAGACAAACGACGCACTTTCCGCGCGGTGCCTTTGATAACAGTCTGCCCAAGGGACACTTGCCCATCCCCTGCAACGACGACTTTCCCATCCTTTTTGATCCCAATTATGGTCGTACCGTGCCAGCTTGGGAACTGACCATTTTTCATGAAGTGATCCATCTTATTGGCAACCTCTAGCGTCACGTGTTTAGGGGGATGCAGGAGCAATGTATTTACCCCTAATGCCAACTAAATAACGCTCAAATAGAAGACTCAATCCAGCTCTGAAGCGCTGCCTTTGGCGCAGCGCCCGCACGGTTTGATATAACTTCGCCATCTTTAAAAATAAATAGTGCAGGAATGCCGCGCACCCCCATGGAAGCAGCTGTATCCGGGTTGGAGTCCACATCTACCTTTGCAATTTTGACTTTACCTTCCATTTCCGAAGAAAGCTCTTCTAAGGCAGGGCCAATCTGCTTGCAGGGCCCACACCATTCTGCCCAAAAATCTACAACAACTGGGATATGGGAATTTTTGACTTCGGTATCAAAAGTGGCGTCTGTCACCGCTACTGTGGACATGTCGTACTCCTTAACATGTAAGCTCTAGATGCTTAACGTAAGCAGCGACATGGAAAAGGTCAAGCATCCCCCATCGTACAAAGTGTTTTCATCACCTGTTCTGGTTCAAGCTGCATCAGAACAGGTGTGCTGGTCCACAGAATACATGGTTTCACTTGATGATCGGGATAGATATCGCTCAGCGCTGCGGTATAAGCACCCATTTGCCGCAAAATACCCAATGGGACCTCATGCTGGGTCTGCGGAGTAATCCGGTTGGTTTTGAAATCAATCACCCAAACGTATTTCTCCGTGACGATAAGGCGATCGACAATACCGTTCATTAAGCGATTTTTCATCATAGGTAGCCGCGCCGAAATGGAAACCTCAGCTAGGGAATCGGGTGCAAATACAAACGACAGTTCAGAGGCGTTTAAGACAGAAAGGGCTTCATTGACCACCGAATCGATGTTTTCGTCCGACTCAAGTAGAGCTTTGTTTTTTAGTAAAGTCTCGGCATGCCTTCTGCGCTCAGAAGAGGCAATCTTAGGGAGAGTTTCGAGTAAAAGGTGAATCTGCGTACCACGTCGCAGCGCGGTTTCTTCGTCTTCGCCCTCTGCAATCCAAAGTGCTTTGGCGCCCCCAAGGTTGGAGGCTATCACAATCTCTTCTTCCTCCGCGCATGTTGTTGGTTCTTCAGCATACCAATCCGGCAATTCGATTAGCTTCTCATCGCTGATAATTGGTGATTTTGGGACAAGCCGGTCCCAGTCGCCAAAGGACACACGTTTTCCCACACCACTGTCGAATATCTGATCATATGCGCCGGCGCGCGCCATACCCTCTGCAACCTGTTCATACCAACTTGGATGTTCACCTCCAAGGTCACCAGCTGCCGCCACTATCAGCCATTTTTGCGCTCGCGTCATAGCCACGTAAAGCAATCTATCGCGTTCCTGCAATTCTTTTTTCTGCTTTTGCTCGTAAAAGGTAGAAAGCGCCTGTGGCATTTTCTCTTTGGTAGGTTTCCAAAGCATCATATCGTTAACCTTCAAAAGTGCATCAGAGCTACTGAGCGGACGTCTTGCCGTATCAGGAAGGATCACGATGGGGGCCTCAAGCCCCTTCGCCCCATGCACCGTCATCACGCGAATTTCCGTCCCGTCGTTTTCCACCTGTCGCTTAATTTCAAGCGCATCACTTTGGCTCCATAAAATGAAACCAGTCAGGCTCGGTATTTCGCTTTGCTCATAACTCAGTGCTTGGCCCAATAGCGCATTCATACCCTCTTCTGCCTCTGGCCCGAGACGGGCAATGAATTTTCGTCGTCCATCATGACGAGTTAAAATCCGCTCTAAAAGCTCATAAGGACGTAAAAAATCCACTTTATCGCTTAGATCTTGCAATACAAAAAGCTCTGGGGCATATGCCTTAGGGTCATCACGCATGGCCTGCCAAAGGTATTTCTTTCCCCGCCCATAAGCGAGAGAAAATAATTTTTGTTCGCCCCATGAAAAAAGTGGCGATTTTAGCACAACAGCAAGCGATAAATCATCTTCTGGCAAAACCAGAAAGGACATAAGCGAAATAAGGTCTTTCACAGCCATTTCTGCACCCACTTTCAGCCTGTCAGCCCCCGCAATAGGTAGGTCTAAAGCTTTGCAGGCTTGGATTACCTGGTGAAACAAATCACTGCGCCTTTGCACAAGAATTAGAAAATCCCCAGCCCTAACCGGTCGAGCCTCAAACGCGCCACTATTGCCAATTTCGACTGGCAGAGGGTGTTTTTTATCAATCATTTTTTTGATCATCGCAGCAATTTGGCTGGCAAGATTTACCATATGGTTTTGCCGCCCCGGCAGATCTACGGGGTGAAACCATGCCTCATCACTATCGTCTTTAACCCTGGGAACAACAGGCCAAAGATCAACGCGACCCAGCATCCTTGATTTAAACGCCAAATGTTGTTGAGTTAATGGAAAGCCAGAATTTTCTTTGCCCACAAACGTTTCATCCACAACCCGCAGAATGGCGGGGGATGAGCGAAAAGAATATTCTAAAGAGCGGTCATTCAACGGCGTTTTTGTCAATGCCAATTGGTCACCAAAGACGATTTTCATCTCCTCAAAGGCATCTGCATCCGCACCTTGAAATGAATAGATTGATTGTTTTTTATCACCTACCACAAAAAGCGTGCGGTTTTCACTACCATGCGCACCCTCGCCGCTTGTGATTTCTTGGGCTAATTTGGCAATTACCTCCCATTGCAACGGGCTAGTATCCTGCGCTTCGTCAACAAGAATATGGCTGATACCACCATCGAGGCGGTACAACACCCAATCTGCCACTTTAGGATCAATAAGCAGATCCCTTGCTTTGAGAATCAAATCGTCAAAATCAAGCCAACCTCTGATTTGTTTTTCCCGCTCATACTGTGGCAGAAACACGACTGCCAAACGATGAAGTGCGAGGCTTTGTTGGACAAGAGAGAGTGACAATGCCTCCTGTTTTGAGGTCGCGACGCGTTCCATTAGTTCCTGCACCTTGTCCATCACAGGGGCAAGCGGACCAGTTACAACGGCCTTTGAAGGAAATTGCGCCCGAATAGAAAATGGATGTGATTTTATTAAAAATGCATCTTGCAACGTCCGAAGTGCATCAAGTGATATATCATCTATCTGCGATAGGATATCGGCAACGCCCTGATCCGTTTTGCCCCCAGAGCGCAGAGCATCTTTGATTGTGACAATCAAATCGAGATCATTTTCAAAAAAGTGTTGAGTAACAAGGTCCTCTTCATGAGTCAGATGACGCATATCCAAAGCATGACAAATGGCGCCGCGGTCTTCTTTGAAATGACTGTTCTGGCGGGCGCGCAACAGATCATTGATGACACTTTCAAGCGCAGTCTCGTCGCTAAATTCTACAAATCCGTCCATGATGTCGGAGTGCCCTGAACTTGCAAAGTGTTCAAGTATATCCTGACAAAGTGTTTTGGTTGCGCGTTCGTCCATTTCGCTAAAATCGGGGCTAACCCCCGCCTCTAGCGGAAACCTGCGCAGTAAGACAGCACAAAACGAATGAATTGTCTGAATTTTAAGCCCGCCAGGAGTTTCAATTGCGCGAGCGAAAAGTGTTCTCGCATGACGCAATTGTGCCGTATCAAACTTAGCTTCCAACCCAATCTGGCTCAGTTGATCATAAAGCGCGCGGTCCTCTTTCATTGCCCAATCACCAAGCAGACGGAACAATCTGTTTTGCATCTCACTCGCCGCCGCTTTTGTGTAGGTCAGGCAAAGAATCTTTTCTGGTGCAACGCCCTGCAATAGTAAAAGCGCCACACGATCTGTCAGCACCTTGGTTTTGCCCGATCCGGCATTGGCAGATAACCATGTTGAAGCGTTAGGATTCGCAGCGCGTACTTGGTTTTCACTGGCAGCATCACGGATCGTCATAACAAATCCTGTGCAATTGCGTCTTGGGTAATGTCCCATTCTCCAAAACGTGATAGTTGATCGTATTGGGATAAATCCTTGGCTTTGAACAGCGCACGGCGCGGCGTATATCCTTGATCCTTCTCTTGGTAGGCAGCAATCAAAGCTTCGAATTTATCCCACGCTTCTTGTACGGACTCCTTCGCGAATGGTGCTGCGCGATAAAGACCCGATCCCCCAAGCCCAATAAAAGCTGCCTCTGATACAGGCGCAGCTTTGAAAGCGTCAAAACCACCTTCTTCCGCGATAGCGGCCATCAAATATAGCTGTTTGTCAAAAATCCGCTGCTGGGCAGGTGTGGGAGGTGTGCCAGTTTTATAATCAAATAGGCAGATGCTTTGATCTTTGCGCAGGTGAACGCGATCCGACCGGGCAACTAGCGTAAATTTCAAGTCGCTCAAATTGATTTTTCCGTCGACCTCAAAGGCACTATGGATAATTTCGTTTTGACGCATAGCCTCTTCGTTGAGAAAATCCGTACAAAAACGCTCTATCCGATGTCGCCAAAAAGCACGGGTCAATGCCCAGGGAACTTCACGAGCCAAAGTATCATCCAAGATAGACAAAAGCTTCGGACTTCGTTCATCCGGTTCCAAATTCGGCCAGTCTTTCATAAAAGTTTCAAAGACCTGATGTACAACGAGCCCTCGCAGCCGCGGATCAGCCCTCACGTCCAGCGGGTCAATCTCGGTCAGTTTTAAAATACGTTTGGCGTAAATAGCGTAAGGATCACGTATCAAGGTCTTGATCTCAGTCGCGGATAGCTGCCTTGGCCGCGCCGAAAGTGGCGGTCGGGGTGAAATTCGTGGCGCTGGTGAATGCGACGTAACCCTTTCCATCGTCTTTAAATACCCAAGGTACTTTGCGCCCCGTGCCCGCATCTCATCCAAAAATTTCGGCCCACCTAGCGCTGGCAAGCCCATGAGCAGATTGACCATCCGATTGATCCAGCGCGACGGAACAGTTTCCGCCTCGTCCGAGCGAATTGATCGGGTGATCCAAACCCTTTTTACGGCGACCGCCTGTTGAAAATCATGCGCTGACAGGCCGATCTGACGCTCCGGAAGCAAGAGACCGGCGCTTTGCCGCATTTGAGAATTCAGCCAAGGGTCAGGCGCCGGGACTTTGGGCCAGCTGCCCTCGTTCAATCCACCCAAAATTACAAGGTCAGCCCCTTGCACACGCGCCTCCAAAGTGCCCCAAATCAAAATATTAGGATGAGGGGCAAGGGGATCTCTAACTTCTTCTTCCGCCAGAACCGCACCAAATATGTCGTTGTAATCCTGCACAGACATCACGCCACCACGATGCATAGCTTCCTTTATGGCGTCGCAGCTTTTGGCAACAGCCGCGCCCTCTTTCCCGTCCCATAATGAAGAAATCTCTTTATCCACGTCGGGGGCATGACCCAGCGCGATCAATTCACATAGTGTTATGTGGGTTTGAAAATGTCGTTCAAAGCTTTGCTTGTCTAGCGACATTTTGCCCAGAAACGTGTGGCAAAGCCAGTCAGCCCATAGTGCAACCTCTGGTTCACTGCGTTTGCGAGTCCAATTTTCAATGATTTCTGCATTTGGAAAGGCCACGCGTTTGTCCCTCAGGAACAATTCTAATTCCCTGCTAAGCCGCAAATGTTCATTTCGTTTTCCTCCGCTATGGGAGAGAGGGTGCTTTAAAAGCGCAAGCAACGCTCCGGAGCTAAGTTCGTTGTAAAAAAGTTGACCAACTTGCCGCATAAAGCGGCCAACTGCACTCAGATGGAGTGGCACACCTGCACTGTCATCTGGTCGGATATCCCAACTGTCTAGGGCGGCGGCCACCTGTCTCGTCAACTGCCGGTCGGGCGAAATCAATGCCGCGATCTCCCCCATATTGACGGCCTCCTTCAACCTAAGCGCGATGGCAAGCGCCTCTCGGCGCTTGTCAGGTGCCTCTAGAAGCGTGATGTCTCTGGTTGCGTCCTTCAAAGATCTGAGCTGAGGCCCCTCGGTCAGCCAAGCATCAGTAATAGGCGCAGGACGCAATGCCAAAGACACAAAGGCATTGCGCTCAGGACAGGGTGCAGAGACATTTTGCCAATTTGCCACTTCTGACACAGCGGATTTCGTTTCATGAAGAAGTTTTTGAAAACGCGTCTGGGGGTGATCTTCTGATCCAGCGAAGGCCGCTAGCTCCACCCAAGCGCTCGCGGGCATGTCAAAATCAAACCCCGGCAGAACTAACACCCCTTGCGGAAGCTTTGCCACTGCCTTCATCAGCAACATCGTCGTTCCTCGCGACCCCGTGGATCCCGCGACGATTACCGGCGTCTTTGGTGAATCCCTTTCCCAACTATTGATCAAAGACAAAACAGAATTTCGAAGTGCTAAGGTACTGTCAGGCGTAATTTGGCGCAATTCTAGATATCGCTGCACAATTGCAACAAATTTTTGTGCGCGCTCCCAATGGCCTGACTGATCGCTCACGTCAAGAGAAGCAACAGTTTTAGGATCAACGCCCTCACCTATCATTTCATCAATAAGTTTTGCCAGATTATCCGCCAGCGAATAAATAGAGGAGCGCGCTGCGAGATCAGGTTGCTCAGTGATCAATTTTTCTACCAGCTCAACCAATTCAAACCTTGTGGCAAGCTTTGACACCGTTGGAGCGGGACTGGGAGTTGAAATCAAAGCACTCAGATTTGTCACAAGATGCAATCTGGGGTGAAGAACGCCGGATTTCAGCCCAAACAAATTCTGAACGCGTCGCAACATACGTTCCGTGTTTAAAATGATATCCACACGGGCAAGCGCCTCTGGCGGATCATTTTGGTAATTGTCACAAAGACCATCAACCAGCGCTTTAGGAAAATCAACGCCCGGCGCAAGGCCATATATACGGTGTTCAAATTTTTTCATGGTACAAGTTTTGATCTTTGCAAAGCCGAAGTTTTAGCAATCTGCTCTTCAGCAAGGATCACCCCCTCAGGTGTACCAACATCACACCATTTACCATTATATAGCATGCCAAAAACTGTATTATTCCGAAGCATAATATCCCAAATTTTGTTAAGCGAAAAAGCACGCTCTTTTATCTCAGCAAAAAGGTCTGTTTTAATAATTTGCACCCCAGAATAAACAAGGTCGCCCTTGCGTTGCAGTCTTCCATCTTTTGCCAGCGCAAAATCCCCCTGACCAAGATAGCCTACGGTATTGTCAATGCGCACGCACATCAAAAGCGCGTCCATTATTTTTGGATTCCATCTATGTTGTAGGGCGACTAATGGATTCTCACCCAACCAGACTACATCTGAATTCAACGTCATCACAGGATTGCTGCCAAGATGCGGCAAAGCCGCCTTAAGCCCGCCACCAGTTTCCAAAACATCCGGCCATTCAGGCAATACATTGACGGGTTGTCCAAAAAGGTGCGACACTAACATTTCCTTTTTGAAATGGACGTTTACGACGGTTTTTATCGGGAGGATGTCATCTGTCAGAGAAATGGCGTGATCTATTAAAGTACGCCCACCCACTTTAAGCAGCGGTTTTGGTCGGTCATGTACCAAGTGCTTCATCCGCGTGCCCAAACCAGCAGCAAAGATCATAAGGGCCATATCCTCAGACATGCGCAGCTCTTTGCAAATTCCGTGTAGGCGCGGATAGAAGTGACATGAGATCATCATGAAACGCGTCAAACTCTGCAGCGCCGAGAGTACTTTGAATGTACCCCTTAACACGCGGAATTAGCACAAGATAAGAGGATTTGTTCTCATTGTATGCTAGGCGAGCGAAAATGCCCAATATCCGTAAATTCCTTTGGATGCCCAAAATACGATAAGAAGCAAAAAAACTTTCGTTGTGCTCGTCCACCTGTGACAAATAATAGCCGATCATGTCCTTTTCGATTTCTGGCGTTACGCAACGGCGTGCATCTTGGAGAAGCGAGACCAAATCATAGGCTGGATGGCAGATAAAGGCATCCTGAAAATCCAACAGCCCCACAGACGCAAAGCCCACACGGTTTTTTAAGAACATCAGATTTTCTGCATGACAATCCCGCAGCGAAATAACACGCTTACCATGATCTATCACATTTAAAGCGCCTCTTAACTGCCTCTGGAGAGCAGAGACAACAGTGTGATCTTTTTGATTTTCATCCACGAAATGGTCAAAAAATGGATCCAGCATAGAAGTCAACACTTCGGAGGACGCGATGTTTAGAGTCTTGGGCGGTTTGAGACTACGCAGATAAATCAGGGCATCTATGGCGTCACGGTATAAGTCGACTTCGCGCTTTGGGTCGCTTTCCATCAAACGAGCGAAAACCTGATCCCCGAAGTCTTCCAAAAGTATAAGCCCACTTACAAGGTCACACGCGTATATTGTGGGCACAGACATACCATGGTCACGCAACACCCCCGCTACTTTACAAAATTGCTCTGTCTGGGATCGCTCTACGTCGCGTGCGTCCATCAAAATCGCAGATTTACTTGAATTTTTAAGCCGCACGTACCGACGCGCAGACGCATCCGATGTCATTTGCGTAAACGACGCCCCACTCCATCCATGAGTTTCTATAAACCTGATTATATCTGTATCGAGTTTAGTTATCATCAAGCATATCCTCTAGACGTCTAGACCAGAACCGCTCTTCATAGTGCAGCGCGATTTGACGCTCTTCGTGTTGGGATGTGGTGATGATGTCAATTTGCAGTGCTTGTTCAGGAATCAGTGACCCTAAAATATCAGGCCACTCAATAAGGCAAATTGCGTTATCAAATGCTTCTAAAAGGCCCAATTCTTCAACCTCATCCACAGAAAAAAGGCGATAGAGATCTGCATGTACGACTTCCCCGACACGCGTGTCATAGGTTTGAACCAAAGTAAATGTGGGCGACGGTACGTCTTCTGGTTGCTCCTGCATCGATTGAATAACTGTACGCGCAATAAAACTTTTGCCAACGCCGATATCCCCTCGTAGGAGAACAATATCTCCCCGCACTAAAGCCGCGCCTAGCGAAAGCGCAAATGCTCGCACTGCGCTTTCTGTTTTCAGATGAACAGATTTCAAACTTCGTGCCATGACGATACCATGACAGCGCAAAGAAAGCTTCACAAGATAGATTTATATGTCAGACAAGATACCGAATGTTTGTATAACTGGAGATTTGTCCAACTACCGCATTCGGTGTCCATTTTACTATAAACAACCCATCAGAGAATTTTTTTTGGCCAAATTCTTCGAAAATATCCGCACCAATGATCCATTTATCACCGTGCTGCCACAAAATGTATCTAAGCTAAATTTTCAAATAGCTTTTTCCCGTTCCGCGGAATGTCACACTTGCATTTTCTAATTCATTTAAGGACTCGTTGATCTAATCCTAGGATCGGATTGCAATCACTTTATTGTAATAATCTTTGGAAATTCTTCAATAAGCATTGTAATTGTCCCATCTAATTGAGGTCTGCCAGTCAGTCGGTAAACAAGTCCGCTAGAAAGCAATCAAAGGTCTTGATAAAATCCTTTTTCAACTTCTGCAGACATCTCGTTCAACCTCTTGCAACAATCTGTGCAATCCTTCGTTTCAGGCATGATTTGGCTGTCTCTCAAACGGTCAAAGACGCTCATCAATCTGGCTTAGCCATCAGAAAATCAGCGCCTAAACGTGTCAAATCAATCAGTGCAGGGTTGAACATAATCAATTTGCGCCATTGGTTTAAGTTTGGACGAAGTTCTTTTATGACTGCTCCACACTGACAAGCCGAGTTACACTCACTGCATAATTAACACAACCACCAAACTCAGTTACCAATATACAAACCCAAGCGGATTTTTATCCATCAATTTTTCTTGAACTACAGGCTTTAAAAAAATGCATATCTGTTACCTAAAATTTAAATTTTCACAAGGCCAAACGCTAGTTTTTACTCACAGACCAAATTGAGATATCCACGCATTTAATGAATTCTTCGATTTGTTCTGTAATCCGGTGAGAGGGCTAGCGCTTGAGAAATTGGTGCAACTTTATAAAGGAAAATTATATAAATTATGCGTAGACACTAAGCACGATTAATATTTCCAACCACATATCCATGCGTTTCCCCAATGATGTAATTAAGTCGTCGATCTTAAATCAATGTTCAAATAAAATATAGTCGGTGCTCTAAATTTTTAGCGTCTGATTTTTGCCCAATGCTCCACTGGGCTGTTCAATTTTCGACCGGAGCCAACTGACCGTCACGATTGCTCCAATTTTAAAGCGGGCTGATTTTTCTGTCTGATCCTCATGACGTCCATTAGAAAATGTCAGCTCAGCCCCTGTTCGTTCAAGAAGCGTTTTAGCGATAAATAAACCCAATCCCATGCCTTCATAACCAGGACGTTCAATGCTGCCGCTTTCAGATCGCTTCACACCCATGAAAGGGTCTCCTATCCGAGGCAAAATCCCGATTGGAAATCCCGGCCCATCATCTAAAATTTCAATCCGCAGGTCATCTTCTGTCCAAGTGACATTAACCAACACTTTCGACCGGCTGAAATCAACTGCATTTTGCATCATATTGCGTAGTCCGTGAATGACCTCTGGGTGGCGGAATACGATAGGCTGCACTTGCTTAGCACCGTCCTCAGGGGCATAATAACTTTCGATCTTAATACCACGTTTTGCATGTGGTTCAGCAGCTTCGCGTATAATTTCGCTGATAGGAGCGGTGCGTAAATGTTTGTCACTTTTGCCTACGCGCCCCATTGATCGTAAGATATCACGACATCGGTCTGCCTGTTCTCTGATCAATTCTGCGTCCTCATAAAGCTCCGGACGACCTTGCAATTCCTCCATTAACTCCGCACTGGTCAATTTGATTGTGGCTAGAGGCGTACCAAGTTCATGCGCGGTAGCGGCTACGACACCACCAAGATCCGTTAACTTCTGCTCCCGGCTGAGCGCAATCTGTGTGGCCAGCAATGCATCGCCCATGGTGTTCATTTCGCTCGTGATCCAACGGGAATAGACGCTCAAAAATATCAAAGCGATTACAATAGCAATCCAATTACCAAATATGAAAATATCAGGAATTCCTAAAAACATACCCTGCTGAGTGGTTAACGGGATATGATAAAGAGATAAGATTGTGGCAATCAGCGTTGCACTCCCACCAAGAATGATAGTCGATCTCAACGTCAAAACCGACGCAGACACCGCGACCGGAGCTAATAAAAGAATACTAAAAGGATTTTGCAATCCCCCTGTCAGATAAAGCAAAAACCCAAGCTGCAAAACATCAAAAAGGATCATCAACATATTTTCTGTTTCTGACAACCGTTTGTTGCCAGGAAATGCAAACATCGAACCAATATTGACAGCTACAGAGACCCCGACAGTGATTAGGCATAACAGCACTTGAATCTGTAAATCAAAATATTCAACCGCAATGACAATGGCAGATAATTGTCCAAAGATGGCAGCCCAGCGTAAAAGAATAAGCGTTCGCAACCTGATCCAACTGCTGCGGCGTTGTTCAGAAAATGGGCTGATATATGTATCCGTCATGAATCTTTCTTCAAGAATTTTGACTTGTTCTCATTCCACAAGATGGTAGGAAGCTGCATTAGTAACCAAGCATTTTGGGTAAAGCTTTGTCAAAAAAAATCTTGATCATAGCAAGTATTGTTCTCGCAGGCTTTTTATTTTGTATCTGGCTAGCCACATTACCTGCAGGGAATTTCTTTCAGCGCAGTGATGATCCTTTCGCAGAATGCAGGACCACGCAGATTGTTGGTAGCGCGGGAACGATTGGCGGGCCATTTTCATTGATCAATCAAGATGGTAAAAAGGTTAGTGAGAAGGAGGTAATTAAAGAGCCGTCTTTTGTCTATTTTGGATACACATTTTGTCCTGATGTATGTCCCTTGGACAGTGCACGCAACGCAGAGGCGGTTGATCTGTTGGCGCAGCAGGGGCTACCCGCAACGCCAATCTTTATCTCGATTGATCCCAAAAGAGACACACCAGAGGTAGTGGCCGAATTTACAAAGTGGATACATCCAAAAATGATTGGGCTGACCGGCACAGCCGAACAAGTAAAAGCCGCAAGCAAAGCCTACAGAACATATTACAGGGCGGATGATCAAGAGGATGCGGAATTCTATTTGGTCGATCACTCGACCATGACCTACCTCATGTTGCCAGAATACGGCTTCGTTGAGTTTTTCAGACGGGACGAAAGCGCAAACACCCTTGCAGAGAAGGCTGCCTGTTTTATTTCGCAATCTTAACGTTCTGTTTTTCCGTCAAAATCAAGCAGCGAAGGTTGCTTGCACCTGTTATGTAAGACAATGATTCATAAAAAAATGGATCAGATGCGAAGGTCTTTTTTCGCCTTTGTTTGACCATCTTATCAATTGGCACTATCTGTAATTTAACGAAACGGCAGGAACGGAGTGCCATCTTGGTAGCTGAACGAAAAATCGAAGATATTGGCGTTGATAAATCATTACTCATTGTAGATGACGATGAACCGTTTTTGCGTCGTCTTGCCAAAGCGATGGAAAAACGGGGCTTTGAAGTGGAAACTGCAGGTTCGGTCGCTGCTGGACGCGCAATTTCAACGGCAAGACCGCCTGCCTACGCTGTTGTGGATTTGCGCCTTGAGGATGGAAACGGGCTTGATGTTGTCGAAGTCTTGCGCACCAAACGCCCCGGATGCAGAATTGTCGTGTTAACAGGCTATGGGGCGATCGCCACAGCAGTGGCTGCTGTCAAGATAGGGGCTATTGATTACTTGAGTAAACCTGCCGATGCGACGGACGTGATGAACGCTTTGCTTGCAAAAGAAGATGATTTACCTCCCCCACCTGAAAACCCGATGAGCGCGGATCGTGTGCGTTGGGAACATATTCAGCGGGTTTACGAACTGTGTGATCGCAACGTTAGTGAAACAGCACGGCGGTTGAACATGCATAGACGCACTTTGCAGCGGATCTTAGCGAAACGTTCCCCCAAATAAGAGTATTAAATCTCAGTGTCGATTGAGGCTAGGCGGCTTTTCCTGCGACGATCCCTTTGTCAAAAAGCTCAGCTATTTCCGTGTCATCGGCTCCAACAACATCGCTCAGTATTTCTTCTGTATGTTGTCCCAACCTCGGCGCAGGCTGCGCATCGTTTGCACCACATTGCCCAAAGTTCACAGGCGAAGCCGGTATAGGAAAACTACCCAGCCCCGGTTGATCCATCATTTTGAACATCGGGTTATCGATTGATAAGTCTTTGTCCAGTTCTAACGCCTCTTTCAGAGACCGAAAAATAGACCAAGTCACTCCCGCTTTATCAAATTCCGGTGCAAAGTCCGCAATAGCGCGTTGTGCAAACCATGGTTCCAACAAAGAAGAAATCCGATGGCGTAATGCCCAACGATTACTTTCTTCTTTCAATGATAGTCCTGTTTCTTTTTCAAGAGCCGCCATTGCCTGAGAGCTTTCGGTTGCATCGACAATCAGTTTCCATTGCCGATCGGTTAATCCGATCACCATTACACGCTGATCATCCGCACAAAGAAAGTCATGGCCATAGGCACCATAAAGATCATTGCCCGATTTACCGCGTTGGTTAAGATTTGTGGCGGCATCGCCAATCATGCCCAAATGACCAAGCGTTGCTGCCGCGACATCCTTGAGCGAAAGTTCAACATCATCGCCCTGTCCATTGCGAAGCCTTCTTCGTTCCGCAGCCAAAAGCGCTGACACAACCATATTCCCGGCAATCAAATCCCAGGCCGGAAGCGCGTTGGCAACCGGATCGGGATATCCCTCTGGCCCTGTGATATGCGGTATGCCAAGAGCCGGGTTGACCGTATAATCCACAGCTGGACGTCCAGCGCGGTCTCCTGTGAGAGTCACCATGATTAAATCACTTCGGTATTTAGATAGGTTTTCATGATCCATCCAGCCTTTGACGCGCAAGTTTGAAATAAAAAAACCTGCATCTTCGCCCGGTGCTGTTATTATCCTTGTGATCAAGTCTTTGCCTTCGGGGCTACGCATATTTATGGCGATGGAGCGTTTTCCTTTGTTCATTCCCGACCAAAAATGACTTTGGCCGCTCGCAGATATTGGCCAACGTTTTGCGTCCAACCCTCCTTCAAGACGATCAAAGCGGATGACGTCAGCTCCCATCTGGGCAAGTGTCATTCCTGCCAAGGGAACGGCCACAAAGGCAGATCCCTCTATCACACGCATTCCATTCAAAACTGTGCTCATGATTGTCCCCTTTTTACCAGTTTGCCTGCGCCTGCATAGTTTGATGACCCCGGGGCACGCCAGCAAAAAGGTTCAGGCTGTCTTCATCCTCCACTCCGCAAACAAGAAGATCATCGAAGTGGAAACACGGGTGAACGCCCCTAAATGAAAACTTTGACATCGATTTTCGTGCATGCTCTGCGGCAGATTTGGCCAATATCATGGCCTGCATAGGTCCATGAACAACGAGCCCCGGATATTTCTCAACCTCCTTTGCATAAGGCAGATCAAAATGAATCCGATGAGCATTGAATGTGATCGCAGAAAACCGAAACAACCGCGTGGTTGGCATCGCATAACGACGTTCAAAAACATTACTTCCGGGCATGGGCCTTTTGACAGGTGGTTCAAAAAATTTTGGCATCGCTAGATACACGATGCTTTGGGATTCCCGGATCGCTAACCCACATTCACCAGAAACCTCATGCGCCACAGTTACAAAGGCCAGCTTTCCGGATGAGCCGTCCTTTATGTCGACCTTTTCAATCGTGGCAGTGCGAGTCAAAGACTCTCCCACGTGCAGATCTCGCAAGAATTGCAACTTTCCACTGGCCCACATGCGTCGCTCTAAACCGAGGTCTGGCAAAAACGTACCTTTGTCGGGGTGACCATCTTTTCCCAAGTCATCCGTTGGAACAACGGGAGAAAAAGCACACCAATGACAAAGTTGAGGCAAAATTGCTCCATTGTTGGTTTCGCTAGTCCAGCCAAATGTTGCAAATATTTCCGCGCAGCGTTGTGTACTTATAACACCCGTCTCCGTAAAATTTCGGCCAACATACTCCTGCGCAACTGGATCTTTCATTCTTTCCGCCCTTTAACCTAGGCAAATACATAAGAGAAAAAATCAAAAAATCAAAAAATATGTAAGGAATGGGTCAATTCTTGTTCTAACCACTTTTGCTTTTCATCTTTGATCACAAGCAATAGGTCCCAACGATGCGCAAAAATTCTACAGATATTACTGCTACTGCAGAAATGACCATCGGGCTTTTGATCTTCTTGCTTTGACGCCTAGATCAATCTCAGACCTTGTCCAGACGCGCTTTCCTCGTTGCAAAAATTGAATTTCACATCTAGTGGCCCAAAGTGGTATTTACCAGTGAGGAAAAATTATGCAGGCGGTAGCAGTTTTGACGAAAAACACGAAACCAACAGATACTGAGATAAACGGTGTCATGGCGGGCAACTTGTGTCTTTGCGGAACCTATACTGAAATGCAAGGCGCGTATGACGCTAATGTAAGTAAATTTGATAATATAATTGGTAAAATCGAAAAATTCTTGGATTAAATCAGTGAAATGTAGAGTACAATCGTGATGGTCACAACGGACCATGGCGATATGCTACGCGAAGCGATCGACTGGCGCAGTTTGCTGCCGATAGTCAAAGGCCAATATGATTCTGTTGATGAGGCTAGTAAGAGAATATTTTGCCGAAATTGCGTATATATTTTTTGCTTAGATCACAGCGCAAAGGGTCGCAGTCAGATTATCCGTTGTAAGTGCTACAGCGTTGCCGCCACAACTTGGATCACCCAGCGCTCCTTTGACCAAAACTTCCACGTCGGGGTTTGACACACCAAAATCTGAAAGGGTTTTGGGAATTGCAAATCCATCATTGAAAGCGTCTACAAAATCACAAAATCCAGCAAAACCACCCGAAACGCCAATGTAACTGGCAACCTCATCAAAGCGGTCTTTGATCATTGGAGCGTTCAGCTTAAGGACTTCTGGCATCAGCACGGCATTCGTTGTGCCGTGATGCGTGTTATAATGGGCACCAATTGGATGGCTTAGCGCATGTATTGCCCCAAGCCCTTTTTGAAAGGCTGTTGCCCCCATCAACGCGGCGGACATCATGTGCGCGCGCGCATTCAGGTCGTCAGGAATTTTATAGGCGGTAGGCAGATTTTCGATGACAAGCTTCATGCCCTCAACCGCGATCCCCTGCCCCATAGGGTGGTAATGCGGAGAACTAAAAGCTTCAACACAATGGGCAAAAGCGTCGAGACCTGTTCCTGCAGTGATAAACTTAGGCATTCCAACGGTTAGCTCGGGATCACAGATCACTACAGCGGGCAACACTTTGGGATGATAGATGATCTTTTTCTCATGGGTTTCAGAATTGGTGATGACGCTCGCGCGTCCAACCTCTGACCCCGTTCCCGCGGTGGTGGGAACAGCAACAATCGGGAAGATAACCGAGGCATCAGCACGAGTCCACCAATCCTCAATGTCTTCGAAATCCCAAACAGGACGAGACTGCCTCGTCATAAAAGCCACCATTTTGGCGAGGTCCAATCCAGACCCTCCGCCAAAGGCCACTACACCGTCATGCCCACCCGTGCGAAAGACATCCAAGCCTGCAGCTAGATTTTTTTCGTTCGGATTTACATCTACATTTGCAAATTTTGCAGAATTAAGGCCACCGCTTTGCAGAATATCCATCGCTCGCTCTGTGATGGGTAAATCAGACAATCCCCGATCTGTCACCAAAAGTGGTTTTTTCATTCCCACTGAAAGACAGGCCTCTGCCAATTCATCAATGCGTCCTGCGCCAAACCTGATAGAGGTTGGATAAGACCAGTTCGCGTTAAGTGTCATATTTCCTGATCCTTTTTGCAAAGCTGTTTCACTTTATTGTGCCACCCTTCGCTACAACGAATGCTAAAGATCGTCTGAATACCTTTGTGCATCACCTCAAAGAGTAAATATATTAGCCCCGCGCAAAACGATAAAGTCAACTCTGCAGCGCGGTTTATGTTGCCACAAACATTTTGTAATTGTCGCGTACCGCAACATTCTGACTATCTCCTTTCCACTTTTCGCGAAAGTAAATTTAAATTCAATTAAACATGCTGCCTTTTCAAATAAAGAGCAAAATAGGCACATCGCTAAAACTTGTGCTGCGATGGAAGCAATCGATATTAAGGTTCTATTTGCTACGGTCTATAGCGATGAAGCTTGGCTGATTACAAATGTCATTATTAAAACACCAGCCATCAATGCAACACGCACGTAGTTACAAAGTGAAAAACTTATCCGCTCGTCATTTATGGAATTTTAATAGTGGAGGAGGCACATGAATCCCTGATCCGTGAATTATAATGACAGAACTTCTTGTTAAAATATCTGAAAACGGTAGCCTAATTAGTCAGGTAACTAGTGTGTTTGAAAGTGAGATTAATATCTACACGTGGAATGAGTGATATCCCAGTCCTACACGATGATCTTGACTCGATAAAACGTAAAACTCAAATAAATCGACTGTTTTTAGGCAAATCTTAATTAGCTGTTTTTTAAAAAATCTAAGTCAAAGAGACGCGAAGTTCATTATTGATATGATGGTAAATATGCGCATTAACATGGCGTTTATTTAAAAATGACCAAACACAATTTTGATCAACGCACTTATGAATAAATTAAAGATAGTGATAAATTTGACGTAATTACAGGCCGATATACGTTTTTGGCTGCAACTCACACGCTCAACCCAGAACTTTCAAATAACATTTTGAAACAAACAACTGCATTGCAACAACGGGCTCAGTATGCTGCACGATACCAGTTAGAATGCGATTGAGAGCACACTATGCCGAGTATTCCAGAAAATGAATTTAATACCCAAGGTGTAACGGCTATTCAGCAAACCTTGTAGGACAATAAAGACGTAATCGTTCCGCTCAGAGGCGAGAACAAGTATGTTGTCATAGGCTTTGAACAGTACAAAAAAGTAAACAAATCTGAGCTAGAAGCTGCCATTCATAAAACTCGCAAACGTATCGCTGAAGGAGAGCTTGTGTAATAAAATCTTTATTACCATTTGCGTCGCATTGAAGCGATGGAACGAATTATCGGCTAGTATTCAACGAAAGCTAAAACAAGAATGCCACCGAGTGGATCAAGAAGCACCCCACCTTAAACGATCAATATCTTAAGACCCTGCAATTGAAATTATTGGACATCCATCGCCGATCACTGAGTCTGTATAAGTTGGCGGCAACATGAGCAAATTAAGCTCGGCCTCAATTAATATCAGCTAACGCATCATACTAGAGCTTATGATCCAAGATAATTGCATCATACTGATCAACAGAGGGTCGCATGACTAAGTGTATCGATAACAGTTTAATCTATTGTGAAGTGTCATTCGTTTTATTGACGAAGCAAAGCCAACAGCAAAAATACAACATCGGCAAGAAGGGCAAGAAAACGGAAGTTTCGTCACACGCGCAGAATAATTACGCCGGTTAAATTTAATCCAGTTTTGTTTGAAAATAAATTTACTTAAAAATCAATACAAATAAGCTTCAATAACATTATACCAGACACATAGAATATATTTGGTAAAAAATTATGATACTGACCGTAATTTATTTAGTAAGTAAGATAGAGTCACAAGCGGCTACTTGGTATAGATCAGCAGTAGACTTTTAAATGCTTTTTGCTAAGGATGACAGCTCGGCTATCTCTAGCTTCAAGAAAAATGGATAGAAAATGAATTATTCTTGGTCTTATAAGCTGATGTTTTTGTCAGTAATTTTTTTGTCTGCCTGCAGCAGTGGACTTCCAAACTTACTGAAGCAAAGTTATTTGATGAAGCGTCAAAAAGATGTGGTTGCTACTCAAACTATAGCTTCCCTTACGCCTAAATTAACTCCAAAAGTCCCAATGCAAGGTAACCTTGACATAGCAGTAAATTCAGCAGCGAAAGTCCATCCCCAGTTCTTAGCAGCACAATATGGAATAGAGGAGGCTAAGGTAAATTTAGATATAAGTGAGGCAAGCACAAAACCGCAAATATCTACCTCGATATTCTCTGGGTTAGACGATATTGAAAACCTTTCTGCTGGCGTTACGGCGTCATTAAATCTGCAAACACTTTTATACGATGGCGGTAAGGCGGACCTCCAAAGATCTCTCGATGAATTAAATATCGAGAATGCGAAATTAAGCCTTGAAAAAGTACAAAATTCTCTCGTGCTAGGCTTCTACAATGATTTTAACAATCTTGCTTCATTGGAACTCATTGAAGAGGTATATGCAAACAAAATCCAAGTCATTAACGAATATAAGACGCGGCTCAATACGATGAAAAATGCCGGTGTCATCGACTCTTCAGCGATCTCACAAGCACAAAGGATTAGTAATGATATAACAAAAAATTTGGAGCTGACTTCTATTGATAGGCAGCTCGTTGAGGAAAAATTAGGATTGTACTTTTCTGACACAATAATTCCGACAGGCGCGATCCAAAAAAGTATTGCAAAGCTTAAACGTTCAAAAGCATCGATCCTGAAAAACCTTGAGATTAAAACAGCATATCTACAGGTAAGTGCAGCGACCATAAGAGTGGAACAAGCAAAGAGAACTAATTCTTACGACGTGGTTTTTCAATCGGGTGTACGCCAAACAATAGGAAGTAGTCTGGACACACAGCCAACGCTGGGGATTGCATTGTCGAAGCCGGTTTACCGGGGAGGATTATTACAAGCACAGATCAATTCGGCAAACGCTTCCAAACAGCGCGCATCTTCTGATTTTAACACTACTTATTCGAAGGTAAAAGAAGAGCTCAAGTTGTTGGATGTCAACCTCCGAGCTGTTGAAAGAAAGTTAAACATCATAAAACAAGAGACGCTTTTTTCTCGGACGGAAATTGACCGCATTAACTCACAACTTACTATAGGCCGGTCCAGTATCAATGACTTAATTTCCGAAGAAAACAATCTTTTAGAATTAGAATTGCAAACCATTCAACTTGAAAAAGAGAAAAACGAATTGACCTTCAGCAGATTTAGCTGGCTTGGAGCCATATAAAAAATTGCCTAATGCTTGAATACAAGAAATAATTTTAATCGATTTTGTAAGTAGAGAAAGATAAATCCATTTTAATTGATCTAGATAAATTTGTTATCCTAATCGTTGGTTTTTAAAATTTCAAAAAATTTGAATTTACTTGTTCATAATAAACTCCCGCGTTAATGACAAATAATCGTCAAAATAAACATGCGATTATAGCCATTTAGGGAAACTAAATCCCAAAATCTCTATTGGAATTTAGTTAGCATTTTTGACTTCCCAGCGTCTTCGATACGAACCTAGACAATATCTAATGTAACCACGTAGGGGTCCTGGGTGAATGTTGAACCGTCCCCGAGTGTCACAGTACCAGATACCGTAAAGTTTGTAGAAGTTACGGTATCCTTTGGATTTAGGAAAATCGTTACAACCTCATCACTTGAGTCAATTCTACGTGTCCCAGTGTCAAGATCAACGAGGACACTATCTGACGCAAGTGCAGTATCTCCAAAACTATTATTATCGAGCACATCATTTACAAGTCCTGTAATCTTTGAAGATAGAAATTTGTACTCCAACCCTTGAGTGGAATTTCCCTCATTTTCTACGCTATCGGAGACATTTTCCAAATCTACCACCACGGGAGTTATGCTGAAGCTTGCGCCACTTATATCAGTAGAAGTAGTTGATGAAAGTTCATTAGCGTCAAGCGTTGCTGTAAGCTGGATGTACTTTGTGGTAGACCCGTTAGAGAAGTCTTCATCATTAATAAATGTAGAAGCTGCCGATTCTGTAACTGTAGACGCAGCCACACTAATTACCTTTGCGACCACCTCTTCAACATCTATCACATTCAATGTTACGGACTCGGTTGCTGTTTTTCCGTCTGCTGTAGCTACGACATCAAAAGAATAACTGGTTTTGGTTTCATAGTCTGCAGCTTCATTGAGAGTTACGGCACCTTGTGAACTAATGGTGAAAGAAGCAGCGTCTGTTCCTGTCAAAGAAAATACAATATTTTCGCTATCAATGTCCGCAGCAGTTGCATTTAACACAGTGGAGCTTGCGCTATCTGCTCCCTCCGTTATTCCAACATCACTTCCTCCAGCATTAGCAACTGTGAGTGTTGGAGCATCATCAACGGCGTTAATAGTGACATTCACTGTGGCAGTATCAGCATCTGTACCATCGGAAACAGTTACTGTGAAAGAGTCGGAGCCATTTTCATTAGCACTCGGCGTGTAGGTAAACTGACCACCATCACCAAATTCCACTGTTCCTTTGGTTGAACCAGATGCACTGTAGGTCAACTCAGTTGTCTCGATATCAGTTGCATTAATTGTGCCAGTTACCGAACTGTCCTCGTCAACACTTACCGTTGTATCACTCGTCCCAATAACCGGTGTATCGTTTACCGACGTCACAACCAAAGCACCGGGTAAAGTTTCTCCGTCTGCCGTCTCAACCTGGAAGTTAATTGTCCCAAACCAATTTGCTTCAGGTGTGAACGACGTGCCATCCTCGCTAAGAGCACCCTTGCCAGTTAGGTCTTCGTTCGCGGCAAGGGTTACTGTAGCACCGTCATATCCAACGGCTGCAATAGCAATTGAACCAGAGTCTTCATTCCCAGAACCAACCGAGACAGCACCTATCTGCACAGAGACAACTTGTGTTTTATCATCAGACGTTGTTCCGTCACTCACGGTGATAGTAAAGCTATCTGCACCTTCTTCACCAGCCGTGGCGGTGTATGAGTAGGCGCCCCCTTCCGTAAAGGTTACGGTCCCTTTGCTTGCACCGGAGGCTGTGTAAGTAAGATCGCTAGTCTCAAGGTCACTTGCAGAAATCGTCCCTGTTGCAGTGCCACCATCATCCAAAACGACCAATGCTGCATCAGTATTGTCAGTATCTATTACTGGGGCGTCGTTCACTGAGCTAACAACTAGAACACCAGGCAATTCACCTTCTGAAGTTGTAATGTCAAAGGCAACACTTCCAAACCAGTTTGAGTTTGGAGTGAACACTCCGTTTTCGAATGTACCTTTAGAAACTAAGTCGGTTTCACTCGCAGCAACGGCAAATGTCGCGTCTGCATATCCTTCTGCAGAGAGAGTAATTGCGCCGCCATCCTCAATACCACTTCCAACGGGTATTGAATCAACAACAAGCAATTCTGCTGTCGAAGACGATGTTACACCGGCTGTGTCGTTGACTGTATATGAAAAAGTAACGGTTGCATTCTCATCTCCATCCACAGGAGTGAATGTAAACGTATTGTTTCCATTATCTACGATTGCGCCAGCACCTTGCTGTATGGAAACAGATTTTAGGGTTTTTGTATCTCCAACATCGACATCAGTAACGGCGTCTGCGAAATCATCAATTGTAAGGGTCTTAGCGACAGTGTCTCTTAGTATTCCCAAATCAACCGAAGTAGCAATTGGTGCATCATTCGTGTTTTCGACTGAAACAGAAATCTCTTGTGTCGCAGATAAGGAATAAGCATCTGTCGCTGTCACAACAATAGTAAAGGTTTCAGAAGTTACATCGCCATTGTCAGGCGTGCCCGTAATAGCACCCGTTGCTTCGTCAATTGACAACCATTCAACAGGACTTGCAAGGCTATACGTTAAAACGTCATTTGTGTCATGTCCATTTGCAATATCCGGGTCAGTAAAGAGTGCTGCAGCATCGTACGCTAGGGCAGCGTCTTCTGTAGCAGTCACGCTTACAGCACTTTGTGTGACAGTCTCTGGGCTATCGTTAGTGTTTGTAACTGTTATCTTAAAAGCTTCAGAAGATACTTTCGCTCCAGCGGCGTCAGACCCGCTTACAGTTACTGTATACTCGCCATATGCGGAAGATGAAGGCTTTCCAGAGATAACACCGGTGCTTTCATCGATTGTCACTCCATCTGGTAGTCCTTCAGCAGAAAATGTCAGCGCGTCGGCTGTATCAGCGTCTTCAAATGCTCCGCCAAAATTAATCACTGAACTATCAGAAATCTCTAGACCTTGCGCAATTGCAACATCCGCTGGCGTCTCAAAATCGCCAACAAGTGTCGGTGCATCATTTTCCCCAATTATCTTAACAGTAACAATTTTTGAAGCTCGAATTGTACTCTCGCTATCAATAAAAACCGGCGCCCCTTCAGCATCTGTTACGTAGACCTTAAAAGTCTCAACTATTTGGAAATTAACATCCGTAAAGTTTACACCTTCTTTTGCGTTTACAGCACCTTTATTAACTGGAGCCTGGAGCGCATTTAAATCTGACATTGTTGAAGCTGATAACGTGTATGTCCATTGACCTTCTGCAGTAAGAGATAGTGTACCTTTGGCATCACCAGCACCCAAGAAATCTATACTTTCCGTATCAAATTGATAGCTAATTTCATCGGCTAAGTCCGGGTCAGTTATAGCAAGAGCCCCGGTGATAGTATGCGCTTCAGCACCACCGAGGTCATTATCCTCTGATAACTCGGCGATCGTATCCCCGCTTACACGAATATATGTCCCAGCCAGCGCAGCAATATCGGCTGTTTTCAAAAATGTCAGCCCAGCGACATCACCACTTTGGGCAGCAGATTGAGCCGTCTCTGCTAGGATTGACTGCGCCGCAAATAAAACATCTCCGGCAGTATCGGCTGTAGTATCGGTCACTGTGTCGATTGCCGTTGCAATCGTCGCAACCGCATCACCCAGAGCCGTAGTTAGGCCAGCGTTTGCAGCAACCTGGGTTGTAGCGTTAGTAATTACCGTTGTTACTAGTGCCGCATCAACAACTAATTCAGTCTCAGCGTTAGCGGCAATTAATGCCTGGTCTGCAATTGTTTCAAGCGCAGATAGGATCACAGTTCCTTTATCGGCACCGCCGGCAGACGCCTCAGCAGTTGCGATTGTGTTTGCAACCGCCACGATTTTTGCTGCGGCCTGAGCATATGAAACAGCATCTTCACTGGTTGTATCCCCACTGAATGGATTGAATGTCGCCAATGATTCTGTCGAGTCAGCGCCCGTGAACGCCTCGGACAAACCCAAGGCCTTCGCCGCCTGTCCGTAAGCATCATTAATTGCCTCTTCAATTTGCTCGTCCGTTGCCCCAGCACCAAGTGCATCAATTGCGTCGTCGGCTATTTTTTTTGCGACTGTTGTAGCCGGCGAAATTACAGATGAACCTGTTGGAGCGGTTAGAACAAGCCCGTCTACACTGGCACCAGATGAAGCGTCTGTTGTTTCACTCGTTCCAACGACGACCAAAGGACCTGTTGCGTTGGTAGTCAGAGTAAATGTACCATCTGAGCTCGTCCAAGCCCAATCTTCCGAACCATCAAGAAGGTTGTTGTTATTTGAGTCCACAAACACCTTGGCGCGAGCCAGCGGACCATCGAATGCAACACCCGAAATTGACGGCCCGTCTTCTCTATTTTGTATAATACAACCACTCAAACCTTGCGCAAACAAAACAAGTACGGCTGTGGAGGATCCTCTTTTCAACGCGCGCTCATAGTTAAGCTTCTTTGCAACGTGAGATTGAATATTAGTTAACTGGTTCATGTTAAGGCCCTATTTATATAACAAATGTTCCGCTCAGATCTACATCACCGTTCTGGACAAGATAAAGGTTGGTGTCAACTGATGCAGTGCTTAGTTCGGTAACTACGTTACCACTTGAGTCAGAAACATCAAATGAAGTTATCGTTTCAAGTCCAACAATGTGTTTCAAGTTTGCTATAACATCTGCTATAGCAATTTCACCATCGTTATTGACATCAGCTGCCGCTGCGGAATTTCCGCTTAATGGTGACAATCCCACAATATCCTTTAACTGCGCAATAACATCGGAGATCGCAATATCGCTCTGATAAGTAGTAGATTGATTACTTATCTGGGCGTGTGTGAATGATATACTTGTTTCAAGTAACATAGAACCGCTGGACACAGTGGCATCTAAAACAGTAGTACTGTCCGACACAAACTGAATTTGCACCCCATCGGGTGCTGCCGGTGGATTAGCCTCAGCTGCATCAAATATAGAAAATGTGGTTCCAGCCCTATCGTTATCAATTACCGAGATAGACTGATTTCCGATTGTGTTTAAATATTTGACGGAGGTTGTGCCCCCCTCTGCAATCGCGTGCTGAATAGCATGCGTATGAATGCCATCATTATTTTGTCCTGCTTCGATGACTGTATCATCCTCCGCACGCACAATAATTGTCGCACTTGGAGAGGCAGAACTCAATTCAAAGGAACTTGCAGAAACAAATTCTAAGCCAGAACCTTCTAGGTTAAGGGTTAGAGCCTCTTCGTTTAAGTTACTCGCCGTGATTGTGTATGTTGCCGTTGCACTTTCTGATGCCTCAGAAACCACCCCAGCAGCTGACGAATATACCACTTCAGATACTGTGAAACTTGCAATGTTCTCATTGACGGTGAATGATGTGGCAGAAACACTCAAATCATTAAAGGCTAGATCTAAGCTCTGTGTTGAATAAGAAAGTGAAACAGTTTCCGACAGGCCGGCGCCATCGGTATTACTTATTGCGGAGACATTGAAGGTTTGGCTGGTAGTCGTAGCGTCTAGTTGAATGCGATATGTATTATCTTGTGCAGATACTAGCAGGACATTATCACCTTCGATGGTCAGGTCATCAGGTGCGCTCAAAATCAAATTAACAGTTTCACTTGGTACGCCATCAAGTGTTGCAGTTAAGGTTTGAAATGATGATGCGTCACCTTCAACAAGAGGTGTCCCTTCTGCGCCAGAAATTAAAACGCCTGCATTCGCTGTATTAAGAGTGTACTTTACCAAGCCAGATTGATCGCTTGGCACTGTAAGTATGCCTAAATCCGACACACCGGAGCCATCTCGCACTGCTACGTATAATTTCTGGCTTTCAGCACCAGCGCCAGCAACATATTTTGCAGTTTCGAACTCGGAAGCCGTTAAGGCATAAAAGAAGCCCGACACATTATCCGCCGTTTTCGCCGCTATAGACGTAAAATCGGAGGCGCCATTATCCTGATACTGTATAGTACCATTTGTATTTTCAGATCCCAGTAGCCCAACAATATAAGTTGAAATATTTCCATTGGGCGTATCTGCAGTATCACCATCACTTGCTGTCACCAGTGTGGATAAAAGAGTTTCGCTAGAAGTTGAGACATTGGAATAAACGTTTTCATTCTCAACAGGGACATCATAAGCGCCTGATAATACGCCATTAACAGATACTGATGGTGTGGAGTTATAATCTGTAGTACCCGTCAGAGAAAGAGTGTAATTCTTACCGAATTCTGATGAGTCCCCAAATGTTTCGGAGTTATTGGCTGTCACGTTAACAAAATATGTTCCGGCTTCAGTCGGTGACGATGCGGCCACAGTGAACGTCAAACTTCCGTCGCTCTGTCCCGCACTTGTCGAAAGTGCTTCACCACCAGATTTACTAATGGTCGCACCATTTGCGTCCGTGATCTTTACATCATAATACGTTGCATCAGAAGCAAAGGCAGAAAGTGTCAGAGACACAGTTCCACCGTCGTCTGCACCAGTCGTGAAATAATACCAATCGCTATCTGACGCGCTACTTAAATTACCTTTGAAATTTGCATTATCGATGAGCAAATTAGACGTGGCAATCGTATCGTTCGTTGTATTTGAACCTAATTCTGACTCGGCTGTCTCGATCACCGAATAGCTCAAAGTATAATTGCTGGAATCATAAGAGTCTGAACTTGCTACGCGTATGTAGTACGGCGTATCTGGATCTGCATCCGCGGTAAAGCTACCTGCAACTCTAAACTGGGAACTCTCAACAACAGAATCAGATTGGTTCCTAATAGACACATCAAACAGGTTGTTTTGGCTGCTAAAATCACCTTCGAAATTGACAACTATTTGCGAAGGCACAGAAAAATTATCTGCGGAGAGTTTGAAATAGTCCTTATCATCAGAGTTCGAAAGGTTGTCGGTCTTTTCTATTCCACTTAGGAGAGGAAGGGGACCTGCTGAGATTGAACCACGTGCGTCAGCCATTTCTTCTACTCCAACTTATTAAATAATATCTGAGACAATAAACATGGAGGCGTCTAGCTCATCTTTAGACACATTCTCAATTAACACCGAGTTGTTTTCACCTAAATTTATGAGAGCACCATCTGACGTATCTGATATGCGCGATAAGACACCCGAACCCGAACTGATACTTGTTCCATTTACCAGTGACTTAATCTCAATTTTATCACCGTCTGTGAAATCGGAGACTCTGTCAGTACCAGAGCTGTCATCAAATATGAAGACATCGTTTCCATCACCTCCGGCCAATATATCAGAACCATCACCTGACGTAATTTCGTCGCTGAAATCTGTACCATCTTGATTCGTAATCGTATTTAACCCGTCTTGCAGTGAAAAACTGGTAACACTTTCAGAAGCAGTTTCAAGTTCGACTACACCATCGCTAAACTCCAACTTCTCAATTCCAACCAGAGTATCGACTTCATCATCTTTTGTAACTGTGTATACGTCCAATATTTCATGCACATCGTGAACTATAAACTGATTATCGTTGCTATCAGTTGCACGGAGAACCTTGACTAATTCCATTGTTGCAGTGTCAAAGTTATCGTCCGCAGATCCAGTGTAAACACTGATGCCATTTTCAGAACCGCCTACAAAATAGCCTTCTGACGTAGTACCATCGCTCTCAAAAGCCTGCACAACATCTGCGGTTCCGTCGCCATCCCCATCATACGTTTCGCTAACTTTTGCAACGTAAACTTCGTCTATAGCTGTAAACACTGTAGGCTTATTGCTTACATCAATGTCCTTGTCTGATAGCTCCTTAATCGCACCCTCTTCGACCTCAAGGAGTATGCATTCACCGCTTTCCGAAACGTATCCTGTACAAAGTACAAAACCGGCCTCTGCGATAGTGAAATCAGCCTGTTCATCCTCGCCAATTTCTCCGTCGCCATCAACATCTGATGACGTTGCTTTGCCCTCAAAAACGGCTGTGTCAAACAAAGCTTCACCTTTGGCGTCAACTCCAGCATCCGCACCACCAAAGATGAAGTCACTGCCCGCGCCACCTGTGACCATGTCACCACCGTCGCCGGCAGCTATAACATCATCCCCGGAACCACCATCTATATAATCAGTGAGTTTACCTGTCGAAACTAGATCTTCGTTACCAGTGGTCCCTTTGACAACTGTTTCATCAACAACGCCGTCGTCATCTACATCCAAGTTTGTTGTAAGAACTTCAAGACTTTGAAATCCATCTTCATATTCAACGCCTTCAACACCCTTTACGTATACTTTGTATCCTGAAATGTCACTTGTCGTGTAAAGAAGATAGTCGGAATAATTTCCTTCACCGCTCTCAGAGGACCAAGTTGACTGAGCTCCATCAAGTATAACGATGTCAGTGCCTTCTCCACCATCAATAACGTCAGTTGTAGAGGACGTTGCTTTCCCAGGTAAAATAAGGTCATCACCTGCTCCCGCTTCGATGGTGTCTGATCCAAAGCCACCATCAATCACGTTATTTGCAGCTAACATATTTTCTGCGACCGCCTCAGTAACATTGAGTGTTTCTACTAGCCCTGAGCTGGTAAAGCTTTCGCCGGCCAGACCACCAAAGATTTCGGCTACATCAAAAATGCCGTCATAATTGAAGTCATCATAACGGTGCTCAGCATCAAAGTTTAAGAAACCGTCTTTCAGTTCGATACCTTCAACTTCTGCTACGTAGTCAGTCCCGGTCGTCTCACTTTCAAACTTATAGGCTGAAATTGCAGTGAAACCTTCATCTACTTCCGCGTCGGAATACAATTTCACGGCACCATCAGTATCGAGCTGATATTCACCTGTTACGCCGTCCTTCGCGAAATAACTACCATTTTCCGCAAAAGTTGTGAATTCAGAGAGATTTACATCGAACGCAACAACATCCATTTCAAATTCATTATCATCGCCGGCTAGAATAAAGTCATCATTCGCGCCGCCGTCGAGGTAGTCGCTGCCTTTACCACCAATCAGAGTGTCGTTACCTGCTTTACCCTCTAACTTATCATCCATTTCATCGCCAGTAAGCGCATCAGCAGCACTTGTACCGCGCTGGCCACCAGCATCTGGCAGTCCATCACCGTCAAGATCTACAAAAGTATTGGAGGCTATAAAACTGATAAAGTCGTCGTCAAACTGTAAGGCCTCGATCCCGTAAAGTGTATCAGTACCCAATGCAACGCTATCATCACTGCGGGAGTCTGCGACGGTAATGTACCCATCTATTTGATAATCGGATGCTACTTCGCCGTCATAGTTATAATAAGTGATTTCGAAGTTTTCACTATCTGCATGAAAGATAGCAACATCTTCACCAGGGTTACCCCATTCATCGGTTCCATTTTGCCCACCCCGAATAGTGTCGTTTCCAGCGCCACCAATAAAGTGGTCCGGACCACCATTCCCAACTAAGGTATCAGCTCCAGAACGGCCCTCCATGAAGTCAGATCCAGATGTGCCCTCGATAGTGTCGCCAAAAATACTTCCAAAGTAGTCAGTACCGATGGTGTCGCCCAAATGATTGGTTCTTTCAAACGCTTCTGTACCAATATTTATTCGCTGATCATTGAATTCCAGAACCTCAACATTGGTTATTGTGTCGGTGCCGTCACCATGTTGATCCGAATGGGTTACTGTGATTGTTAGAACGCCATCCACATCTGCGTCTTCAATTTCGTAATCAACGTAGTCACCGTTATAGCGGACAACATCCACCATAATATGACCAGAATAAGGATCTATCCCGTCTTCTCCACCATCAATAATGTCATCGCCGGCTCCACCTTTGATGAAATCACCGCCTGCGCCACCGTAAATCGTATCGTTGCCATTGTTCCCGATGAGATCATCATTTCCAGAATAATTATAAGAACCAGCTGTGACAGTGCTAGCATCAGCAACACCAATAATGTCATTACCATCGGTGCCGTCCACAAAGGCCCGTACCATCTGACCGGCAGCATTGGTTTCTATGAATTCTTCCACCGCCAAAGCAAGATACTTATCTTGGAAATCTATAAATTCCACGTTTGTTAGAATATCAGTTCCAGATCCACCCATAGCCTCCGGTAAATCATCGATTACGACGGTGTATGTGCTGGATCCATTGATTGTATTAAGCGGCAGCCAGGAAAATTTGTTTTCGACAATTTGAAGGAATTCTTCGTCGGTACCAGAGTAGGAGGTAACGGAGTAATTAGACGCTTGACCTTGGAAAATTGCTTCATCTTTTCGTGCCCATCCCCAATCGTCGGCGATACCGTTGGCGCCACCATCAATAAAGTCGTTACCACTACCACCAGAAATACGATCACCACCACCATAGCCATATATCAGGTCGTCGCCACCTTTGCCGCGAATTTCACTATCAGCTTCTTCTGCATCGTTTGTTTCAGGGTTTTCATCAATGTCGTCGCCAGTGTTCCAATCAACGATTAGATCATCGCCTTTTGTACCCTCGACATTTACCCAGTCATAGTAATCATCTCCATCCCAGTTATCCAATTGGATCCTGAGGCCAAGGTCTACCTGACTACGCTCAAACTCTATCGTTTCAACATTCAAGAGTAAGTCGTTGCCCGTTCCACCAAGCTCGTCTTTTAGAGCATCCCAGACGACATATGCAGTTGAGAGATTTACACCCGCCGGGACATCTGTACTTAAAGTGTATCCATCAAGGACAAAATCTATGACACCGGCAGTATCATAAATTGTTATATCCGCCTGTGATTTATTCTGAGTAATAGAGTCTGCATCGACTTTTACCTGATAAATTTCATAGCGATCTTCTATACCGTTATAAGTAACACGGTCAGCATCACGCCAAATGTCTCCTGTTGTGCCATTCGCACCACCATTTAAAACATCATTGCCTTTGCCGCCATTAAGACGATCGCCTCCCGCTCCACCTTCCAGGTAATCATTTCCATCGCGCCCCTCGAGAGTGTCTTGGCCGGATCCACCAATCAAAGCATCCGAACCAACATCGTCAAATGGTGTGCCTTGCTGAAAGCTCTCAGTAACTGTTTCACCGGTGAACCAATCGGTCCATGACCACTCATCTGTCCGCGCTGCTACTTCAATATATTCATCCGAAAAGCTTAGAGCGTCGACACCGACGATCAGATTTACTCCAATTGATCCAGCTTCAGAGGACGGTAAAGTATCAGTAACTAAATATGCGCTTGCCGCTTGGTATCCGTCAGGTGCTTCTGAGCTTGAAGCATCCGTCCAAGCATCTGAATTAAGTGCTGCGTCGCCGCTATACCCGTCGATAAGCCACTGCCCGTCCGAATTCACCAATGAAAGACCGTCTTCGTCTACAAAAGCCGTTACTCGGGAAACCTCGATGCGCGAGTATTCAACGCTGTTAAAGCGAACTTCATCTCGAGTTAACCATGGATCGTAATAATCCATGGAACCTAATAAGGTATCATCACTTACATTAACATAGTCGTTGCCTGCGCCTGGGGATACATAGTCTCCCCCACCTTCAGCTAAAATTATATCATCCCCAGCATATGACTCTACATGCGTATTTCCGTCGTCACCGACAAAGATATCTCCATATGCAGTTCCCCGAAAGTTACCAATATAATCGATATTAGTCTGCCAATCATTATTCATCCAGGTCTCAGGAACTAAGTCTACCTGACTGCTAGATGATCCGGAGCGATATTCTATACGCTCTATACCATATAATATGTCAGTCCCCAGACCTCCAGCCTCATCTGGTCGCACGTCTACCACTGTCACCTGATCGATATATGACTGACTGTTACCAAATCGATCTACAAGCTCAAGACGAAGATCTTCATCTGCTGTGTCTACTAACCCACTTCCATCCCAATCAAAACCAGCTGCATCTAATGAAACCGTTTTTAGCGAGATATCGAAATTGGCTTCCGCTGCCTCATAGACTGCGGTGTCTCCCCAAGACCAATCATCGTCATCCGTAGGCTCTGCGCCGCCAACGAGTAAATCATTTCCTGCGCCACCGTTAATACTAAATTCGTCGCTTACGTCACTTTCAATAGTAAACTCAGTAAAATTATCATTTCCGGACGTTCCGAAAATATTAGAACGCGTGTCCCATGGATTACTTACATTTCTTATTTCCAGCCAATACGTCGTATCCGCAAATTCAAGGCGCTCAATGTCAAAGAGAACGTCAGTACCATCACCACCTTCGCTGAGCTCCAAGATATCGGAAACGGTGAAATAGCTGAGTTCCGTTTCGCCATTTTCAAGTGGGATGAGGTAATCGTCCGTTTTTCCATCGTTATTTTCATCACGATCAGTTAAGCGATCGGAAATAGTATATCGCGCACGGTTTCCACTATATTGTGCCACATCCCCAGTATTGAAGCTATCCCACCATTCTGTGGCCTGCTCTCCGCGTCCGTAGAAAAGATCATCCCCAGGAACACCCATAAAGGTGTCATTGCCTGCAGAGCCATAAAAAACGTCGTTTCGACCATAGCCAGAGAAACTAAAGTTAAACACAATAGTTTCGCTATCAGCCATAGAGCCGTCGTCATTGAAGGCGTAAACGCGCTCATCGCTTATCTGCATGAAATCCGCAAATGTATAATCCCCGTAAGCAGTTGCCAAAACAGAGTCTATATTGCCACTTGTATCTACATATTGATTGCTGCCTTCACCTCCGCCATCGCCTTGGTGTTCACCTTCGCCATCGCCCTGGTATTCACCTCCGCCATCGCCTTGGTGTTCACCTTCGCCATC
>CAJXHI010000007.1 GCA_913051655.1 uncultured Alphaproteobacteria bacterium
AAACGCGAAACGATTATGCATTGGCTTGGGTCGATATTTCAACCGGCGAGTTATGGGTCGAGAAGATTCCTTTTATTAAGCTTGGTCCAGAATTAGCACGGATCAAGCCGAGTGAAATGTTAGTTCCAGAGACATTTTACGAAGATGTCGTAGAAATAGCTGAGGATCTGTCTTGCACTCTGACGCCGCTTGGAGCAGCTGCTTTTGATAGTGTATCCGGGGGCGTGCGTATAAAATCTTTGTTTCGTATCGCAACGCTGGATTCATTCGGGCATTTTGAACGTGTAGAAATATCAGCGCTAGGTGCCCTAATAGATTATTTAGACATTACTCAGAAAGGTAAACTTCCCCTTCTAAAAGCTCCACAAAGGCAGTTTGCATCAAAAATCATGCAAATTGACGTTGCGACAAGACGAAATCTTGAAGTGACAAGAACTTTGAGCGGGTCAAGGCAAGGGTCGCTTTTAGGCACCATTGACAGGACGGTAACCGCGCCCGGCGCGCGATTGTTGGAACAACGGTTATCAGCGCCATCTTTGGACGTAACCGAGATTAAAAATCGCTTAGACGGCATTAATGACATATGCATAGATTTATATGCACGACAAGTCATCATAGAAGAATTGCGAAAAGTGCCTGATCTTGAAAGAGCTTTGTCGCGAATTTCTCTGGAACGAGGCGGTCCAAAGGATATTGGCAATATCCGATCTGGCTTAATACAAGCACAGCAGATCTACGAAGCTTTACATGGAAAAGATTGGTCAGAGCATATCCGACATTCGATTGATGCGTTGCAGGGCCATGAAAACCTGATCGATTTTTTAAAACATGCACTGGTTTCTGAACCGCCTATATTGACAAGAGACGGGGGATTTGTTGCATCAGGTTTTAAAGCAGAATTAGATGAAGTGCGCCTATTGAGGGACGAAGGGCGCAGTGTAATTGTAAAAATGCAGGAAGATTATATCGCCCTATCTGGTGTCCAATCCCTCAAGATAAAATATAATAATGTGCTTGGCTATTTTATTGAAACGCCTTCAACACATGCGGAGAAAATGCATTCGCCACCACTAAACCAAACCTTTATTCATCGACAAACCACCGCCAATCAGGTCCGTTTTACAACGGTCGATTTGTCCGAAATAGAAACAAAAATACTCAATGCCGGGCATCGCGCGTTAGAAATTGAGAAACGCATTTTTGATGAACTTTGTAAAATAGTTCTTAAATCTTCGGAAAATATCGCTGCTACTTCGCTCGGGTTGTCAGTGTTGGATGTTTCAGCATCCCTAGCAGATCTTGCATTATCAGAGAATTGGGTCAGGCCTTTAGTAGATTCTAGCAGCGCTTTCATGATTGAAGGTGGTCGACATCCCGTCGTTGAGATGGCGGTGAAGCAAAACGGTAGTACGTTTATTCCCAATAATTGTAAGATTGATGATGGAGGAATTTGGCTTTTGACGGGGCCAAATATGGCCGGAAAATCAACCTTTTTGCGACAAAACGCACTGATTGCAATGCTTGCACAAATGGGAAGCTTTGTTCCTGCAAATCAGGCGCACATCGGTTTGGTCACACAGCTTTTCAGTCGCGTCGGCGCTTCTGATGATCTGGCAAGAGGTCGATCAACCTTTATGGTAGAAATGATCGAAACGGCAGCCATACTAAACCAATCAGAGTCCGGCGCTTTGGTCATTTTGGATGAGATTGGCAGAGGAACAGCAACTTATGACGGGCTTTCCATTGCTTGGGCGACGTTGGAGCATTTGCATGATGTAAACCAGACACGAGCTTTGTTTGCCACTCACTACCATGAGCTTACAAATCTCTCCACAAAACTCGACAGAGTCGAAAACGCTACCGTCACCGTAAAAGAATGGGAAGGAAACGTGGTCTTTATGCATGAAGTGAAGAGGGGCGCGGCGGATCGGTCTTATGGTGTGCAGGTTGCACAATTGGCGGGCCTACCCGCGGCAGTTGTGATGCGTGCGAGAGATGTGCTCAATGAGTTGGAAAAAAGCGAACGGGAGGGGTCTTGCCTTCAAAAAGCAATGATTGATGATCTGCCACTATTTTCCCAGCTGCAAGACAATGTTCCTACTCCCCAATCAAAAAATAATGTCGTTCAAGAAGCATTGGAAAATGTCTACCCTGATGAGCTTAGCCCGATAGAGGCGTTGCAAAAGCTCTATGAACTAAAAGAGCTTTTGCAAAAGTCCTAACTTTTCTCAAGACGCCGGCGTCGAAGAAACGCCAACTTGTGCCGGGCGCAAAAGGCGGTCGTAAAGCATAAACCCTTCGGCAGAAACTTGTATGATATCCCCTGCAGAGGTGCCGGGAAGTGGGGCTTCGAACATAGCTTGATGGATTTGTGGGTCAAAGCGATCCCCCACTTCTGGTGTAATTGCTTCGATACCATGTTTGCGGAACACGTTTACAAGTTCACGCATCGTCAATTCGACACCTTCGACAAGAGCCTTGGCATTCTCTCCCGTTTCTTCGCCAGCGGCTTCAATCGCACGCTTTAAATTATCATATATCGGCAAAAGGTCGCGAGACAATTTGGAGCCACCAAAATTTTCCGCCTCACGACGATCTTTGTCCGCCCGTTTTCGAGCATTTTCCGCGTCAGCCAAAGCACGCATGAATTTATCGCGGTAATCATCACGTTCTGCCCGAATAGCGTCAATTTCATCAAATTGCACGACTTCTTCGTCTATGTTGATCAGCTCTTCCTGATCTTGGGCATCCTGAGAATCACTGATGCCTTCCAAAAAGTTGTCTTGTTTTGGTTCTGCCATTTTTCACCTCTAAGTCCTTTTGGAAATCAATTTTCCAACCAGCTGCGCTGTATAATCCACGATCGGGACAATCCGCCCATAATTCAGTCGTTTTGGTCCGATCACTCCGATTGCTCCAATAACTTTATGATCAGCGTTCATATATGAAGAAACCACCAAAGAGGAACCCGAAAGTGAAAAAAGTTTGTTCTCTGAGCCAATAAAAATGCGCACTCCCTGACCTTCTTCGGTCAATTCGAGGAAACTGGCGATATCCTGCTTGCGTTCAAGGTCATCAAAAAGCTTTCGGATCAGTTCAATATCATCCTGCTGCGCGTCGTTTTCTAATAGATTCGAGCGTCCACGTACGATAAGCCGCTCATTTGCCTCACCCCGGTCTTCCCAAACGGCAACACCTGATTCGACTAATGTCTTGGCAATATCATCAACTTCTCTGCGCCGTTTTTGGATTTCGCTTCGTACAACAGTTTGTAACTGTGACAGTGTGCGCCCCTCTGCCAGAGAGTTTAAAAAATTCGCTGCTTCACGAAGCGCGCTGGGCGTCTGACCCAAAGGCGGTGTGAAAAGCCGGTTCTCGACCTCTCCATTTGCAAAAACCAAAACCACCAAAACCTGCACCGGCGAAAGGGATACAAATTCGATGTGTTTGATAGGCTCTTCTTGTTTCGGTGTAAGGACAAGAGATGCGCCTTGAGTCAAACCAGAAAGAACCGATCCCACGCGGTCCAAAGCATCACCAACATCGCTTTCGTTGCCATCAAGACTTTGGTTGAGTTTTTCGCGATCCATACGATCAAGCGATTTCACCTCCAAAAGCCCATCAACAAACATCCTCAGCCCAAGCTCGGTTGGAATACGTCCAGCACTGATATGCGGACTATCCAAAAGACCTAAAATTTCCAAATCCTGCATAACATTGCGCACAGTTGCAGAGCTGATTTTTTCGCTCAGCGAACGGGTTAATGTGCGTGATCCCATGGGTTCGCCACTATCCAGATAACCTTCGACAATCCTGCGAAACACCTCGCGGGTTCTGTCGTTCATATCGCTTAGAATGTTTTCATTTTGTGACATGATGATCTTTCTCTGGACGATGACATTAAATGTCATAAAAAGAAAAGGTCAATCGGGCTTGCGCATCTAACCTTGCTCCATGTATGTGTTGCGCAAAACAGAAAGGCAAGCTGATGAGACCATCTGGTAGGGCGCTTGACCAAATGCGACCCGTTTGCATTGAAACAAATGTGACGAAACATGCTGAAGGATCCTGTTTGATTCAGGTTGGGGATACCCAAGTTATATGCACTGCAACGCTTGAAGAACGGGTTCCCCCGTTCGTTAAGGGCACTGGCCTCGGTTGGATCACGGCGGAATATGGAATGCTTCCCCGCTCGACGGGATCTCGGATGCGACGCGAGGCTGCGTCTGGCAAACAAGGTGGTCGTACTGTTGAAATTCAGCGCTTAATCGGAAGATCACTTCGCGCTGGCGTAGATCGTGTTGCATTAGGTGAACGCCAAATCACTTTAGATTGTGATGTTATTCAAGCGGACGGCGGAACGCGATGCGCTTCTATTACCGGTGGTTGGGTCGCTCTTCGTTTAGCTGTAAATAAATTAATGGGTGCAAACTTAATTCAAAGCGACCCACTTTTAGCACCAGTTGCAGCGGTGAGCTGTGGTATTTACGCAGGCCAACCCATTCTTGATCTTGATTATCCGGAAGACAGCGAAGCCGGGGTTGACGGAAATTTTGTAATGACAGGCGATCAACGCTTGATCGAATTACAAGTGAGCGCAGAAGGATCAACCTTTACTCGCATAGACCTCGACAAGTTGGTAGATCTCGCTAAAAAAGGCATCGCGGAGCTTATCCAAGCACAATCAGCAGCAGTTTCATGATGCGATCCATCGAGGGACAGAGCATTGTTGCAGCGACCCATAATGAAGGAAAGCTGGAAGAAATTGTAGCACTTTTAACACCTCTGAATGTAAAAATCCTCAGCGCAAAAACACTGAACCTTCCAGAGCCAGACGAAACAGAAATAACTTTTGTGGGGAATGCTCGCATCAAAGCACATGCTGCAGCAAAAGCCACTAAACTCCCCTCGTTATCAGATGATAGTGGCATAAAAATCGATGCGCTTGATGGCGCGCCGGGCGTTTACACTGCGGATTGGGCAGAAACAAGTCAGGGTCGTGATTTTGTTATGGCAATGACGAAATCTCACAATCTTTTGGAACAAAGAAACGCACCACACCCTCGAAAAGCAAGTTTCATCTGCACAATGGTTCTTGCATGGCCAGATGGCGAGGATGTTGTGTTTGAAGGAAAGATAGACGGGACAATTGTTTGGCCCATGCGGGGGAACTTAGGACACGGATATGATCCTATTTTTCAGCCAAACGGTTTTGATATTACCTTTGGTGAAATGGATCGTTGGGAAAAAAACAAAATCAGTCATCGTGCAAATGCCCTTGAAAAGCTCTTCAAATATTTCGCCAACTGAAGATTGGCAAAATGGGGGCTTTGGAGTTTATATCCATTGGCCCTTTTGCGCTGCTAAATGTCCCTATTGTGACTTTAATAGTCACGTTTCCAAAGTAATTAACGAAAGCGATTGGCGGGATGCCTATTTAAAAGAGATCGATCGTACTGCACGATTAACCGGAATGCGCAGTGTAAAATCGATTTTCATAGGTGGCGGGACACCTAGTTTAATGAGTCCATCGCTCGTTGAAACATTGTTGGAGAAAATCACATCTGTTTGGCAGTTAGAAAGTAATTGTGAGATTACGCTTGAAGCAAACCCCACCTCTGTTGAGACAAAAAAGATGCGAGGATTTAAGGCCTCAGGTGTAAATCGTATCTCCATGGGAATACAATCATTAAATGATCAAGACCTGAAACGATTGGGTAGGCTTCATACGGCTAAAGAGGCTTTGAAATCATTTGATATGGCACAAAAAGTCTTTGAAAGAACCAGTTTTGACTTGATGTATGCAAGGCAAAGCCAGACCTTGGAAGATTGGAAAAGTGAATTAAAACAAGCACTTAATATTGGTTTGGACCATATGTCTTTGTATCAATTAACTATAGAGAAAGGCACGGCATTCGGCGATCGTTATGCTGCAGGAAAACTAAGGGGTCTTCCGGATGAAGATCTTGCCTCTGATCTGTTTGAAATGACCCGAGACCTATGCGATGCAAATGGCCTATCAGCTTATGAGGTTTCAAACCATGCCAGGCCAGGGCATGAGTGCCGTCATAACCTTGTTTATTGGAATTATGGAGATTACGCAGGGATTGGCCCCGGAGCCCATGGGCGGTTGACCCTTGAACAGTCTAGATATTCCACAAATACTTACAAGCAGCCTTCTAAGTGGCTATCAGAAGTTAAGAAAGGAAGCGGAGACTCATCAGTAACCAGCCTATCTCGCAAAGATCAAGGAACCGAATTGGTTCTGATGGGGATGCGCCTCGTACAAGGTATTTCAATAAAACGTTTCCAAACTATTTTTGGTGAGCCTCCATCCGAAACTGCTTTAACGAATTTAACATCGCAAGGCCTGATTCAGCTGAAGAAAGGCCGAATTCAAGCCACAGAAAACGGAACATTGCTTTTAAATTATGTTGTTCGGCAGTTACTGGTGGATTTGTCTTAAGTGTGTTTGAATAACGTTTAAATGAAAAGTGCTTAAATTAGAGATTAGAAGACGCGATTAAGAAAAAATTAACATCCTCGGTATATTTTCGATTTTTACGTATTTTAATCAGCTTTCTTGCAAGACCGAACGTTATAATGTCTTTTTTAAAGTTATAATTTTAACGGCGGTCCTCGGTTTTATACGGACGCAGCCAAACCCTACACGTTAAGCATCTCACAAATATCATCCAGTTGATCCAAAGACGCGTAGGAAATTGTCACTTCTCCACTGTCTTTATCTGTATGGTGGTTAATTTGAACCGTCATTCCGAGCGCCGCTGAAAGGTCATTTTCTAAAGCTTTCGTATCTGCATCTTTATTAGTAAAATTCTTTTTGGAAGATGGGTCAGATGGCTTTTCTAGACCTTCTTTACGTGATTTTTTGACCAGTTTTTCAGTATCTCTGACAGAAAGCCCTTTGGAAATGATGATTTGTGCTAGTTCGCTAGCGTTTTCTGTTGTGACTAGTGCGCGCGCGTGTCCAATTGTAAGCTTGGACTCTTTTAGGTGCGCCTGAACATCGACTGGGAGATTTAAAAGACGAAGGAAGTTGGCGATATGGCTCCTACTTTTGCCGAGGGCCTCTGCCATTTGTTCTTGAGTGCGACCAAAACGATCCATCAATTGGCGGTAACCCGCAGCTTCTTCAACTGGGTTTAGATCTTCACGTTGGATATTTTCGATAATTGCAACTTCAAGCACTTCATTATCAGAGAAATCCCGAACTACAGCAGGTAGTTCATGTAGCTGCGCCATTTGTGATGCGCGCCATCGACGTTCCCCTGCAACGATTTCGAATGCATCACCCTTTTCTGGATGTCGTCTTACAATCAACGGTTGTATTACACCCTTCGTGCGGATTGAATTTGCCAAATCTTCAAGATCAATAGGCGCAAAGCTCCGCCGTGGCTGGTCTGGGTTCGGAAAGATTTTTTCAATTGGTATATTCTGTTCTGCAGACGACAGAATTAACTTTGTATCGTATGAAACTGCCGTGTTAGGCTCTGCGTTTGCCATAAGAGCTGATAAGCCGCGGCCAAGACCCTTGGGTTTTGAATTTGCCATAATTTAACCCCTAAGCTGCTGATACTGATGGATTGTTAGCAAGAAACTCTTTCGCAAGATCCCGATAAGCCTGCGCGCCCTTTGAAGTGGGATCATAAGACAAAACAGGTAGTGAATAAGATGGCGCTTCGCTGACCCGGACATTACGCGGAATAATCGACTTATAAACAAGATCGCCAAGATTTTCGCGAGCATCCTCTTCAACTAAAAGCGATAGATTGTTCCGCCGATCAAACATTGTAAGAACGATACCTTCTATCCGGAGGTGTTTATTTGCTATTGCACGCACTTCTCGTATGGATAACATCAACTGAGAAAGACCCTCGAGAGCAAAAAATTCGCTTTGCAGTGGAATTAATACGGAGTTTGCGGCCACCATTGCATTGACAGTCAAAAGATTTAGAGATGGCGGACAGTCAATTAGGACAAAATCAAAGCCAAACTTATTCAAAACGTCTTTTTTCAGCGCGTCACGCAGCATGAAAATCCGATTTTCATTGGCAAAAAGCTCTATATCGGCTGAGCTTAGATCCGTTGTTGCTGAAATGATTGAAAGGTTTTCAACATCAGTTGCCATAATTACCTCACTTACTTCCACATTTTCAACTAACAATTCAAATGTAGTAAACTTCCGCTGATCTGGCCGAATACCCAATCCCGTTGAGGAATTGCCTTGAGGATCGAGATCAATAATCAGTACTTTCTTACCCGTTTCCGCAAGTGCAGCAGCAAGATTTATGGAAGTTGTGGTTTTCCCAACACCACCTTTTTGATTGGCGATTGCTATTATTTTAAAATCGTTTGCCTTATCAATCCCAGACACGCTCAATGCTCCCTAATTCAAGAATTCTTGCGTTTGGTTGAGTTTGACTATTAATTGCTTTTAGGCTGAAATTCCATTGTTTTCGTGCATCTTTGACCTCTTTTTTCCAACTAATACCCTTGGGAAAGAAGCATATTGTTTCCTTATTTATCAGCATTTCAGCCATAGAAAGAAGTTCCTTCAACGGCGCAACCGCTCGGGCAGATAGAATACTTGCTGGTGAAAGCTTAACTTCTTGCACACGTTCACTCCAAACCGTTCCGGGTATTTTTAATTCCCTCAGCGCTGTTCTTAAAAATGCTGCCTTCCTACGATCGCTTTCGATAAGATGAATTTTCAGATCCAAATTTTCTTCATAAAGAAGTGCTGACAACACAATAGACGGAAACCCGCCTCCGCTGCCAAAGTCTGCATAAATACTTGGAGATTTTGGCAGATACGGATATATTTGAGCTGAGTCTAAAATATGTCGCTCCCAAAGCTTGGTAACATCTCCTTTTGAAACCAGATTTACTGTCTTCGTCCATTTTCTTACGAGAGTTTCAAATATTCTTAAGCGATCCAATGTTTCACGTGAAACTTTTTTATCACCAACGATCTTACGATCCATCAAGCGCTCCCCGCGCGACGTTTACTCTTAATCTTGCCTAGTATCAACAAAGCTGCGGCAGGCGTCATGCCGTCAATCCGCATCGCCTGGCTTAAATCTCTGGGACAAACGGCCTCAAGCTTAACCTTCAACTCATTAGATAACCCATCTAGAGCAGAATAATCAAATTCTTTAGGGATTATTTGATCTTCATCTTTTTTGAGGCTCTCAACGTCTTTTTGCTGACGATTCACATAATTTGAATATAGCGCGTCACGACAGATTTGTTCTGAAATTTTTGCTGGATAGCCAGCCAAATTAGCATCCAAAGCAAGCAAATCGGTAAATTCAACATTTGGAAAAGAGAGTACCTGATATAAACTCCTCTTTGTTCCATCAGAATTGACCTCAATTCCGCCCAAATTTAACTGTTTAGGAGTAAAAAGCTGTTCCTTGAGCTGTTTTTCTAATTTAGAAAGCTGAGCCTGTTTTAAGCTGAAAGCGGATTTCCGTTCTTTACCCACGCAACCAAGCTCAACACCCAAGGGCGTCAAGCGTTGATCTGCGTTGTCAGCGCGCAACGAAAGACGAAACTCAGCACGCGACGTAAACATTCTGTAAGGCTCTGCAACACCCAGCGTTGTCAGATCATCAATCATGACCCCGATATAGCTGTTTCGTCGTGAAAAATAGATTTCATCTTTTCCGAAAGTAGCACGGGCTGCATTCAAGCCCGCCACCACACCTTGCGCTGCTGCTTCTTCGTATCCAGTAGTACCATTAATTTGCCCCGCAAGATAAAGGCCAGTCACACCACGCACAGCTAGCGTGGTATCCAATTTTCTTGGGTCAACATAATCGTATTCGATTGCATATCCTGGCTGAAGTATTTCTGCGTTCTCGAGACCGGATATTGAATTCACATATGCCCTCTGCACATCCGCAGGTAAAGATGTTGAAATCCCATTGGGATAAACTGTAAAATCAGCCAGCCCCTCAGGTTCTAGAAAAACCTGATGACTTAATTTGTCTGAAAAACGCACGATCTTATCTTCTATCGATGGACAATATCGTGGCCCAATCCCGTCTATACGACCACCATACATTGCAGACCGAGAGAGGTTTTTTTGTATAATTTCATGTGTCCTTTCATTTGTATGCGTAATTCCACATGAAATTTGCCTTGCAGTAGGTCCTTTAGACATAAATGAGAAAAGAGCTGGCTCTTCGTCTCCTGATTGCACTTCAAGCGCATCCCAGTTTATAGTTCTCCCATCTAATCTAGGAGGCGTCCCTGTTTTCAACCGACCAAAATCCAACCCAAAGTCATCCATTTTTGCTGCCAGCCTCACAGAGGGCTGGTCACCCATCCGACCACCAGAAATCTGCTTATCGCCTATATGGATTATGCCCCTCAAAAATGTACCGGTAGTCAAGATCGTGCTTCTCGAAATCACTTCTGAACCGTCGGCCAAAACAACGCCCGAGATTTGGTTACCTGTACCCAGAAAATCTACGACCTCTCCAATAATGATATCTAGGTTATTTTGCTTCGCAATAAATGTTGCAATTGCGTTGGTATAAAGTTTGCGATCCGCTTGCGCTCTAGGCCCTTGAACCGCGGGACCTTTTTTTCTGTTTAGAAGACGAAACTGGATCCCGGCTTTATCAGCTGCCTTTCCCATTATTCCATCAAGTGCATCAATTTCGCGCACTAGATGTCCTTTACCTAATCCACCAATAGCTGGATTACAGGACATAACTCCAAGGTCGTGCTGCGTTAAGGTTACTAGAACCGTCTTTGCGCCCAGCCGAGCCGCTGCGGCAGCTGCTTCGCATCCCGCATGTCCTCCACCAATTACCACAACGTCAAAATGTTTCACGTGAAACACTCCTCACTTTCCAAGACAAAAACTTGAAAATATCTCGTCAAGTATATCCTCTACACCCACCGATCCAATTAACGAATCCAATGACATAACTGCAGATCTCACCCTATCAGATAAAAATTCAATTTGATCATCATCGCCCACTATTTCCATAATTACCTCAATATGACCTATTGCATCTGTTAAAGCCAATCTGTGCCTCTCATGAGATGCAACACCAACCTCAAGTGACTTATTCCTCAGTAAAGACGAAATTTTCCCAACCAATTTATCAATACCTTTACCAGATCTTACCGAAATTGCCCCGTCTTTACCAGTCACGTCGCCCTTTGTATAAACGACAATATACTCACTAACTTCTGTCAAAAATTGTGGTAAGTCATCGCCATCTGTCAAAACTAAGCTTAGGTCAGCGTTTTGGGCGCATGCCAATGCCCGCTTAATACCTATACTTTCTATCTCATCGTCCGTATTATGAACTCCAGCTGTGTCCAATAGGGTCACAGGTATACCGTTCAGATCCATCCGCACCTCAACCACGTCACGAGTCGTTCCAGCAATTTCAGAAGTTATTGCTGCCTCTCTACCGGCTAACGCATTTAAAAGACTAGACTTTCCTACATTTGGTCGACCGAGAATAGCAACCTCGAAACCCGATCTAATACGTTCCGCAAAATGTACGCCATCCGCTTCCGATAGAAGTGCCGACTTCGTTTTAATCAGTAAATTGATAACCTCAGCATATACATCCTCAGGTACCTCTTCATCAGCAAAGTCAATCTTTGCTTCCAGCAAAGCGGCCGCCCGTATCAAATCATTTCTCCAAGTTTGTGCTAAAACTCCAAGTTCGCCAGACAAAACTCTCTGCGCCTGTTTTCGTTGCGCCTCTGTTTCAGAATCAATAAGATCGGCGAGTCCTTCCACTTGCGATAGATCAAGTTTATTATTATCTAAGGCTCGTCGTGTAAATTCTCCAGGCTTCGCGAGACGCACACCATCAAAAGTCGACAAACACTCTGACAAAGCACCAATAATTGATATACTACCATGGACATGCAGCTCAAGTATATCTTCTCCAGTGAAACTGGCAGGCGCTTTAAAATAAATCGCTAAGGCTGTGTCTATCAATTCACCACATACATCGCGGATGGTGACCAACCGCGTCAAACGCGGTGAGAGATATCCACCAAGCAACTCTTTCGCTATTACAGAGGACTTCGGTCCCGAAATACGCACAACAGCAACACCAGACTTACCTGTAGCACTTGCGAGAGCGTATATCGTATCCATCGCGACTTTTCCTCGCGCCCGCTAACACGTCAAGTATTCATTGAGTCAAAAAATTCTGAATTATTTTTCGTTTGTTTCAGCTTTGAGATCAAGAATTCGATTGCGTCTGTTGTGCCCATAGGATTTAATATCCGACGTAATACAAACGTTTTCTGTAGATCAACCTTATCAATCAAGAGATCTTCTTTACGTGTACCGGATTTCAAGATATCAATCGCTGGGAATACCCGCTTATCTGCTACCTTCCGGTCGAGAATTATTTCTGAATTACCTGTTCCTTTAAATTCTTCGAATATAACTTCGTCCATACGACTACCAGTATCAATCAGTGCCGTTGATATTATGGTTAGCGAACCACCTTCCTCAATATTTCTCGCCGCCCCAAAAAATCTCTTCGGCCTTTGCAATGCATTAGCGTCTACACCACCTGTCAGAACTTTTCCCGAAGATGGAATGACAGTATTAAATGCCCTACCAAGTCTTGTGATAGAGTCCAGTAAAATAACTACATCTCGTTTATGTTCTACGAGACGCTTCGCTTTTTCTATAACCATTTCAGAAACTGCCACGTGACGTGTTGCCGGTTCGTCAAAAGTTGAAGAAATAACTTCGCCTTTCACTGAGCGTTGCATATCGGTGACTTCTTCAGGCCGTTCATCAATTAATAAAACGATCAAAAAGCACTCTGGATGATTTTTCTCAATACTTGTAGCGATGTTTTGCAAAAGAACGGTCTTACCTGTTCGAGGCGGAGCAGTAATCAACGACCTTTGGCCCTTTCCAATCGGCGCGACAAGATCAATAATCCGTGCAGACCGATCTTTAATTGTTGGATCAGCAATTTCCATTGTCATCCGTTCATCTGGGTATAATGGTGTTAAGTTATCAAAAGCTATTTTATGCCGCGCTTTTTCTGGATCCTCAAAATTTATCTTATCAACGTTTGTTAAGGCGAAATATCTTTCTTGATCCTCTGGTGATTTAATCAACCCTTCGATTGTGTCCCCTGTTCTTAATGAAAAACGACGAATCATTTCAGGTGAAACATAGATATCATCGGGCCCAGAAAGATAGTTTGCTTCTGGTGATCTTAAAAATCCAAACCCATCCTGCAGGACTTCCAAGACACCGTCCCCCGATATTTCCCAACCATCATCTGCTCTTTCACGCAGAATTTGAAACATCATTTCGCCTTTACGCATTGTGGATGCGTTCTCAATTTCTAGCTCGTCAGCCATAGCCAACAAATTTTTTGGGCTTTGAACTTTCAAATCAGAAAGCTTTAGACGTTCCATAGTAAACCAACCCTTTCATGGGCCATTAAATAAAAATCGACAGGTGAAAGTCTTCCAGAAAAGGATTGTTCACAAATATGGAAAAATCTAACAGATGTCAATAATTTCTAAAATTTCACAACCACTGAAACCACAATTACAATAAGCAGGATCGTAGGTACTTCGTTCATCATTCTATACTGTCGGCCCGATAAAGCGTTTGAACCAGATTCGAAGTCCTTGCGCCTTAAACCAAGCCAATGATGAAACCAAGTCATCCCAATTACAGAGATTGCCTTTAACCATGGCCAAACAGAAGACCAATCCACAACGCCAGGTGTCATAACGAGGATGAGACCAAAAAACCAGCTGGCAATCAAAGCTGGATTCATAATAAATCTAAAAAGTTTTAGCTCCATAATCTTAAATGTGCTGTCGAGAATATCACCACACTCAGCGCGCTCTACATGGTATACCATCACTCTTGGAAGGTAAAACAATCCAGCCATCCAAGAAATTACTGCTATAATATGGAACGCTTTTACCCACGGGTAAGCTAAAGCGAAGAAATCTGTCATCTTATGTTCCATGTTCTCTTAGTAACAGTCATAAAATATAAATATATATAGAAAAAGTATGATTATGAAGTAGACGTGGCAAATCCTGTGGATTAAGCGTTATTAGCTAATCTATTCACATCAAAGATTAAATAAATAGTGTAAATAAAAAATATAATCATTTATAAACAACAATTTATTATTTAATAATTTTGTCTTTAAAAACAGTGGAGAATTACCCACAGTTTCCACAAGGGAAAAATTATGCTTTTCAACAGTGGAAAAATTCTATCCAATCAAATAATGGATTATCCGATCTTCTGTGTAATTTTAAAAAAACTCGAAATATTCAAATGTAAGCAGTGGTTGTTGGGATATTAGACATGGAGTTATCAACATGACGATCCCCATAATTTTGGCATCAGCTTCTGATATTCGGTCTAAACTACTGAATAATGCTGACATCAATCATGAGGTTATTCCAGCAAACATTGACGAAGAAATGATTAAGGCATCACTTGAATCAGAAGGTATAACACCAAGGGATATGGCTGATGTTCTTGCAGAACAGAAAGCTAAAAAGATATCACTGAAATATCCAGATGCATTTGTAATTGGTAGCGATCAGGTTCTAGACTTTCAGGGACAATATTTCTCAAAACCTAAATCACCCGAATGTCTCGTGGAGTTTCTTGTAAAAGTCAGCGGAGAAGACCACAGGCTTTATTCTTCTGCCGTAATATACAAAGGTGGTCGTCCAGTCTGGCGCCACGTTGGGAAGGTGACTTTAGCAATTCGGGACCTCTCTAAAGAATACATCCGCGATTATGTTATAAGTGAATGGGATAATATCAGATATTGCGTGGGTGGATACAAAATAGAGGATAAAGGATTACGTCTTTTCGATAAAATAGAAGGAGACTATTTCGTAATATTAGGATTACCTTTATTAGAACTGATTAGATTTCTAGCCGTCAATGGAGCATTAAAAAGTGACAAATGAAAAAATACCTCTTGTTGCCGTTCTAGGGTCGCCCATTTCGCACTCTAAATCTCCTGTGTTACATAGCTATTGGCTCCGCAAGTACGGAATAAACGGCCACTACATTCCTATGGAAGTCGATACAGTTGATCTTGATAACGTCTTAATTTCAATGCCGAAAATGGGCTTTATTGGGGCAAATATTACCATACCCCATAAAGAGAATGTTATGAAAATAGCTGATAAAATATCAGACCGCGCCGCTATGATTGGAGCAGCGAATACGTTGAGTTTTGGATCTAACGGTCGAATTTATGCCGACAATACAGATGGTTACGGTTTTATTGAAAATATCCGCCAACATCAGCCAGAGTGGCATGCAACGGATGGCCCCTCTCTTATTTTGGGTGCAGGGGGTGCGTCGCGTGCTGTCGTTTCTTCTCTTTTGGAAAAATCAGCGCCGGAGATTTGGATTACAAATCGCACACGAGCACGCGCAGAAAAAATTGCTTCTGATTTTGGTGCTAGGGTCAAAGTTATAGACTGGTTTTCAGTAAATAAATTCCTGCCAGACGCTGCAACGGTAATCAACGCAACCTCCTTAGGCATGGTTGGGAAGCCAGAGCTGACAATTGACTTAAAACCACTTTCTAACAAAACACTGGTCACAGATCTCGTGTATAATCCGATCGAAACGCACTTGTTGACACAAGCTAGAGAAAGAGGATGCCGTACAGTGGATGGGGTTGGCATGTTAATACATCAGGCGGTGCCAGGTTTTTCACGCTGGTTTAATGTGCAACCCACCGTTGATACGGCTTTGCGCGATTTGCTTTTGTCATGACTTTTCGATTGGGACTAACTGGTTCCATTGGAACGGGAAAATCAACCACAGCGACTCTTTTTACTGAGTTCGGCTGCGACGTCTGGGACGCTGATCAAGCGGTTCATCTTTTGTATGAAAAGGGGGGTGCAGCTGTTTATCCAATATCTAAGGTTTTTCCATCATCAATTGTGAACGATGCGGTTTGTCGAACAAGTCTAAAAGAAATACTATCGCAGGATCAGCATGCATTTTCACAGCTTGAAGCCATCGTTCACCCCCTTGTCGCAAAAAACCGGGCTAAATTCGTTGAAAATTCGAAAGCAAATATCTTAGTCTTTGATATACCTCTCCTTTTTGAAACAAATGGTGATAGACATATGGATGCTGTTGCTTGCGTTTACATAGATGAAGAAACGCAAAAAAAACGAACGCTTGACCGTGGATCTATGACAGAGGAACAATTTTCACAAATTCTTGCCAAACAAATGCCAATCTCCCAAAAATGTGCTAAGGCTGACTATATAATTATAACTGACACAGTTGAACATGCGCGCGAACAAGTTAAACATATTTTAGAACAAATCCGAGGTCAGATAGCACATGCGCGAAATCGTTCTTGACACTGAAACTACCGGATTAGATCCTTTTGATGGGCATCGAATTGTCGAAATCGGCGCCGTTGAGATTTTCAATGGACTACCAACGGGCGATACATATCATCAGTATATCAATCCAGAGCGAGATATGCCTGCAGAGGCTTTTGCTGTGCATGGTTTAAGTGACGATTTTCTTGTGGATAAACCGAAATTTTCCGAGATAGCTGATGATTTTCTTGCATTTATCCGCGATGCGCAGCTTGTGATCCATAATGCCTCCTTTGATATGAAGTTTATTAATGCAGAGCTTAGTTGGGTAAACAAAACCGCCATCCCTATGCAGAAAGCAGTCGATACATTACAAGTTGCGCGAAAAAGATTTCCAGGGTCGCCCGCGTCTTTGGATGCCTTGTGTCGTCGCTTCAATATCGACAATTCAGCACGCACGCTGCATGGCGCATTATTAGATTCTGAAATTTTAGCAGAAGTATATTTGGAGCTTTCAGGGGGTCGGCAGCCCGGCCTCAAATTTTCCACGCAGATTCCTACAACAAAAAGTGTCTCTTCTACTTCAGAATTGCAAGACTGCAAAATACGTGTAAGACCAAGGGAATTGCTTTCTAGAATTACAGAAGAAGAAAAGGCCGCGCATAATGTTTTTATTGATAATCTTGGAAGCGCGGCTCTTTGGAATAAAGTTAGTTGAGCTGTGTGTTTGGTTTATCTTCTTCAGAAGCACTGTTTTGCGCCTCACCCTGACGGCGAGCAACTTCACTTCGGTAAAGCTGAAGGAAATCAATGTTTTCAAGGCTTAGTGGGGGAAACCCACCGTCCCGCGTGATGTCACTAACCACTCGTCGGATGAAAGGAAACAACATTCTGGGACATTCAATAAGTAAAAATGGATGAAGCTGTTCCTCAGGAACACCAGTCACTTGGAAAACTCCCGCATAGTCCAACTCTAACACAAAGAGAGGTTCCCCACCACTTTTGGATTTTGAATTGACATGTAGCTTTATTGCAACTTCGTACTGATTTTCTTTACTGCGTTTTTTTGCGTCCAAATTTACTTGGACTTTCACTTCTGGCGCAACTTCTCCAACGATTCCTTTTTTAGAAAGTTCGTTTTCAAAAGACATATCTCTGATATACTGCGCAAGAATATTCATGGCGGGTTGCGCGACGGTCTGTGTTTCTGCGGCAGTGTCTTTTGACATAGCTTGCTCCTCAAAAAATCTACTTCCAATTAACATCACAAAATAGGCGGCTCAAGTGCACAGATGCTTTATTCATCACTCGAACGTGATTTGCGTGTTTCTTCATGATATTCGCCTTCAATTATTATCGGTCCTCCTTCCCGTTTAGTATAACGATATTTAGAGTTTTTATTATTACTTTGGAATTTCCCGGCTTGCATACGGAGCCTATTCTTTAAATACTGAAACAGGCGCTGGCGAACACTTGGCATCAAAAGTAAAAACCCAATTATATCCGTAAAAAATCCAGGTGTTAAAAGGAGCGCGCCCGCGAAAAGAATCATAGCACCCTCAGCCAATGGTACTGAGGGGTTGTCCAGGGCTTCAAGCCTATGACGAAGGTTGCCGAAAGTTGCGATTGCTTGAGATCGTACCAAGTATGTACCAAGCGCGGCTGTAATAATCACTATCAAAAGTGTTGGAAATAAGCCAAGCCAACCGCCAATTTGTACAAATAGGGCAATCTCAATAATCGGTACGGTCACAAAAATGAAAAATAACCACATAAGACTGCCTCCCGAAGTGTAGTGGAATGTGGACTTGTTGATCGTAGTCACCTACATAATAAACTTAAGCAGCAAATTGTATAGGCTGGGCGAAAGGGTCGACGAAAATCTATGAAATACGAATTATTGATATTACTGGGGATTGCGCTATTCCTCATCTTCCGATTACGCAGTGTCCTCGGCACTCGCGATGGCTTTGAAAAACCTCCAGCACCGGCACCCATTTCCAGGCAATCACCAGATTTTGAGGTGATAGAGGGCGGGCCGGACTCTGACATCGTTGACCACGTGGATGCAGACTCAGATATGGTTGAAACCCTAACATCGATAAAACGCGTCGATCCAGAATTTAGATTGACGGAATTTCTAAACGGGGCGCGCGCTGCCTATGAAATGATTTTGATGGGTTTCGAGCGTGGCGAAATAAATGATATCCGGGCTTTTTTATCAGAAGATGTAGCGCAAACATTCGACGACGTTGTTCAGCAGCGACGGGATCAAGGCATAAAAATTGATGCGGAATTTTCTGGTATCCGCGAAATGAAGCTTCAAGCCGTCACATTTGATTTGTCAAACAGCACAGCTGAGTTGACGGTAATGTTTATTGGTGAATTGATGTCAGTTGCCAAAAACAAAAACGGTGATGTGATTGAAGGAGATGCAAAAAAGGTTAAGCGCCAAAAAGATATCTGGACATTTTCTAAAGACATGGGACTTAGAGACCCGAACTGGAGACTTGTTGCAACAGATGAATGACGAGGTGCATAATCGCGTTTTTGAATTCAACTTGTCAGACAGGGAGCAATCTTACTATCAGATAACTCCGTCGCTTTGATTGGGTCTCGCAGACGGGCACCTAATGGTTACAAAGTCGCGCTTGAAACGTTTAGAGAAAAACGCCCAGACATCAGTTCACCTACTTGTACATCAGTAAAGATTAATGAAAAAGCAAAACCGTAGGTAAAAAACTGTTGGCCGTGTAAGATTTTAAAAATTTTCTTACATGCGCGTACCAATGTAGAATAATTTTTATGTTTAAGATGAGCCGCTGGATAAAAAGATCCAAAATCAAAGACAGAGGGTCGCTATTCTCTCTACTACTCGGTAAGAAAACCCTGTTGTTGTCCTCACAATAGTTATCATGGCCAGACGGAAACTAAGCAAAGACGATCAAGAGCTTTGGAAGAAAGTGAAGGAAAGTGTTTCGCCGCTGTCCCATTATGGAAATTTTCCTGTCTCACTAAAAATCTTCCCTGAAAAAGAATTGAAGACTAAATCTTCGATGAATGAATTCCAAGTTCGTCCAATCTCAAGCTCACCTCAAAGAACCCTTCCATCGCCACAGGAAAAAACTGTTCTGAAAATGGACCAGAGAGCCTTTATAAGGATGACACGCGGACGGCTTGAACCCGAAGCTACGTTGGATCTTCACGGTTATACGCTTGCTCAAGCTCACCCGCTTCTATTGCAATTTATTCAAAGAAATTTTCGGGCAAACCGCAGGCTCGTCCTAGTAATCACCGGAAAAGGGATTAAACATAAACCGCTCGCGGATGAACGCGAAGGATACGGGGTTCTTCGTAAGCAAGTGCCTATATGGCTATCTTCGCCTCCTTGTAAGGTAAAAATCCTTCAGGTTCACCAAGCAAACGTGAAGCATGGCGGTTCTGGTGCCCTCTATGTTTATTTATCGCGAAACAAAACCAAAGTATGAAAAACTGATATATATATCCACACAGTGGATTTCTGGCCTACTGTTTCGTTGGGGGACTTTAGGTACTAAAAATCCTACTGTATTTAAAAAAAACAACAAAAGTGTAAGGCACACGGTGCTTGTAGTTTGTATTAAAGTAAAACTTTAAAAGTAAATACCCTAACCAAGTTTTGAAAAATTATCTAATCAGTCGCATTGCGAAAGTTGTGCATTAGCTAATAAAATGAGAGACTGTAAAACAGTGGTGGGTAAAATCTATCCAAAGAAACATAAACATGCCGGATAATATGTTAACCTGCCATAAAGAAAACAGAATAACTTCGCATTATTGGGAGAAAAAAATGACAACAATAACAATGACTGTCAACGGACAGCTTTCGTCAAGGGAAGTCGAAGGACGCACGCTGTTAGTAGATTTTCTGAGAAATGGTCTCAATTTGACAGGAACGCATGTTGGCTGTGATACCAGTCAATGTGGTGCTTGTACAGTTCATGTGAATGGCAGAGCCGTAAAATCCTGTACAATGTTTGCTGCAGAAGCAGACGGTTCTTGTGTTCAAACTATAGAGGGTCAATCTAATGTCGATGGATCTTTGAACGTGATTCAACAAGCGTTTCAGGATAACCACGGTCTTCAATGTGGGTTCTGTACACCAGGTATGGTTATGGCAGCTGCAGAATTGTTGAAAAACAATCCAAAACCGTCAGAGGCTGACATCCGTCACCATCTCGAAGGAAATATCTGCCGCTGTACTGGGTATCACAACATTGTGAAGTCCATCATGGCTGCGTCCGGTCAAAATTTCTCAGCCATCGCTGCAGAATAATAATAACAAAAAACCCAGCTTTTTCAGCAAGGAGAGTTTATTATGCCTAAAGATAGTGGCATTGGCGCGTCCAGTAAGCGCCGAGAAGATGTAAGATTTCTAACTGGCGCGGGCCAGTACACAGATGACATTAATATTCATGGACAGGCCTATGTGCACTTTCTGCGTTCGTCCATAGCGCATGGGCGTCTCAATGGTGTTGACACGAGCACCGCTGAAACCATGCCTGGTGTCGTTCGCATTTTTACTGGTTCGGATTTTGAGGGTGTTGGTGGACTACCCTGTGGATGGCAAGTGACAGATCGCCACGGTGAACCTATGCAAGAACCGGCACACCCTGTTTTGGCGCAAGGAAAAGTACGTCATGTTGGTGATCCCATTGCGGCCATTATTGCCGATAGTCCATCACAAGCCATTGACGCAGCAGAAGCAATCGTCGTTGATCTCGAAGAACTTCCTGCAGTGGTTGATATGAAAGAAGCCGTCAAGAATGGCGCCACTAAAGTGCATGACGATTTGACTTCCAATCTATGTTACGACTGGGGATTTGTGGAGGAAAACAAAGATGCTGTCGGCGAAGCATTTGAACAAGCAGCTCATGTGACTACTCTTGAGCTTGTAAACCAGCGTTTAGTGGCAAATCCGATGGAGCCACGCGTCGCAATTGGTAACTATAACCGCGCCAATGACGAAAGCACGTTGTATACCACCTCACAAAATCCACATGTGATCCGCCTTCTGATGGGCGCCTTTGTTTTGGGAATCCCAGAACATAAATTGCGTGTTGTTGCTCCAGATGTTGGTGGTGGTTTTGGAACAAAAATCTTCCACTACGCGGAAGAAGCTTTCTGTACATTTGCTGCCCGTCAAATCAATCGTGCCGTGAAGTGGACCTGCTCACGTTCAGAGGCATTTATGTCAGATGCCCATGGTCGCGATCATGTCACTAAGATTGAACTGGCCTTGGATGCGGATAACAACTTTACAGCCATTAGAACCGACACACTCGCAAATATGGGCGCCTACCTCAGCACCTTCGCGCCTTCTGTTCCGACTTGGCTTCATGGCACGCTAATGGCGGGGAACTACAAAACGCCGCTGATTTACGTGAATGTAAAAGCAGTATTTACCAACACAGTTGCGGTCGATGCTTATCGTGGTGCAGGGCGCCCTGAAGCGACTTTTCAATTGGAACGTCTGATTGACAAGACGGCACGTGAGCTGGGCGTTGATCCGATCGCATTGCGTCGTCAGAACTTTATCACAAAATTCCCTTACGCAACGCCAGTTGCTGTGGAATATGACACAGGCGATTACGTCGCCACGATGGATAAACTTGAACAAATTGCTGATTTGTCAGGTTTTGAAGCGCGTCGAAAAAAATCTGAAGCGGATGGACAGTTGCGCGGTTTGGGCATCAATTGTTATATTGAAGCATGTGGTATCGCGCCATCAGCGCTTGTTGGGCAGTTGGGAGCGCGCGCTGGTTTATATGATGCGGCAACTGTGCGTGTGAACGCGACCGGAACAATCAGTGTCATGGTCGGTGCACATAGCCACGGTCAGGGGCATGAAACTTCCTTCCCTCAGGTGGTAGCCGAAATGCTTGGAATTGACGAGGGCATGATTGATATTGTACATGGTGATAGTTCCAAAATTCCATTTGGGATGGGGACTTATGGTTCCCGTTCTATTGCGGTCTGTGGATCAGCGATGGTTCGGGCAACAGAAAAAATAATCACCAAAGCCAAGAAAATCGCGTCTCATCTGTTGGAAGCATCAGAGGCTGACATCGAATTGAAAGACGGTCAATTCAATGTAATAGGTACAGATAAATCTTGTGCTTGGGGCGATGTGACATTGGCGGCTTACGTTCCGCACAATTATCCTTTGGAAGAAATTGAACCAGGATTGGAGGAGACGGCATTTTATGACCCGTCAAACTTCACCTATCCTGCCGGAGCATATGCTTGCGAAGTCGAAGTTGATCCTGCCACAGGCAAAGTCACAATCGAACGCTTTTCAGCAGCAGACGATTTTGGTAATGTTATCAATCCAATGATTGTTTCGGGCCAGGTTCATGGTGGGATTGGTCAAGGGATCGGTCAGGCACTTTTGGAGCACGGTATCTATGATGAAAACGGTCAACTTCTAAGTGGTTCATATATGGACTACGCGATGCCACGTGCATCGGATGTCCCATTCTTTGAAGTGGATCATTCCTGTCAGACACCATGTACCCATAACCCGCTTGGCGTAAAAGGTTGCGGGGAGGCTGGCGCAATTGGTACACCACCAGCCGTCGTTAACGCAGTGATTGATGCGTTGCACTCAGGCGGCCATACCCATGTTACACACATTGATATGCCAGTATCCCCATCGCGGGTATGGTCTGCAATCAACGGTTAATTGGAGGACAAACCATGTATAATTTTGAATTCGTAAAACCGTTGAGTGTCGCAGACGCCGTATCAGCGCTCAGTGATGATGGCGCGCAAGCTCTGGGTGGTGGTCAAACGCTGATCCCCACCATGAAACAGCGTCTTGCATCACCTGACATATTGGTGAGCTTGGCGAATATCGTGGAAATGCGGGGTGTGAAACACTTTAGCGGAAATGTGACAATCGGTGGCGCGACAACCCATGAGGCAGTGGCTGCGGCTGATGCTTTTGCGGGACTGACAACGCTTGCTGGTAATATTGGTGATCCGGCCGTACGCAATCGCGGGACAATTGGTGGCTCACTGGCAAATAATGATCCGGCAGCGTGCTATCCAGCGGCAGCATTGGCAACAGGTGCGACTATCACAACAAATTCTCGTGACATCGCGGCGGATGATTATTTCCAAGGTATGTTCACGACGGCTTTGGAAGAAGGCGAAATCATCACTTCTGTGACAATGCCGATTCCGGAGGCGTCAAATTATCAAAAGTTTGACCAGCCAGCCTCGCGCTTTGCCCTTGTTGGAGTATTTGTGGCCAAATATGCAGAAGGCGTTCGTGTTGCCGTAACAGGTGCATCAGAAGATGGTGTTTTCCGCTGGAGCGAAGCGGAAGTGGCTCTGAGTGCTAATTTCTCAGCTGACGCAATCGCTAATCTTAGCCTTGATGCCTCTGGCATGATCAAAGATCTGCACGGCAGCAAAGAGTACCGAGCAAACCTTGTCAAAGTTCTGACGGGCCGCGCTGTTGGCCTTGCAAGCTGATCGGTCTTTTAAATCTAAGAAAAACCCCGCATTGGAGCGGGGTTTTTTATGTCAAAACGGTAAGGCAAAGCATTGTAAGCCCTAAGAGCAGCGGATATATAGCGTTAGTTATAAAAATTGGGAGTACGGCGCAATGTCCAACAGGCAATTAGAAATTGCGATTGAAGCCGCATGGGATGCCAGAGATGATATCAGCCCAGAAACGACCGGTGAGCAGCGCGAGGCGATCGAAGATACGCTGAATGCGTTGGATAGTGGACATTTACGGGTTGCCGAACGTCAGGAAAGTGGCCAATGGCATGTTAATGAATGGGCTAAGAAAGCGGTTCTTCTTGGATTTCGTATCAAAGACATGGAAATTCAGGACGGAGGTCCTCAAGGGTCCGGCTGGTGGGACAAAGTTGATAACAAATTTAAAGGATGGGGCAACGATCAATGGCGCGCGGCAGGATTTCGCGCAGTGCCAAATTGCGTGGTACGTAAATCAGCTTATATCGCGACTGGTGTGGTTTTGATGCCATCTTTTGTTAACCTTGGTGCTTTTGTAGATAAGGGCACAATGGTGGACACTTGGGCCACCGTAGGAAGCTGTGCTCAGATTGGCAAAAATGTGCATCTTTCTGGCGGTGTTGGAATCGGTGGAGTTCTTGAACCTATGCAAGCGGGTCCAACTATTATTGAAGATAACTGTTTTATCGGTGCGCGTTCTGAGGTTGTGGAAGGCTGCATCGTTCGGGAGGGATCGGTTCTCGGCATGGGTGTTTACATTGGTCAGTCCACGAAGATTGTGGATCGCGAAACTGGTGATGTAATGTATGGCGAAGTTCCACCCTATTCGGTGGTAGTTTCAGGAAGCATGCCTTCGAAGAATGGAATTAACCTGTACTGTGCAGTCATTGTGAAACGTGTGGATGAAAAAACCCGCAGTAAAACTGAAATTAACGAGTTATTGCGCGATTAATTCAGATTTTCCGCAAAACTCCAATAATTTAGCAAGGCTGATGAAAAATACATGATATCCCACAGAAAATAACGGAGAAGAAGGTCGGTAGAGCATAGCACATAATTTGAGAGAATTGCTATGCACACGCAGTTCTTCTGGAAAGCATAGAGTAAAGTCCTAAGATAATTATCGTCATAGTGAGTCTATCACAATGATTTATCGGCTTGGTTATGAGACTAAAAACGCCCTGTATCTTTTGAAACTTTACGCAGTTCGATGCGAAGGATCTCTTTAAGCATTACAATGAAGAAAAAGTTACCAAAAAGCGAACAAGTTTTTACCCTTTTGGTGCAAGTGGGACGCACCAAAGACGACGGACTTCCATCGGGAAGTTCAGGTGCTGGAATTCTGTGCTTTACGGCGGCGCAGACCGAAGACGAAGCTGTGCACGAAACTGTTAGGCTTTTAAAGCAAGCTGATATGAACCCTTTGGATGTGACTGGGTACGGTACGGAGGAAGAACGTGAGGCTGGCGGTGAGTTGTTGTCGGATGAGGAAAGGGGCCTGATGGCTCAAGCAAGGAAAGAGAATTCTGTTATAGTTGCGCAAATTACTGCATTTTTTGAACATTCTCAGGAAAAAGTATGAAAACCGTATTTTTGGACCTCGATGGTACGTTGACGGATGCAGGGCAGGGAATATTAAATTCTGTCTCCTATGCATTGGAAAAGATGGGATATGCACCCTTTGACGGGGACGGGTCTTGGATGGTTGGCCCGCCTTTGTGGGATAGCTTTCGTGTTCTTGGTATTCCAGAAAGTCGTCTAGATGATGCTGTCCAGTATTATCGGGACCGGTATGCAGATATCGGTTGGTTGGAAAACAGTCTTTATTGTGGCGTATTGGCAGAGCTGAGTATTATGAAAGCCCGAGGATATCAACTTTGCATCACAACATCTAAACACAATACTTATGCTCGTAAGATTACAAAACACTTTGGAATTTCAGATTTTATGGATCATGAATTTGGATCAGAAAGTGATGGCACACGTGCTGATAAAACGACTCTAATAAAGTATGCACTGACCCAATCAAACGCTAATGTCGAAAAAAGTATCATGGTGGGCGATCGCCATTACGATATTGTGGGTGCGCAAAATAATGGATTGCCCTCAGTTGGTGTGGCATACGGATATGGTGGTCATCAAGAGCTTGAAAAAGCAGGGGCAACCAAGATAATTTCAAGGCCGGCCGACCTTTCTACTGCAATTTCCGCCGTTCTAGAATAAAGGATCATACCTATGCAATCCACTGATCCCATTGATCTTACAGCACAATTGATACGCTGTCCTTCAGTTACTCCAAAAGAGGCTGGCGCATTGACGCTTTTGCAGGATTTATTAGAAAAAAACGGCTTCCGATGTACACGCATTCCGCGCGGAGACGTTGATAATCTTTTCGCTCGCTGGGGTGAAGGAAGAAATGGGGCAAGCCTTGGCTTTAACGGTCATACCGATGTTGTCCCGGTGGGAGATCTATCTACATGGAGCGTCGATCCCTTTGGGGCCGAACAAAAAGATGGATTTATGTACGGTCGAGGAGCCGTTGACATGAAATCAGGTGTCGCGGCTTTTGTCGCTGCTGCCATCGATTTTGTGAAAGTCACGCCACCGGACGGATCTATTGTCATTGCTATAACAGGTGATGAAGAGCGCGATGCGGTTGACGGCACTACCGCTATATTGGACTGGATGACGCAAAATAACGAACAGATTGATCATTGCATTGTCGGTGAACCCACTTGTCCAGAAAAGTTTGGCGATATGATGAAAATTGGTCGACGCGGTTCGCTAAGTGCTTTTTTCACGGCAAAAGGCGTACAAGGTCATTCTGCTTATCCCCATAGTGCCAAGAACCCGATCCCAGCCTTGCTGAGCCTGATGGATACTTTTGTCAATCACCAATTGGATCAAGGAACGGACCATTTTGGACCCTCAAACCTTGCCATCACTACCATTGATACAGGCAACACTGCGAACAATGTTATCCCAGCACAGGCCAAAGCGACCATTAATATTCGATTTAATGATACGCATAGCGGTCAAAGCCTTAATGACTGGATCAAAGAACAAACCGTCCTGGTTACACGAGAAACTGGAATTGATATTGGCGTTGAAATAAAAATTTCTGGTGAAAGTTTTTTAACGCCACCAGGGCGGCTTTCTGATATTGTATCAAAGGCTGTTTTTGCAGAAACAGGAAAATGGCCAGAACTTTCTACAACTGGGGGAACCTCAGATGCTCGATTTGTCAAAAACCATTGCCCTGTTGTTGAATTTGGTCTCGTTGGTAAAACCATTCATGGCGTCGACGAATGTGTTGAAATAGTGCAAATTCGCCAATTGAAATCAGTATATATGAAAATTTTACAAGATTATTTTATGCAAAGTTCACGTGAATAACCATCTTATCGCTATGCTGAAAGGAGCGCGTGCAGGATGATTCAAAACCCGTCATGGTATAGTTATCGGAATGGTGGCGCCAGCATAGTGTTTGCGTCACCAAAGTCGCCGACTTCGTCGTGTCCTGCGCGATCCACACTGGACGTCCACATTGGTGGTTTCGCCAGATAAAGCTGCTTTTGCAAAACATTCCTGGCCCTTTACATACGCGCGAGTACCGCGGGGATGTGGTATTCTTCGCCAACTGATGTGCAGATTACTTTCATTGAAACGCTAAGTGATATTGATACTGTGAGCGACTTGAAAAGGTCTGCTCACAAATCATCTATTCCCTTGGGCTATGACGTCAAATAAATTTAGTGATATAGGGACCCATGACAAACTTGCCGATACGTGCTGAGATTCTAGATTGGATCTCACAGAACCCAACACAAACTGCAAAAAGAGATTTGGCCAAAGCATTTGGGCTTAAAGGCGCTGCGCGTGTTGAGCTTAAAAGATTGCTCAAATCGCTCGAAGCAGAGGGCTTGTTGCAAAAAGAAAAGAAAAATTATCATAGGCCCAACTATCTTCCCTCGGTCAGTGCGTTGCGAATAGCGCGCCAGTCTTCTGCCGGCGATTTATTTGCAAGCGCCATTGAATTGAAAAGCGAGACAAAAGATCCCGAGATTCTTATGGTACTGCGTCCAAACGACCCTCCTTTAGGTGTTGGAGATCAGCTTCTCGCACGGATTCAACTTACCAACGCTGAAAATAACCAATACGAAGGGCGGCTCATTCGCAAATTTAAAAGTCCAGCAGCGCGTGTCGTTGGAATTTTTCGACGCGCACCAGAGGGTGCGCGAATTGTGCCAATTGAACGCAATGGTAAAGAGTGGAGCGTTCAGGAAGCGGATACGCATGGTGCCAAAGATGGTGAATTGGTAGAAGCGGAGCGGAAAGGTCCGTCGCGTACAATAGGATTGCCCAAAGCGCGCATTATTGCTCGTATTGACGATCCCTCTGCTCCGAAAGCAATTTCTTTGATTGCATTGCACCAACATAATATACCCGATGATTTTCCAGCCGAAGTTCTTTCAGCAGCTCAAAAAAACTGGTCAATTACCTTGGACGGGCGAGAGGATCTCCGTTCTATTCCACTTATCACGATAGATCCCCCAGATGCGCGCGATCATGATGACGCCTGTTATGCAATGCTAGATGATGATCCGGAGAACAGAGGCGGACATATCATTTGGGTCGCGATTGCCGATGTTGCGCATTATGTAAGAACATACACCGCACTTGATAAAGAGGCTCTAAATCGAGGAAATTCGACATATTTCCCTGACCGCGTATCCCCAATGTTGCCCGAAAACCTTTCTGCCAATCTTTGTAGCTTGCATGAAGGCGTTGATCGATACTGCATTGCCGTTCAAATGAAAATCAATGCTGACGGTAAAAAACTATCGCACAGTTTTCATCGCGGGCTGATGCGTTCGGCGGCGTCTCTTTCATATGAACAGGTTCAATCGGCTTATGATGAAAAATCTCACGATGTGCCAGAAGATATGGTGCAAAATGTTGTAAAACCGATTTATGCGGCCTATCGCGCACTATCCTCTGCACGGGATAAACGACAACCTCTAGACCTTGATCTTCCTGAACGTCAGATTGAATTGGATGCCGCTGGTAAAGTTTCATCCGTAAAATACAAAAACCGAATAGATTCTAACCGTTTGATTGAAGAATTCATGGTTCTGGCTAATGTTGCTGCTGCGGAAACGCTGCTTGCAAAGAAAACATCGCTTTTGTTTCGCGTTCACGAAGAACCGGCAAAAGAAAAACTCGACGCTTTGCGGGAAACCGCGCTATCGTCTGGCTTAACGCTGACAAAGCGCCGGTTATTGAAAACGGCGCATATCAATGCGCTACTGAACGAAGCGCGCGATAGTGATCATTCTGAATTGATTAATATGTCTACTCTGCGGGCGATGACGCAGGCTTATTATAGCCCCGACAACATTGGACACTTTGGTTTGGCGTTGCGGTCTTATGCACATTTCACCTCTCCGATTAGGCGATATGCTGATCTCATCGTGCACCGTGCGCTTATCACGGCGCATGGATGGGGGGATGATGGTCTTAAAGATGACGAACTAGAACGGTTAAACAAAACGGCGGAGCATATTTCCAATACAGAACGTCGGTCTATGGCAGCGGAACGGGATACAGTGGATCGCTACCTTGCGGCCTACCTTTCGGAACGCAAGGGAATAGAGTTTACAGGGCGCATTAGCGGTGTCGTAAAATTTGGTGTTTTTATTCGCTTGGATGAAACGGGTGCCGAGGGGCTTGTCCCAGTGCGGACAATAGCGCGTGAATTTTTTCATTACGACAAATCGGCTAATACGCTCATTGGATCAGAGACTGGACTTTTGTTAACGCTTGGACAGCGTGTTCTTGTCCGCCTTGCCGAAATAGCCGCAGAGTCAGGCGGCATCACCTTTGATCTATTGGAGGTAGAGGGCGATGCGCTTCCTTCTATGGTTAGATCGCGCCGATTTTCACGAAAAGCCAAACGTGGAAAATCAAATACAAGGCGATTAAAGGTAAGCAGAAATCGAAAGAAAAGAAACTGATATGAAGAAAGATCTAAAATTCAGCACATGGTTGATGAATTTTCGGAAAACGCAATTGTGGCGATATAATGATACTTTTTTAGACTCGATTTTCTCAGATATTAATGTTCTTCCCTGTGTACTAGATAGGGATCGAAAGCAAAGTGAAATTACCCTGAGCGTTGCAGATTATACGAACCGACTTTGTTCAGAGGACAGCTTTGTCAAAGGGAAGGCATCACATGCCAAATGGTCCAAGGTTTTGGATCAAATCGAAGAAAATTTCGGAGTGCCTGCAACGGTTTTACTGGCGCTCTGGGGTGTTGAAACATCATATGGGTCAATACGCGGTGATATTCCAACGCTTTCAGCATTGGCAACTTTGGCTTTCGATGGTCGGCGCCAACAGTTTTTTGAACAGGAACTTTGTGCTGCCGTAGAGATCCTTCATAATTTCCAAAATCCTGCACAAGTTTTGATTGGAAGCTGGGCAGGCGCGATGGGGCATACACAGTTTATGCCTTCGACATACTTGAAATATGCAATTGATTTTTATGGCAAAGGATGGGTCGATATTTGGTCCGATAACCCAATTGACGCATTAGCCTCTTCTGCTTCCTATCTATCAAGTCATGGATGGAACTTATCTTTGCCTTGGGGGCGTGTCGTGACACTGCCGCACCATTTCGATTTCGCGCTAACGGCGCCAAATGTGGTGCGAACAATATCCGAATTTTTGGATATGGGGCTCGACGGTTTACCTAGAGAACCGGGGGTCTTGGGCTCTGTTTTCCTGCCTATGGGTGCATCCGGCCCCGCTTTTTGGATCAGTAACAATTTCAGTGTGCTCAAACAGTATAATAAATCAGCTTCTTATGCGTTATCGATCGGGCTTTTGAGTGACGGGTTCAATACCGGGGCGATGCGTCATCTGAACTGGCCAAGCATTACTAAAGCTTTGTCTAGGGGCGACATGAAAAAACTGCAGAGCCGTTTGACAGATCAAGGGTTTGACACGAAAGGATGTGACGGAGTTTTTGGCCCTAATACGGAAATCGCCATTCGGGGTTTTCAGAGCAAAAATGCTCTGGTTGAGGACGGATATCCAAGTCATGATCTTTTAAATCTGGTATGTCACAAACTAACTTGAAAAGTCACCCTTCTCCAAATGGGATCCAGACTGTTTTGATCTCTGTTGCGGCATTTAGAAATTCATTGCCCTCGCCAGAATCGCCCATCCAATCACGGTCAAAGCCATAATTGACCCAGCTACGCTTCAGGTTCAATGCAGATCCGTGTTCAATCGTTTCTGATAAATCTTTTGAAGAAAAGCTCCAGATGGCATCAAGGTTCATGTGACGTGCGAGTGTTGTGCATAATTCACTATGGAATCCTGTTAAAATGCTGACCACGCCCTTTGGAACATCAGATGTATCCAAAATCTGATAGAATTCAGTTGCAACAAGGGGATAGGGCTCTGAGGCTATCATAATCATGCGATTGCCCATGCTCATCCCTGCTGCCATCGTGGATATCAAACCAAGAAGTGGCCAATCGTCGGAGCAAATTACACCGATCTTTCCAACGGGTTCGTTAAGCTTTAATGCAAGCCCACGCATCGGAACATTACGAACATCGCCGTCAAATTTATCTGCCCAAGCGGCATAAGTGAATAAACGGGCTATGCTGGCCTTAACCTCTTTTTGCCCATTTTTGCGACCAGTCATTTTATTGATTAATTTTGCAAATTCCTCAGAGCGTGTAGACAGATTTTCGGCAATATAATAAAGGATTTGTGCTCGGATGTGACCATGTGTTTCTGACCATTGGTCGGCCGAATCTGCTGCTTCAAGCGCATTTCGAATGTCTTTACGGTTGGCCCGTGGTGCATGTCCCATAAACTGGGATTTGGCACCAAAGATTGAATACGAATATCCGCTGTCAGGGCGGGACTGTTTGCCGCCGATATAAAGCTTTGCGGTGCGATCCAAACGAGATATCCCTTCGTTTTCACCGTTTTGTCTCAGAATGGGTTCTAATTTTTTGTCTGCTCCTATGTTTGGTTTAGTATAGGCTTCCAAGCCTTCCCATCCCCCTTCTCGTCCAAAGCCACTTTCGCGCATCCCTCCAAAACCTGCAGATGCATCAAACATATTTGTTCCGTTTACCCAAACGACACCGGCTTTTATTTTTGGCGCAAGGCCAAGACAAAGATTTACATTCTCACTCCAGATTGATGCAGCAAGACCATAGCGCGTGTCATTTGCAAGTTTTGCTGCTTCGTCAGGCGTGCGAAAGGTCGTTGAAACAAGAACGGGGCCAAAAATTTCTTCTTGCATAAGCGTATCAGCTGTCCCCAACCCGGATATAAGTGTTGGTGGAAAATAACATCCCGTTTCCGGTATACCTTCTGTGATTTGATATATTTCACCATTTGGGTTGTCATACAGTAATTGAGAAATTCTGGCTTTTTGCACTGGATCTACGATGGCGCCGATATCAATGGATTTATCCATTGGATTGCCCAAACGCAAAGTTTTCATACGGCTTTTTATTTTGTTCAAAAATTTCTTGGCAACCCCCTCTTGAACCAAAAGCCGCGATCCTGCGCAGCAAACTTGCCCTTGATTAAGCCATATGCCGTCCACCACTCCTTCAACCGCGCTATCAAGATCAGCATCATCAAATACAATAAACGGGGATTTGCCCCCAAGTTCCAAAGTGAGAGATTTGCTGGTCCCCGCGGTGGCTTCTCTGATCTTACGGCCTACCGTTGTGGATCCTGTGAAGGCGATTTTATCAATATTGGGATCTGAAACGATCAATTCACCTGTGCGTCCATCGCCTGTTACAATGTTGACCACACCTTTTGGAACACCGGCCTGCTGACAGATTTCCCCAAAAAGAAGAGCGGTTAAGGATGTATATTCTGCCGGCTTCAAAACGACAGTATTGCCCATTGCAAGTGCCGGTGCAATTTTCCATGCCAACATTAAAAGAGGGAAGTTCCAAGGAATGATTTGTCCGCAAACGCCTAGCGCCTTTCGACCTGGTAGGGACTTTTCCATCAATTGGGCCATGCCGGCATGATAATAAAAATGCCTTTGGGCCAGAGGAATATCTATATCACGACTTTCACGAATGGGTTTTCCATTGTCTAGCGTTTCAAGCGTTGCGAACAGGCGACTTTGTTTTTGCAAAAGGCGTGCAATGGAATAAAGCACTCTAGACCGCCCGTGTCCGCCGAGTGAAGCCCAGGCGGGTTGCGCTTCACGCGCAGCTTTGACGGCTGCGGAAACTGTTTTTTTGGATGCATGACTGATTTTTGCCAATTCTTGGGTTGTTGCAGGGTTGATTGAAGGAAATAATCCCTCGGGTTTTGTAAAAGCACCGTTGATGAAGTGACCAAACTGTCCTTTGAAAGAGGCGATCCATTTCATCGCCTCATCACTTGCCTCGGGGGCTTTTCCGTAATCCATCATTTCAAAAATCTGATTGACATTCATGAGGGTTCTCCAAAATGGGATCACGCTATTGGGTGACGGTGCGAAGCAGAATAGGCTCCAGTGACGAAGTGTTCGAGTTGGCGTTCAATATCCCCTAACAGGGATGACGCGCCAAAACGGAATAGGTCAGAGCGCAGCCAAGTGTGCCCGAGTTCTTCTTTTATCAGTGATAGATAGGTCAGTGCGTCTTTGGCTTTTGAAATACCTCCCGCGGGTTTGTACCCGACACAAAATCCTGTTTGTTCGTAATATTCCCTGATAGTTCGAACCATAACCAAAGAGACAGGGAGGGTCGAGTTAACGGTTTCTTTGCCTGTTGAGGTTTTGATAAAATCGGCGCCCGCCATCATGCATATCAGCGACGCGCGGGCGACATTTCGCAGGCTTCCCAATTCACCTGTGGCCAAAATAGTTTTCAGATGCGCATCACCGCAAGCATTGCGAAACTGTCTGACTTCGTCATACAGTGCAGCCCAATTTTGGGTTAGTACGTGACGCCGTGAAATTACGATATCAATTTCATTTGCACCAGCTGCAACACTTTCCTTGATCTCTGCAATACGCAGGTTTAGTGGAGATAGCCCAGCGGGAAACCCAGTTGACACTGCTGCGATGGGAATACCAGTTTCACCCAAGCGCTCTAGCGCAGATGCAATCATATCATGATAGACACAGACAGCGCCAACTTTGATCTGCGGCATTTTAAGTTTCTCTAGAATGTCTAGGCGTATCGGATTTTTCGCCTTATCGCATAGTCGATAGACCCGACCTTCTGTATCATCTCCAGATAAGCTGGTGAGGTCGATGCAGGATACTGCCCGCAGCAACCAAGCTGCCTGATGTGTCTTTTTTATTGAGCGGCGTGTGCTCAGTGTGGCCGCTCGTCTTTCGATTGCGGAGGTATTGGCCTGGGCCGACAGGACCCAATCAAGGTTCAAAGCCTGACCTGGATTGCGTTTTGGATGATCTGACACAGAACGCAGTGTGGTCTTTAAAGATTGTTTTTCCATACAATTACCAGCCTTTTGGTACTTAAACCGTGACATGCGTATCTATGAATGACAAGAATTTGTTCAAAAAATAAACTGCGAATAATTCGCATTTGCATTGACTTTATGCGAATAATTCGCATCTTTAGTAAGGGAGGTTGTGTTTAATGATGAACCGCAGAGAAAATATTTTGGCTTTAAGCGCTGGACTATTGATGAACCCTGCGTGTGGGCTGGCTTTGTCTTTACCGTTAAATGTTGTTGCGACTACGGGGATGATTGCAGATTTGATACAGAATGTTGGTGGTTCTGCTGTGAATGTGAATAGCATTATGGGTCCCGGTGTTGATCCGCATTCCTATCGTCATACGCGCGCCGATATTTTATCTATGACCAAAGCTGATGCGATTTTCTATCACGGTTTAAATCTTGAAGTTCAGATGTTTGATTTTTTTGACCAGCTTTCTGCTAAACGTAAAGTCACGGCCATAACAGAGGGCATAAATACATCCAAATTTTTGGCATACGAGGATTATGAAAACGCATATGATCCGCATATTTGGATGGACCCAATGATCTGGGCAGAGACGATCGGTCCTCTTGTTGATACGCTTTGCCTAATTGTTCCGGAACAAAGCGACATTCTTATAGAAAATGCCGCAGCTTATATGGCCCAATTGAATGCACTAGACGCATATTCAAGAGAAGTGCTTTCAAGCGTTCCATCTGAAAGTGCGATTTTAGTAACGGCGCATGATGCTTTTGCCTACTTTGGGGCTGCCTATGGTTTTGAGGTGAATGGTGTTCAGGGCATATCAACAAATTCTGAGGCAGGATTATATCGTATCGGGGAGTTGGTTGATTTGCTCGTAGATCGTAATATTTCAGCTGTTTTCATCGAAAGCTCTGTATCAGACCGTAACATACGTGCGCTTATTGAAGGCGCAGCCGCTAAAGGCCATACAGTTTCATTGGGTGGTGAATTGTTTTCTGATGCGATGGGGCTAGCGGGAAGTTATGAGGGGACTTATATCGGTATGATTGATCATAACGTTACAACAATCGCGAAAGCGCTGGGTGGAATAGTGCCGGAACGTGGATGGCAAAATAAACTTGGATTGGAAACATGATGTCGGGAATTGCGCTTGTTTCAGATAAAGGTGTTCTACTGAATGCGGCTGCTGATGACAGAAATGCACCGTTTACTATTCGCGGTCTAACTGTGTCTTATGGTCAAGTTCCAGCCGTCTATTCTATCGATTTTACTGCACCGGCGGGATCTTTGATAGGGATATTGGGACCAAATGGCGCTGGAAAATCGACCCTGTTAAAGGCCGCGATGGGGATCGTACCCGTTGTTTCGGGACAGGTTTCATTTTTTGGAAAACCTCTGAAGGAAGCTCGTTATCAGGTCGCCTATGTTCCTCAACGCGCCAGTGTAGATTGGGATTTTCCAGCGACAGTCTATGATGTTGTATTGATGGGTCTCTATCCAATTCTTGGCCTTTTGCGACGAGTTTCAAAAGCGGATAAGGCGAAAGTTGCCGAAAGCCTTGCCAAGGTTGGGATGCAGGATTTTGCAGATCGCCAGATTGGTCAATTGTCAGGCGGACAACAGCAACGCGTGTTTTTGGCGCGCGCTTTGACTCAACGAGCAGATGTATTTCTTTTGGATGAACCCTTTTCTGGTGTTGACGCAGCGACAGAAACCGCAATTATTTCTGTGCTGAAAATCCTTCAATTAGAGGGAAAAACAGTTATAGCTGTCCATCATGATTTAAGCACAGTAAGTACCTATTTTGATCACCTGTTTCTGCTCAATCGGAAGGCAGTGGCTTACGGCTCTGTTACTAAGGTTTTTACCAAAGACAATCTAGTCACTGCCTACGGCGGTAAGCTGGGCGCAGCGCAGTTGGATGCGATAGGGCTTTGATGTTAGGCGACGCGCTTTCCCTGTCCTTGGGGTACAATGCAACGCTTGTGACATTGGGGGCGACACTTCTGGGTGCTGCTGCAGGGATGGCGGGGACCTTTCTTTATTTACGAAAAAATGCATTGATTAGTGATGCTATATCCCATGCGACACTGCCCGGATTGGGCATCGCTTTTTTGATCGCTGTTGCTTTTGGCTGGGACGGGCGGCAGCTTGCAATCCTTCTTGGAGGATCGGCGTTGAGTGCGGCCTTAGGTCTATATTTTGTAAATTGGCTCACGCGCGAAACAAGGCTGACCCAAGACACGGCTATTGGCTGTATACTTTCTGTATCTTTTGCTTTCGGCGTCGTTCTTTTCACGATAATTCAGGTGCTCCCTGCGGGAAGAAAAGCAGGGCTTGAAAGCTTTCTCTTGGGCTCGACAGCAGGCATGCTTTACTCAGATGCTCTTTTGATCCTTGTCCTAAGCATAATCACCGCGCTTGTGCTCGTTGTGTTTTTACGACCGATTAAGCTTGTCACCTTTGACGCTAGCTACAGCGAAACATTAGGTATTTCTGTGCGACGCGTTGATTTCATTATTCTGACGCTCACATTGGCGGTGACCGTTTTGGGAATGAAGATTGTGGGTCTTATCCTTATTGTGGCGCTTTTGATCATTCCGGCTGTCAGTGCACGGTTCTGGAGTGAAAAGACAGATATCATTTTAATTACTTCAACAGCATTTGGCGCATTGTCAGGGTACATCGGCTCTGCAATTTCTGCGGTTTCTGCAGGCTTGCCCACAGGTCCAATCATCGTTCTCTGTGCATTTGGGTTTTTCCTGATCTCATTCCTTTTTGCGCCAAAGCGGGGTGTCTTGGCAGTCGCCCTTAAGCATTACCAGTTTCAAAAAACGGTGCATTTGACTCAGGGACTTTTGTCATTGGCATTGCGACAATCTATTTATGAGCCAAAAACACGCCGGCTTCTACAACGCTTCGGATATATTCGGGCTGATGGAGTGGTCACAGAGGTCGGAAAATCACTTGCTGCAAAAACGCTTTTGAATGAAAAGCGTTGGTCGTATTGGCAGGAAACCCTCAGGGAAAGTGATCAGTTTGATGGTCAGGTTGTGTTTAGCTTGATGGACATAGAGACCAAACTTACACAAGATCAAATTCTTTTGATTGATCAAGGATTGGCGGCTCGAAAAGGGAAAAAACTTTGATGGGAAGCGAATTTGTAGCGCTTGGCTTGACCCCCATTTTGATTGCGGCCTTTGCATCTATGGCCTGCGCATTGCCAGGAAATTTTTTGGTTCTGCGAAAACAGGCGCTCATAGGGGATGCAATTAGTCATGTGGTATTGCCGGGGATTGTGGTGGCGTATCTTCTCACTGGGAAATTATCCACATGGCCAATGATGATCGGTGCTGCGGGGGCGGCTGTAACATCGGTTATACTGATTGAAATGATAAAGCGTTTGGGTCAGATAGAATATGGTGCGGCAATGGGTGTTGTTTTTACCGCAATGTTTGCAGCGGGCGTTTTGCTTTTGGAACAATCCGATACGAGCCGCGTGCATTTGGACGTGGAACATGCTCTCTTTGGCAATTTAGAGACTCTTATTTGGCTTCAATCGGATGGGTGGGCTTCCTTTTTGCGGTTTGAGGATCTGGCGCAATTGCCACCACAATTCGTTAGAATGTTCATGGTATTGCTGATCACTTCAGCATTTACTTATGTGTTTTGGCGCCCTTTGGTGTTGATCAGTTTTGACGAAGCATATGCACGTACAATAGGAGCGCGGGCAACAATAATTGGTTTTCTTTTGGTAGTTCTTGCTACAATGGCGGCTGTTGCGGCGTTTGATGCAGTTGGTTCGATAATCGTCATCGCGATGATCCTATGCCCGCCAGCTACTGCGAGATTGTTGACCAATGATATAAAAACCCAAGTCTTGTTGAGCCTGTTTTTGGCACTCAGTGCAACGCTGGTTGGCTATATTACGGCTGGCTATTTACCGCTGTGGCTTGGCTTTTCGAACACGCTGAGTGCGGCTGGTATGATTGCCACGGTAAGTGGCTTGCTTCTCGCAATTTCTGCGATATACGGGCGTCACCGAAATCGGATTACTTAAAGGGAGCGGGACATGGCAGGCGCAAGACCGGAACAGGCGATATTGACCCGGGACACAGATATGGTCAGGACGGCCGAAACGCGGCGTGTTATAGAAAACATGGTGGATGGTTTAAACGACCATCGCATTTCAGACATTGGTGAATTTTTTTCAGATAGCTTTCGCTGGATTGGGAATCAAGGGTGCGGTACAAAAAACGGTCTTCGCGCCTTTCAGGCAAATTGGCAAAAACCTTTCCAAGCTGCCTTTTCAGATAAGGTCTGTGTTGATGAGGGACGTCTTTTTATGGGCGAATGGGCCGCTGCCTTCGGTCGACAAGAGGCTGTTCATGCAGGTGAATTTATGGGCATTGCCCCAACAGGTAAGAAAGTCGAAATTCGCTACATGGACTTTTGGAAAGTTGTAGACGGAAAAATCGTTGATAATTATGTGATGGTTGATTTCCCCTATATTATGGCCCAGCTCGGTAAAGATGCGTTTGATGGCCACGGTTGGGAGAAATATGATGATCGTGACTTAGATCAGGAATAGAGCACGTACTTAATGGTTCATAAATGTAAAGGTCGTTATTATTGGCTATAATTGCTGCCTTCGTCATCTAGGATCGCTTTCAATTCTTCAAAATGCTTCTGTTCTTGTTCGGGATATGCTTCAAGCTGATCTGCTACCTTTGTAGCAACTTCATGTGAAAGGACCCGCAAGGGCTTGCCAGTTTGTAAGGCCCTAATAAAGGTTTCTGCCGCGCGCTCAAAGTAATAGAGTCTGTTGAATGTATCCGCGACAGTTTCCCCAATCACTAAAATACCGTGATTTCCCATGATCATAATCTTTTTCTTTGGGTCCTGAAACATTTTGGCACAACGCTCGCCTTCGTCTTCAAATGCCAGTCCACCGTAGTTATCATCAATCACATAGCGATTATAAAAAGCTGCGCAGTTTTGATCAATCGGAAGAAGTCTGCTGTCTTTGAGTGATGCCAGAACAGTAGAATGGACGGAATGCACATGCATAGCACACCGCGCATGAGGGCAGCGGCGATGGAGCGATCCATGTAATCCCCAAGCCGTTGGGTCCGGTGCATTTGGTCCAGATAATGTATCAGTATTATTTGCGTCAATTTCCAAAATGTCGCTCGCCTTGATGCGCGCAAAGTGACTCTGATTAGGATTCATGAGGAACTTTGTACCATCATCATTGATTGCGAGTGAAAAATGGTTGGCCACCGCTTCGTGATAATTAAGCCGTGCTGTCCATCGAAATGCAGCAGCAAGATCGACACGTTCTTGCCAAAAATCTATATTTGGCCTGATTTGGGTTACGGACATTTTTTTCTCCATTCTCCCGTTCAGATAGAAATAGCCGTTGGTTGAAACAAAAGCATCTAAGACAGCTGACGACGGAACTAAATTTCATATTACAAGGGGTTCTTTTAGTCTGCAAGTGGTCTCTATGGGATCCAGAAATAGCCATCATGGGAGAGGATTTTGCATAATCTTAGCCTAGGAGGTTTGCTCACGGAGGTGTGAGTTATTTTTTCAACCTGATCGTTAAATTGTCTGGGTCAGAGGCATAAAGTCAGAATTCCGCACCTTCGCTTCGGGCTGAATTTTCCTGTAATCACCTTAAAAGTGGAAGACTAAGGTATGTGAGATCGGCATGAAATTGAAATATGTGATCTCAATACTTAAATTTCGCAAAAATACGTGTTTCCTGATAAACTAACGCGTCATATAATTCATTCAAAAAATCGATATGAAGCTCGACGTCCTTTAAAACGAGATTTAGCTCAAGTTCTTTAAGTACTTTGCCGAACGCGTTAGCACTGACAGCTTCTAGCTCGTTCAAAACCTTTTCAATCACTTTTGTGGATCACCTTGTATTTTAGTGGACGTAATGACATAAATTTCCATGTTGGATATGTTATCGCCTACACCGCAATTTTACATATTCTATCGATGCTACTCACAGTTGTAGCGGCGCAATTTATAAATAAAATCAGTGTACTCCATCGTCAAATTTTTAAAATATGGAAAATAAAGTGAATATAGAGCAACCTGAATACAGCCCAGCCAAAACATATACTGACCCAAAAGAGGCGGTAGCGCAGGTAGATTTGATATATCGCCAAAGTGTCGATTTTCTGTGCAAAGCATTTTCAAAAGCCTCGCAGGTTACAGAAAGCAGAAAGAGATATCGCGCCTTTTATCCGGAAATTCGAATTCAGATTGACCGCTTTGCACAAATTGATTCTCGGTTAAGCTTTGGTCACCTAACACAACCGGGGCTCTACGGAACCACCCTCACGCATCCGGATCTCTTTGAAAACTACCTTGAGCAGCAGATCGGGCTTTTGATCCGCAATCATAATGTTCCCGTTACGATAGGAGTTTCTGATACGCCAATCCCCCTTCATTTTGCGATGCCTCAAGGGATGGATGGAAATATCACTCAGGATACTGTGAGCCGGGTTTCTTTCCGTGATGTGTTTGATGTGCCCGAGCTATCAAACGTGAATGATAATATTGTAGATGGCCAATATGATCGCGATGGAGAAAAGACCTTTCCCCTTGCGCCCTTCACAGCGCAACGGGTTGATTATTCATTGGCGCGTTTGGCGCATTATACTGCGACCCAGCCCAAGCATTTTCAAAATTATGTTTTGTTTACGAACTACCAGCTTTATGTCTCTGCCTTCGAAAGCTATGCACGTGAGCAATTGGCAAATTCAGAAAGCAGTTACACCAGTTTTGTCGCACCGGGTGATATTGAGATTTTTAAGCCAGATGCCGTGATTGCGCAGTCCGCAAAAATACCGCAAATGCCAAGCTATCATTTAAAGCGTGCAGATGGGAATGGAATTACTTTAGTCAACATTGGTGTTGGGCCATCAAATGCAAAAACCGCTACCGATCATATTGCGGTTTTGCGTCCTCATGCTTGGTTGATGGTGGGCCATTGTGCTGGACTGCGGAGTGGTCAGAATTTGGGTGATTTTGTGCTGGCCCACGCCTATATGCGTGAAGATAAGGTTCTTGATGATGACCTTCCAGTGTGGGTTCCAATTCCCGCCTTGGCGGAAGTTCAGGTTGCTTTGGAACAGGCGGTAGCCTCTGTAACAAAACTTGAAGGATTTGAGCTTAAGAAAATCATGCGCACTGGAACTGTCGCGACGCTGGATAACCGCAATTGGGAGCTGCGTGATAATTCGGGGCCAGTGCGCAGGCTTAGCCAGTCTCGGGCGGTTGCCTTGGATATGGAAAGTGCGACAGTTGCCGCCAACGGATTTCGGTTTCGGGTGCCTTATGGGACGTTACTTTGTGTCTCTGACAAGCCTCTTCATGGTGAACTAAAGCTTCCAGGAATGGCGACAAAATTCTATAAATCACAGGTTTCACGCCATTTAATGATTGGGTTGAAAGCGATGGAGAGCCTTCAAAATATGCCTCTTGAGCGGCTTCACAGTCGCAAATTACGCAGTTTTGACCAATCAGCCTTCCTGTAATTGGTCTAAAGGTGGGGAAAAAGGATGTATTTTAAGGATTTTCTGCCACTATTTGTTGTATAAACATACAACATACCGTTATGATCCCCCAATGAGCATACAAGTATTGGGCAGCTAAGGAGAATATAAATGTCTAAGCCAATGACAAAAACACAGCTGATAGCAACACTCGCTGATGAAATGGGATCTGATAAGAAATCTGCTGGCGCAGCGTTGGATGCCATCTGCAATATCATTACAAAAGAAGTTTCAGTTGGCGGGGCGGTCACCCTTCCCGGAATTGGAAAGATTTCCTGCCGCGCTCGTCCGGAGCGTATGGTGCGTAACCCTGCTACAGGCGAACAATTCAAGAAAGAAGCAGACAAAGTTGTGAAAATGACAATTGCCAAAGCATTGAAGGACAGCGTCAACGGCTAGGCTAGATTTTCAAATTATTTTTTGAAGGGGTCGCATATGCGACCCTTTTCTTTTTCAAGAAGACATGTAACCACTCACGACTGATACAGTGTAGGGAGCAGTCATGGATATTAGGGCAATATTACTGGGTGTGGTCTTTGCGTTGATGTGGTCATCTGCTTTTAGCTCCGCACGTATTATCGTTGCAGCGGCGCCACCCTTGACCACTTTGTCGATTCGTTTCTTTATCGCTGGAGTAATCGGCGTTGTCATAGCAAAATTTCTTGGTCAAACTTTTAGGCTAACCAAAGGACAACGCAAATCTACGATCATTTTTGGTATTTTTCAGAATGGTCTTTATCTTGGTTTAAACTTTGTGGCGATGCAAACAGTCGAAGCATCTCTTGCCGCTATTATTGCATCTTCGATGCCATTGATGGTCGCATTTGCAGGTTGGGCTATCTTTCGTGAAAAATTGTCTGTTTTGGCTGCGATTGGTTTGCTCCTCGGTTTTGTTGGTGTTGGCCTGATCATGGGTCTTCGTATGACTAGCGGTGCCGATGGTTTTGGAATTTTGCTTTGCATCATTGGTGCTGCGGCTCTGGCGGTTGCCACACTTGTGGTGCGCGGCGCTAGTGTTGGTGGCAACCTGATGATGGTTGTCGGACTTCAGATGATTGTGGGCGGTATTTGTCTTGGGATCGCGGGTGTGTTAACTGAAGAGCTTGTTGTGGACTGGAGTTGGATGTTCTTGGTTGCCTTTTCCTACACGACGCTGATCCCTGGGCTCGCTGCGACGCTCATTTGGTTTCTGCTAGTCAATCGTATTGGAACAGTAAAGGCGGCAACATTTCATTTTCTCAACCCGTTTTTTGGGGTTCTTCTCGCTGCCTTGATTGTTGGCGAAGCCATGAGCGTGTTTGACTTCGCAGGCGTTTTTGTCATCACAATCGGCATTTTGGCTGTTCAGCTGTCTAAGCAGATTGATCGGACAATGGACGACGGCTGTTGATACGATTAGCCGATCTGCCCGCTTTTGCCCTCACCTATTTGTCCGCGATGCAGCAGGAGATGGTCCAATAGAACGCAAGCCATCATTGCCTCACCTACAGGAACAGCGCGAATTCCGACGCAGGGATCATGTCGACCCTTTGTGACGACCTCAATCGCATTACCCGACTTTGTGATGGATTTTCTGGGTGTAAGAATGGAAGAGGTTGGTTTTACCGCAAATCTTACCACAACATCTTGACCTGTCGAAATACCCCCCAAAATGCCACCAGCGTGGTTCGAGGAGTAGACAGGCTTATTATCATTGCCCATGAAGATTTCATCTGCGTTGGCAGACCCTTTAAGACTGGCAGAGGCCATTCCTTCGCCAATTTCTACACCTTTCACGGCATTTATCGACATCATCGCAGCGGCCAGATCGGAGTCGAGTTTTCCATAAATCGGTGCGCCAAGTCCGACAGGAACCCCGTTGGCAACAATTTCGATCACTGCGCCAACAGAGTCATGTGATTTGCGAATATGGTCTAGATAATCAGCCCAATCTTTGGCGGCTTTTGCATCTGGCACCCAAAAAGGATTTTGTTCAATTTCTGCCAAATCGAAATTCGCCCGATCAATCTGGTGTTTCCCCATTTGCACCATATATCCCGTAATCTTTAGTGCTGGTGCTAGTGTTTTCAGCGCTGCACGGGCGATGCCGCTGGCAGCTACACGAGCAGCAGTTTCTCGCGCAGAAGACCGACCACCGCCGCGATAATCGCGTATTCCGTATTTCTGCCAATATGTGATGTCTGCATGCCCTGGACGAAAGGTTTCAGAGATGTCGCTATAATCCTTTGACCGTTGGTCGGTATTACGGATCATTAGCTGTATCGGTGTTCCGGTTGTTTTGCCATCAAAAACGCCTGAAAGAATTTCGACTTCGTCAGCTTCACGGCGCTGGGTTGTGAATTTACTTTGTCCCGGTTTGCGTTTGTTAAGCCAAAGTTGGATCATTTCTTTGTCAACACTTATCCCTACAGGACAGCCATCTATTGTCGCCCCAAGCGCGGGCCCGTGGCTTTCGCCCCAAGTTGTGACACGGAATAAATGTCCGAAACTGTTCAGGCTCATCTCAGCACTCCTTTGATCATGGGCAATATAAGCCGATGTTCAATGTGACAAGATTAATCATAACATGTAATTCATACACTTGGGGGTATAGTATGTATTACAATTAATCGATCTTGTTAAAAGGTCGTAAAATTCACTATCTCTGTTCTACTTCAAATTTTGAATTTTTCCAGACCTCCGCCTCTATGCGGGGCAAGGTGGGTATTCCCAAAATTTGATCACTTATCTTTTCAGCGATCATAATCGTTGGACTATTAGTGTTTCCGTTCGTCACCATTGGCATAACCGATGCATCAACAATGCGCAATTTAGAGATTCCATGTACTCGCCCCTCGTTATCAACTACCGCCCCTTTGTCCGTTGCTGCTCCCATCCGTGCGGTACAGGAAAGGTGCCACTGCGTCGCAATATGGTCACGTAAGCATGCATCTAGACTATCGGCGTCCTGAGCACCGTTCCCTGGAAAAATCTCGTCTCCAGTAAACGGGGCCATAGAGGGTTGCCTGACAAGTTCGCGCACGAGCTCAATTCCTTTTAGAAAAGTGTCTCTATCCTGCGGATTGTCCAAATAATTGACGAATATTTTTGGTGGATCTGCTGGGTTGCTCGACCGTAATTCGATGCGGCCCCTGCTTTGCGCACGCATCAAACCAATGTGGATTTGAAAGGCGTGTTCCTGAAGCGGTGCCCATGTTTGATCATCGACTGCGATTGGCGAGAGAGTGAGTTGAAGATCGGGATATTCCACACCTTTATCGGACCTGATGCATGCTACGACCTCAAAATGATTGGAGGCACAAACCCCAGTTTTTTTAAAAAACCATTCCATGCCGATCAACGCCCTGTTCCAGATCCTTGTTTTGGGCCAAAGGGTTACGGGCTCTTTGCACTTATATTTCAAAACAAAATCTGGATGTTCATTCAGGTTTTGACCAACACCAGACAGCTCAGCGATTATATTTATTCCATGTTGATCCAGGTGCTTACGAGGCCCTATGCCTGACAGCATCAATAGATGAGGCGTTCCAACCGCTCCTGCACAGAGAATGATTTCCTTATTGGCAGCAACTGATTTACTTTGGCCGAATTGGTCCAAAAAAGATACTGATTTCGCTGTTTTTCCTTCGAAATGCATTTTCTGAACAAGAGCTTTGGTCACAATCTGCAAGTTTTCATTATTGCGTACAGGATCAAGATAAGCGCGTGCCGCACTCCATCTTTCGCCTTTGTGAACGGTGCTATCCAAAACGCCAAAGCCTTCTTGTCGATAACCGCACAAGTCGTCGCTCAATGGGTAACCTGCTTCCCCTCCCGCCGTGATGAATGCCTTTAAAAGAGGATTATCAAACGAAGCTCTTTGCACATTCAGCGGTCCACCCGATCCGCGAAATGCATCCCCGCCCGCATCATAATTTTCCATGCGTTTAAAATATGGTAAAACGTCTTCATATCCCCAACCCTCACACCCTGCCTGACGCCAGCCGTCAAAATCCATTGCATGACCACGAATAAATAGCATACCGTTGATGGAAGATGACCCGCCGAGGGTTTTGCCACGATCATGTTGAAGACTGCGGCCATTCAAATATGGCTCTGGTTCGCCTTGAAACGCCCAATTATGTTTCGTGCTTTTCAAATTTGACAGAACTGCAGCTGGCATTTTAAGGCTGAGTGCTTTGTTATCCGGCCCAGCCTCAAGTAATACGACGGAATTCTTCCCATCAACGATCAGTTTATTTGCAACCACACATCCGGCTGAACCGGCACCAATGATGACATAATCGGCTTGCATTGCCTTGCCTTCCTTTGCATTAAATATAAACGTTGACACAAAATTTTTACTATGAGTAAACTTTTAGAGAAAATAATAAAGAGGACTGTGAATTTAAATTTCAAAAGTTCTGTAATTTGGAGAAAAAAATGTCTAAGCTTTTAAGCATTACCGCAGCGGCGGTTATGGTGTCCTGTCAAGCTCTTTTTGCGGGAAATGTTCCCGAAAGTAGCGATCCGATTAAGGTAACCATTCAAGATTGGACGGGTCAGCACTTCTCGACACATGTAGCGGCAGGCCTTTTAAAGCAAATGGGTTATGGTGTTGAAATAGTTGTTTCTGATGCTATCACGCAGCACCCTGCCCTTGCTTCTGGAAATATTAACTTATCAACCGAAGTTTGGACAAATAATGTCGGCGATCTTTATGATGGTCTGGTCGACAAAGGTGACATCGTGGTCGTTGGAGAATTGGGGCTATCCCCAAAAGAGGGTTGGATTTATCCGCCTTACATGGAAGAGAGATGCCCAGGATTACCAAATTATAAAGCTCTATATGAATGTGCTCAAGCTTTTGGTTCTGCCGAAACTTTTCCGAAGGGAAGATTGATAACATATCCTGCGAGCTGGGGGACGCGTTCAAGGGATATGGTCGCTAGCATAGAGATGCCTTTTGAGCCGATCCCAGGTGGAAGTGAAGGGGCTATGGTAGCGGAATTAAAGTCAGCGTTGTCTGCTGAGGAACCAGTAATTATGATGTTTTGGCAACCTCATTGGATATTCGCGTCATATGACTTTAATTGGGTAGAATGGAATCCAACTGATGAAAGATGTGTCGAAGAATCTCAACAAAAAGAAACCGCCTGTGGTTTTGAACAAGCTAAAGTCCAAAAAGTGGTGTCAAAAGGCTTTGAAGAGAAATGGCCAGCTGCCTATAAAATGTTTAAAGCCATGCAGCTAACAAATGCGGATGAAAACGCTGCCATCTTAGAAGTGGATGAAAAAGGTAGAAAAGTAGAAGTGGTGGCTGCGGAATGGATCGCAGAAAATAAAAGTATTTGGCAAAACTGGATGAATTAAGCTTCGTCTGCCATCATTAAATTTTTTTGAGGGACCTAAGTGTCCCTCTCAATTTTTTTAGGTAGTTAAATGAAGAGTGATCAACAAATATCAAAAAAGGTAAAGTTGTCCTGCAGGAACGTATGGAAAGTTTATGGTGATAACCCATGTCAATTTTTTTCAAAAGGCTCTCACTTAGACGGAGAGACATCAGTCTTAAGTAAAGATATTTCGGATAATGGTCATATAGTGGCGAATGCAAATGTGAGCTTCGACGTTCATATTGGTGAAATTTTTGTAATAATGGGATTATCTGGTTCTGGTAAATCAACTATTGTTCGCTGTCTGTCGCGTCTAGTTAAACCTACTGCAGGTGAAATTTTTTTGGATGACGAAAACCTCCTTGAAAAAAGTGATAAGGAATTAATTGATATAAGAAGGCATAAAATGGGGATGGTTTTTCAAAATTTTGGGTTGTTACCACACCTAAATGTTATTGAGAACATTGCATTTCCCTTAAAATTGCAAGGCTTGAAAGAAAAAGAACGAATTAAAAAAGCTGAGAGAGTAATCGAATTAGTAGGCTTAACTGGCAGAGAAAATAATTTCATCACGGAATTATCAGGTGGCCAGCAACAAAGAGTTGGAATAGCACGATCACTTGCCGTAGAACCCGACGTCTGGTTTTTGGATGAGCCGTTCTCAGCCTTGGATCCTTTAATCAGGAAGCAAATGCAAGATGAATTTTTGCGTATACAATCAATTCAAAAAAAGTCGGTAGTTTTTATAACTCACGACTTTCAAGAAGCATTAAAAATTGCTGACAGAATGGCAATAATGCGAGATGGTCAAATCGTCCAAATTGGTGAGCCGGTAGATCTGATCTTAAGTCCAAAAGATCATTTCGTCAGAGAGTTCACCAAAGACGTACCATGGGAAAGTGTTTTACAGGCTACTGATATTATAGACGAGAGCAAGAAAATCTCAGAAACAGCTGAACAAGTACCGTTTGATATGCCTGTGGCAAAGATGCTCCATTTACTTTCAAAAAAATCACTTGGTGTAGCAGTCATTGACAGTGGTGGAAAAAAGATTGGGATGGCTACGGCCCAGAGTTTCGTTGCTGCTTTAGCAACAGCGGAAACTTAAACAGAAAAGAAAATCTTATGAGATCTGCAATTCTTGAAAAGAAAACTTTAATTTGGATAGGGATAATTCTCATAACAATAACATTTTTAATTTTTAAGGAAGAATTGGATTGGTTAACTCAATATCCAAAAGAGCTTATTATCCCTTTTTCTGACTGGATAAATTTTTTGATGGATAAATTCATTTATAAATTTGGATGGCTCTTCTTGAATGTATCTTGGTTTTTGAGTTGGCCAATAAACGCTGCACAATGGTTTTTACACAGCTTGCCTTGGGTTGTCGTCATTTTTTTAGTGACCATCGTAGCCTATTTATCCGTGGGCCTCAGATTGGCGTTGTTTACCTTATGCGCTACCTTTTACATGGTGCTTATAGGGTACTGGGAAGAAAGCATGAATACTCTTTCGTTAGTGATCATATCTGTTCCAATGGCAGTACTAATTGGCTTTGGACTGGGTGTTTGGGGATATTTCTCAAAACGCGCAGAAAAAATAATAATGCCAATACTTGATATATTCCAAACAGTTCCCACCTTCGCCTATCTTCTGCCAATTCTGCTTTTATTCGGCTTTGGAACGGTAGTCGGTTTAATTGCAAGTATCCTGTATTCGTTTCCTCCGATGGTGCGAAATACGATATTAGGTCTAAGAAGGGTCCCAGAAAATATTATTGAGTCCGCAATAATGTCTGGAGCGGATGCCAAACAACTTTTTTGGCAAGCAATGCTGCCCTCCTGTAAAAAACAAATACTCTTAGGAGTTAATCAATCAACTATGGCAGCCTTCAGCATGGTCATTATCGCAGCAATTATTGGGGGTACAGCGGATATTGGTTGGGAGGTCTTATATTACATAAGAAAAGCTGAGGTCGGACAAAGCTTGGTTGTAGGGTTGGTTATTGCTTTAATGGCTATAATTATAGACAGAATAACGTCAGGTTTTGCTATTAAGTCCGATCAAGCAAAAAGGGGCCGTGGGCTTCAAAAAAATACGAAGATTAATTATTTAAATTTTGCAGTCCTTGGGTGTGTGATATTATTTATACTTTCGAGGTTTTTTGCGCTCTTAGATGATTGGCCATATAATTTAAGTGCTTGGTTGGCAGTTCATATAAACGATTTATTTGATGCTTTCGTGGAATCCTTTCGGTCGGAAATTAAGCTAATAAAAAACTTTACGTTATTCTTTATCATGTTACCAACCAAGATCGGCTTCCAACAAGCCGTGAGCCCTTTTACTTGGGGCTTCCAACTTGAGACAATTCACAAGATATTATATTTCGCTTGCTTTTTAATAACCTCACTTTTGTTTTTGAAAAATAAAAAAAGTGAATTTTTTGTTTTCACACTTTTATTGATGATTTTTATGTACGTTGGCTTAACGGAGATGCCATGGCCGGCACTTCTTATTATTTATAGTTTTTTTTCATGGCAGATAGGCGGATATAAGTTAGCACTAGGCACATTTTTCGGTCTGACTTTTATTGTTGTTGTTGGTATGTGGCCAGAAGCTATGATTTCAGTTTATATCTGTGGGATTGCTGTGGTATTTTGTTTCATCATAGGCACATCTCTAGGTGTTTGGGCAGCACATAATACCATTGTCTCAGTTATACTTAGGCCGATAAATGATACCTTGCAGACTATTCCTTTATTTGTAATCTTAATTCCGTTCGTTATGCTATTTAAGATTGGTGATTTTACGGCACTTTTGGCAATTATCATTTATGCAATAGTACCTTCTATTCGTTATGCCGAACATGGCATTAGAAATTTGCCTAGTGAAGTCATTGAAGCTTCAAAAATGATGGGCGCGACAACAATGCAGATAGTTTTTCTCGTAAAAGTACCACTTGCAATGCCTATTATTATGCTGGGGTTAAATCAAACAATTATGTACGGGATCGCAATGTTAGTTATTGCGGCATTGATAGGCACAAACGGTTTGGAGCAGATCGTATTTATCGGTTTAACTGATGGTAATATGGGTAAGGGTTTTGTTGCCGGGATATCTATGGCGATAATCGCGATGATTGTTGACCGAATTACTAAGACAATAAGTGAAAAAAGAAGCGAAGCCTTAGGTTTTAAGATAAAATAATTGCGATGGTTTTGGCTATAGTGCAATGAATTACATCGGTAGTGACTTCAACGGTTTGCCATATTCTGTTTTTTCAAAAGGGTAAAATCCTATCAATGATTTTATCCCCGTCACACGGATCACTGATCTTTTTAAGCCGTCTGGGAGAGACCGTCGACTTTGATGTACAGACGCTGCCCTATCCAGAGATTAAAATCATGTATTGGGCGGGTGGAAATCCGTTTCATCATCATAAAGATCTAGGTCATTTGGTGGCGCCTGGTGAAAACCAGATACAGTGGCTATCCATGAATGGAGTTGGAATTCGCTAGCCAAACGAGGCGATATCGTCTTAACTTGTACAATACCGTTGGAACGTCAAGAGATCGCTATGGCATCGTTGGATCCATATATTGTTTTGATGTCGCAAATTACGGAGCCCTATGCTCAGAGCAGAAACGATTACGAGATATTTTAAGGTATAGCGGGTGAGCTTGGTATTTTGGATGCTTTTACAGGTAGGCGCCGTGATGCCGAATGGTTACGTTCAATCTATTTAGAAACGCGACAGACTGTTGCAAACATCTGTCACGATTTACCTCAGTATGAGCGACTTTTGGAGAAGGGTTGTTAAAAGATAGATGATCTGATTGAGCCAACAGCTATGTTCAAAGAGTATCGACACGATCCTATAAAGGACGCTTTAGTAACGCCCAGTGGAAATACTGAAATTTTTTCCAAAACAATCTCAGATTTTGGGTATCATGACTGTCCTGTACACATAGTTTTGCGCGAACCCTACTAATGGCTTGGCGGTGATGACCAATCCCATCTATTTCATTTGATATTTAATCAGCAGTCGACAAAACTGCATTCGCAGATCGGCTATAGTAGTGTAAGCCGTGCCTCAAAAGTGAATGACCGCGAGGCATTGCACATCCATCCTTTGGGCGCTGCTACCCTAGTTTTAAACGAGAGGCCCTTGTGCGGATCTATTATGACCGTGGTGGCTGTTTAGGCGCGGTTATCCGAGCCTTTTGGCTCGAGACAAGGGAACGTCAAAGCTTGGACAGGTAGCATTTGCTCATACTTTTATGGTCAGTATAGAAGTATTTTCTGGCAGGTCACCAGAGGAGACAGCGCACGAACCACGAGAAATCATAAGAAAATGAAAACAAAATGTTGCGCGAATTAACGTCAATTTAATACACTAGCTTCAAACACCCGTCTTAGAATAGTATCTCGGGGCCGTGTTGCGTAAGTCACTTTCATACAAATAATAGTTTAGTGTTAGACGCCCAATTCATATTCTGTCGAGTTAATGTACTGGTTCATCACCGATCTCTGCCATTTTTGCTGTAAGTTTACGCAACATCTCTTCCTTTATTCTGAGATAGGCAGGATCATCAAAGACATTAAAAAGTTCAAGAGGGTCTTTTTCGCAATCAAACAGTTCCCATTCTTTATCTTGTCCACCAGTGTTGGTACCAGGCAGATCAAACCCATCATTGTACCAGTAAATCAGCTTGTAGCGCTGATCACGAATCCCGTAATGAGAATATGCATTGTGATCAGGATCACGATGCATCCAATATCGGTGATAAGCGATCTGTGGCCAATTTTTGGGCGTTTTGCCTTCTAGGACATTTCGTGCCGATAGACCTTGCATATAAGTGGGAATAGGCAATTCAGCGTAATCAAGAAGGGTTGGAGCAAAATCAACATTACAAAGCATATCGTCACAGATGGTTCCTGCGGTAATATTTTTAGGATACCGCATAAGAAACGGCATCTGAAAGGACTCCTCATACATGAACCGCTTATCAAACCATCCATGCTCGCCCAAAAAGAATCCTTGATCTGACGTGTAGATGACAATTGTATTGTCACACTGCCCCGTTTCATCTAGCCAATCTAAAAGTCGTCCAACGCCTTCATCAATTGAATGGATTGTACGTAGGTACCGTTTCAGATAACGCTGATACTTAAAAAAACTTAATTCGTTTCGTGTATTAAAGGTGAAAATCTCGCCAGTATCACGGTCTATGAGGCGAAGGCTTCTTACATCTTCAGGGTTTGGAATGCGCCTATCCGTTGCTCCTGGCCTTGTACGCTCTCCTATTTCAGCGCCGCCTTCAGGTTGTACCAAGCCCAGATCGACGTATTTCATATCTTCTTTAATACGCATACGTGCCGCGGACGCCGCTTTAGCGCGGTTTTTGTAATCATCATCAAACGTATCAGGCAAAGAAATATCATCTTGATATAAATGCCGATTTTTTGGATGTGGTTCCCATTCACGATGAGGAGCCTTGTGATGGCACATCAAGAAGAACGGTTTTTCAAGATCACATCGGTTCAGCCACTCGAGACTTTTATCCGTGATAACGTCCGTGGCATACCCTAGTGCTTCAATCTCTTTACCCATTTCAATCATGTAGGGGTCAAAATACTCGCCCTGACCAGGAAGAACTGACCAGAAATCAAAACCCGTTGGTTCATGGGCTTTGCCTTCACCAAGATGCCACTTGCCAATAAGTGCTGTTTGGTAACCCCCGGTGCGCAGATGCTTGGCCACGTTTGGCCCGCGGTTATCAATCGGCGTTTCAAGTGTAGTTACATTGTTCACGTGATTATAAGTACCAGTTAAAATCGCCGCGCGGCTAGGAGTGCAAATTGAATTTGTGACATAGCAATGATTCAATCGCACCCCACCGGTTGCAATACGATCAAGGTTGGGTGTGTTGTTTATACCAGAGCCATAACAGCTTATCGCTTTTGATGCATGGTCGTCAGCCATAATAAAAAGGATATTGGGGCGTTCTTTTGTCATTTGATTACATGCCTAAAGGTTTGTATTGGAAAAGCAAGACTGACCAGTGGAACAGAAACGAAAACCCACTTTAGAAAATAACACACCGGTATTTTCAATCAAACGGAGCGGCAAACCCATCATAAGTCTTGGTGCGAGCGAATCAAAATTACAAAGAATCACTTTTTAAAGTCAATTACGCGATACCAAAAAGAAGATCCACGTCATACCTGCTACGATTTTTCAAAAAATATGCGCCTTTCTTACATCAAAACTAAAGTTGGCATCCTGTCCAACAATTAGATTTATTTGTTCAGAGGTGGCATATCGGAACAAAACATTTTCTGGAGACATAAGCTCAATTATCGTTTCTGTTCCGAGCTGCTCTACCAATGTAACTTTGCCCTTGAGTGCCCCTTTAGGGTCCAAATTCAAATGCTGTGGACGAATACCCAGACGCACGGTTGTGCCGCGTGTCTTCTCCGTCGACACCAAGCGTACATCGCTCAATTCTATTCCTTCGCCCAAGAACTCTGCAAGATTAACATCCTTTTTAACATTTCCAAGAACACCATTAATAAAGTTCATCGTTGGGGAGCCTAAAAAATTGGCCACAAATTCATTTTCTGGATTATTAAAAAGGTCCATTGGCTTTCCAATTTGCATAACCTCACCATCCCGCAGAACGACAATCTTGTCAGCCAAGGTCATCGCTTCAACTTGGTCATGGGTTACGTATATGGTTGTTGCTTCAAGCTGCGAATGTAGCCGTGCAATTTCGACCCTCGTACCATGGCGTAAGGCTGCATCTAAATTTGACAACGGTTCGTCAAATAAAAACACCTTAGGATTTCTAACGATAGCCCGCCCAATGGCAACTCTTTGGCGTTGTCCACCAGATAATTCCGCTGGTCTACGATCAAGAAGACGTTCCATTTGAAGAATTTTAGCAGCCGCTTCAACACGTTCTCTGATTTCAGTTTTAGAAAATTTTTGTAGGCTTAACGAAAAGGCCATGTTCTGAAAAACAGACATGTGCGGGTATAGGGCGTATGATTGAAAAACCATAGCAATACCTCTTTCTGAAGGTGGTAAATCCATAACAGGTCGCTCTGCTATTATAATCTCACCGTCACTTAGGCTCTCTAATCCCGCGATGAGCCTAAGCAATGTCGATTTTCCACAACCTGAAGGCCCTACAAAGACGACAAACTCGCCTTTTTCTATCGATAATTGAACATCTTTTATGACTTTCGTTTGACCAAAGGATTTGCTGACATTCTTAAGTTCAACTTGCGCCATAAGTTACCTCACTAAAGGTGGATTTAACCAATTCAAAATCAAATTTACATCTTAATATTTGAGTTTCGCTTATTCTATCAAAAATGATTTCTTTTGGACCACCGGATACATGTGACATAATATTAGCTGTCACCATAGCAGGCTGCTTCTTGCGCCATTTTAGGAAGTTAGAGAATTTTTGATAAACTGAATTTTCACATCTTGCCATGTCTAAACCAGCTTTTTCCAGATGAGATGTCGCTATTGGCAGCCAGGACTCATTTGCTGCTGTGAAGCCTCCCATTGGCTTGCTTTTTTCCCAAACCATGGGGGTTCGGCATGTATCTCTGCCCCGAAATTCGGGATAAAAATTTAATCCCCACGGGTCTTTCATTTTGTCAAATTGAATATCTGAAACGTCTGGAAGTCCTAATTCCTCACCCTGATACACGCAGGAGGAGCCAATCAGTGATGTTTGGAGCTGAAGAAGCAATAATTGCAAATTATCTTGCTTTTCTGAAGTTAATTCGAGTGGGCTTAACTGTCGAGTAGCTGAGCGGGGGACGTCATGGTTTGAGAAAGCAAAGCAGAGTCTTCCTGTACCATTGAAAGCCTCTCTTGCATTTGAAATCGCATTTTTGAGTTCAGAGACGTTTAGGCCTGTCCACTTTAAAAGGTCAAAGTTGTAAGTAGCATGAAGCCTGCCCGGTTCGGAAAATATTTTGCTAATATTCGTGGCATTACCATTATCGCCATCAACCTCTCCCATAAGAAAGCGATCACCATCATATTTGTTGGCAATTTTTCTGAACGTTTTGGTGAATTCCTGGATTACAGGTTGATTAAGTTGAGCAATATCGTGAAGTTGCCTAAAAAAAGGTTGTCTGTCTTGCGGCAGGTTTCCGAGGTTAAAGTTTGGGTTAGGCAAATTATCCTTATAAGGTTCGCAGTCTCCATTAATCGTATGCACAGCATCCAGTCTAAAACCATCAACACCCCTGTCGAACCAAAATCTAGCAACTTTATTCAATGCGTCTTGTACTTCGTGATTTGCATAGTTCAAATTGGGTTGCTGTGGCAAAAAGTTGTGTAAATAGTATTGTTGTCGCCTGGGCTCCCATGACCAGGCAGGTCCACCAAAAAAAGATAGCCAATTATTTGGTGGACAGCCATCAGGTTTTGGATCGACCCAGTGGAACCAATTAGATTTTGGGTTATCTTTCGATTTACGACTTTCTTCAAACCACGGATGTAGGAAAGAGCAATGAGCTGGCACAATATCTATCAAAAGGCGTAAATTAAGATTGTGAGTTTCTTCAATTAAACGATCGAAATCACTCAAACTTCCATACTCAGGATTTACATCACAATAATTAGATACATCATACCCAAAGTCATATTGGGGAGACATGAAAAATGGGCTTATCCAAATGGCATCCACCCCCAAATTTGCAATATAGTCCAGCCTGGATGTGATACCATTTAGATCACCAATACCATCAGAGTTTGAGTCTTGGAATGATCTGGGATAAATTTGATAGATGACAGCATTTTCCCACCATTTCAAAGAAGACATTTGCTAAACTCCCTTGACGGATCCGGCGAGCAAGCCCCTGATAAAATATTTTTGCATAGCGAGAAAAACTATAACTGGGACTACCATGGAGATTACAGCTGAAGCGTTGAGGAGATGAAGTTGGTCTCCAAAAGTTCCCAGCTGTCTTTCCAATAAAATAGGGAAAACTATATTGTCCGTTTCGCTAGGGCCAATGAACATGGCTACCAACAAATCATTCCAGATCCAAAGAAACTGAAATATACTAAAAGAAGCAAGCGCTGGCACAGAAAGCGGAACGACTACTTTTACGAAAATTTGCATATGATTAGCCCCGTCAATTTTGGCGCTTTCGAGCAATTCCCTAGGCAATCCCACGATATAATTTCGTAAAAGAAATATAGCTAGAGGAAGGCCAAAGCCTGTATGCGTGAGCCACAAACCTGCAAATGATTTCGTGGGGAATTTACATGAATTTGTCAATTCACAATCTGTTGTCCACTGCTTCAAAGCCGTTGCCCAAGTTGCAATTCCATTAAAGCCTTGAAGGATTGGTAAAAACGCCAATTGGGTTGGGACGACCATCAACGAGACCACAACTATAAATAACCAATCCCTGCCTGGAAACTGCATCCATGAAAAGGCATAAGCAGCAAAAGCAGCGACTGTAATGGGTATGATAGTTGCCGGAACAACTACTATAAAGGAAGAGATGAGAGCGTTGGGCACGTCTTTGTTATCTAATAAAACCTCAAAATATGCCTCGGCGCCAAATACTGGGTCTTGATTAATAAAAACATCAAGATTCTTTGGTCTTGGCGCAATTTCCTCTGGAAAAGACCAAACGAAATCACCGTTAGCTTGGAAAACAAATTTGCCTCCTCGGACGTCCATAACTTCGCCGGCAGGCACAAGTTTTCGAATAAGCTTAGTTTTGCCTGGTTTGCTGGGGTCTGCCACCCGACCTTTAAACATGATCGAGCTAATTTCTCCCGATATTTGAAACCATTCTTCATCTTTGTTTATCCGTTGGAAAATATTACCTGACATTTTGACTATTTTGGCCTGCTCACCTTTATCATGTGTGCTGAAACGATGCCCAAGTTCCGTTGGTGTGAATGCTGTCCAAAAGCCTGAGGTCTTAGAGGCAATTTCTGATCTGAATGAAGTTGTGATTAGGGCTACAAAAGGCACTATCCATATTACTAGAATTATGGCGAGGGTTATATGAGCAAACGATCGATTATACATGAGCAGTCACGTCCTTAGTGTCCTAGCTGCTTTTGTTCGCGTCGAATACGCCAACCAAGAAAAATCATATGAGGTATAACTGTTATCATCAGCATAACGGCTATAGCGGCAAATAAATTATCAACATTGTTACCACCAATAGACCATGTGTTCATTGCAGCCTCCATCATAGTTGCAAGCAGAAGCTTGTCATCATCGTTAGCAGACAATGCGTAGGGTATATCAAAAACCTTCAGTACATCTGTTACTAGGTAGGTCCATACAACAACCACGGCTGAGAAAATTTGAGGTAATTTTACTCTAAAGAAAAGTTGTCTAGGGTTCGCTCCATCGATAATGGCGGCCTCTACTGTTTCTTGCGGCACACCTCTTAATGCAGCAGAAAAAATAACCATTGCGAAACCGGTTTTTATCCAAACCATAATCCACATAAGGTAGAAGTTGCCCCAAAACTTGAGATTATATAGGGGCTCATTATACTTAGGCGTATGTCCCAGAAGTGCTTTTAAAAGGCCTATTTGATAGGAAGGTGTAACACCATTTACCGCTTCTTGAGGTTCAATACCGCCGCCTGCAAAAATATTCCGCCAGATTACGGCCGCTCCAACAAAAGAAATAGCTAATGGAACAAATATAAAAGTCTTTGCAACTATACCCCATCGCACTGAGTCTGCCAAAACCGCAATCAATAATCCAAAAATTATGCACAGAGAAGGTACTAAAATCAGCCACATTAAACTGTTTCTCATGGCAAGTCTAAATTGAAGATACCCCAAAGCGGCAGGATCCCAAAGAAACGCGTAGTTGCTAACTGATGCTGTCCCATCGGGTTTTGTGAAAGATATTTTTAAAGTCACAAGAGCTGGGATAAACAAAAACAGAAGTAGCAAAACAAGTGCAGGTCCTACGAATATCCAAGGCTGAATTGTTTCAGCGATAATGGATCTTCTTCCAATAAACTTGCTGGATCTGAAATTTGCCAACCCAAAGTTGAGCCAGTTTGTGATCCAGTAATACAAGAATGAGATAAATAAAGCTATCATAACTGAACGTAGAGCAAAGCCAACCTTCGCAAACCTCAGTTCTGTTACAAAAGGTGCTACAGACCATTCATACTTACGTTGAAGCCAAAGGCCAAAATTTGCAAAAGCGTCATCAATCGGTGCCGTTAACGAAAATACAAAGACAGCGGTAAGTGGTAACACACAAACGATCGTTAGAACGATGGCCAAACTATTACTGAAAATTATAGATTGAATAGAACGCATTTAGAATTTTGCCTCAAACTTATTTAATAAGAGCACAGGGGTTTACCCGTGCTCTTATCATAATTGTATTTAAATATTATTTTATAGCGTCCCAAGCTGCTTGAATGTTGTCAGCAGTGGTCTTTGCGTCTTGGCCGTTTGCAAACGCTGTCATCTCACTCCAGAAAGCGCCAGCGCCGATAGCTCCAGGCATTAAGTCTGATGCATCAAAGCGGAAAGTCGTTGCATTTGCGAGGATCTCACCTTGCTTTCTAAGAAGTGGTGTCGCATAGGCACTCAGCTCTGCTCCTTTATGAGCAGTTAGGAATACACCCTGCTGCATCCATGCCTCATGTGCCGAGGCTTCTTGTAAATATTTAAAGAAGGCACGTGTAGCAGGCGAGTCCTTCGCCATGGTGTACAATGTTCCAGCACCAAGAACTGGATTTCCCAAGTTCCCAGATGCAAAGGGTGGGAAATAAAATGCATCTGCTTCACCGCGTGCAACCTCCTCACCTTTATCCGGAAAAAATCCGGTAATGAATGAAGCTTGACGGTGCATCATGCAACTCGGGGGTGATGTGAATAAACCTTTTGGCGCATCACCAAACGAAGTAGTCGCTACAGAAGCTGCACCTCCCGCAACATAATCATCATTTCGAGAAAATTGGCCATAAAGCTCCATGGCTTTTATTACTTCCGGGCTATTGAAAGCTAAATCGTTTGACACCCAACGATCGTAGTTTGCAGCCGAAGTGGTGCGTAGCATGATGTCTTCCATCCAGTCGGTTGCAGTCCAACCTGTAGCATTTCCAGACTCAACGCCAATACACCAAGGTGTATTACCATCAGCTACCATTTGATCTGACAAAGCGATTAGTTCTTCCATAGTGGACGGAATTTCATATCCATTGTCTTCAAATTGCTCCGGCGAATACCAAACCAAAGATTTTAAATCCATTTTGAAGGCAAAGCCATAGAATTGATCATTGCCATCAGGATCTGCATAAGTGCCAAGATCTACCCAAGATGAACCTGCACCGTAATTGTCTTTCATCCACGTGGCTGCATCGTTACCAATAGGTACTAAGTGGCCTTCTGCTGCCATATCAGCGGCCAGGCCAGGCTGAGGGAAGATAGCAATGTTAGGCGGGTTATTTGAACGCATGTCAGCAACGACCAAGGCTGCAAAATCGCGCGAACCTGAATATTGAATTTTTGCGCCCGTTGCATTTTCAAAGCAGCTTACTGTGTTCAGGAACATTTCTTGGTCTGTGCCCAAAAGTGAGCCCTGAACGGTTATAACTTGATCAGGGAAACTTCCCATATCGCCAAGTTTTGAGGGTGTGTCGCAGACATTAGCATGGGCAACATTGCCAATGCCCAACGTCAAAGCCGCTGCTGCGCTTAAGGTTTTAATGTTGAGTTTCATTCTATTCCTCCCATCAGACGAAACTTAGATACTATGAACCGATAGTAAGTCTTATGATAAAGTAAATGTCTAGTCTCATACTGGGTCAATTCTTTTTAATCCCTTAAAACTATTATCCGGACTAAGTAACATGCCCTCGGCATCCAATCAGATGATTAAAGCGCTCAATCTGCTTTGAAGGAATAATAAGCGGGTTCCTGTGCTTAGCTCTCTGAACTTATCAGAAAAAAAATGAAAGAAAGTTACCCTCCAGCATCTGCACGTTCTTTACTTCAGCAACGGCGATGACATTATCGCCTCCACGGTAAGTGGCGAGGTTTTTACATTCGGACCGCGCGAGGCAGTTTTCAATTGATGAAACATTCTCAGTGTTAACAAATATGTCTGTATTATCAAAAATAAAAAAGGATTTTGCAAAATCGTGCCAGAGATATTTTTGATCATATAACAGAATGCGAGTTGCAAAATACTGTGCAATTTCGAAAAAAGGAAAGCGGCGTGAACCTTTATATGGTTACCGAAGAACAAGTAGAGGGTCTAATGATAGGGAAGAAAAGCTATTTTCTGTAATGCCAGCCGGACCTTTGTCATAAGCCACTGTCACTAGGGTCACACCTCGAACAAATTGGCTTCATGCACCGTATTAGATGCGTATATCGCTCTCATATGGCTTGAATTCAGTCACCATATTCCACCAACATCGGCCATCTATGCCACTTCCTGACCCAACGCTGCCTCGTAAAGCTCAAACCAATCTTGCCGATCTAGTTTTAACGTCATTGCATCAGAAATTGTTGAAATGCGTGAGAGCGTGTTGGTGCCAAGGACCGGCAAAATACCGGCAGGATGCATTAGCAAAAAGGCCACAGCCACCGCAGCACGATCCACATCGTTTTCAGTGGCGAGCCGGTCTATTACCCTTGCGACGCCGGAATTCCCACCCATCAAATCACCACCACCAAGGGGCGACCAAGCCATAAGGCGATGACCGTGACGCTGATGAAAAGCTAGATCGCCGTTTGTGAAGGGCGCGATTTTTTTGAGACTGATTTCAATCTGATTTGTTACCAGTTGGTTCTTCATGGCAGATTGCAAAAGTTCCCAGTCCCATGGTCGAAAATTGGACCCTCCAATAGATCCGACTTTGCCAGAGGAAACCAATGCGTCAAGTGCGGCACCAGTGACATGATGGTCCATAAACGGATCGGGGCGATGGATCAGTAAAAGGTCAATATGGTCTATCCCCATTTCCTTAAGGGATGCATCCACGCTTGCATGAATGTGATCGCGTGATGTGTTATAATGTTTGACCCGGGTTCCACTATGCCGACCCGCATCCACTAAAATATCGCATTTTGTGATGATTTCCATCTGTTTTACCAAAGATGGATTCGCCTTTAATGCCGCGCCCATTAAAGCCTCTGCTGAATAGCCGCCGTAAATATCTGCTTGATCAAATGTGGTGATTCCTTGATCCAGACAGCTTTGAATTTTGGCCTCCACGTGTTTTACTGAGGTGTCGTGGTCCTCAGCCAAACGCCACATCCCATAAATTAAACGACTGAACTCTAATTTACCTGTTAACGCTACGCGTTCCATTATTTGCGTTCTCCTACGCCTAAGGGGGTTTTTGGTGTTTCATTGGGTACGCGCCCATATTGGTGAGGTAATGAACATGTTTGCAACTCTGGCATGACCAGTTTACCAAAATATTCTGCCTCTTCTATGTGTGGATAGCCGGAAAAAATGAACGCACGCATGCCCATTTTTCGATAAGCTTCAATTTTGCTAAGGATTTGATCGGCTGAGCCTACGAGTGCTGCTCCGCACCCTGACCGCGCTCGCCCTATACCTGTCCATAAATGCGGCTCTATATAGCCAAATTTATCTGCCAATTCGCGATTTTTTGCTTGATGTGACACGCCGAGAGAGGACGAATCAAGTGCACGTTCGCGGATCATCCGACCATATTCATCATCCAGTTTTGAAGCAATATAATCTGCATATTCGCGTGCCTCTGCCTCTGTTTCACGTGCGATCATATGAACGCGCAGCCCATAATCGAGAGTTCGATCGTATCTTTCAGCAACGGAATTGATCTTCCTCATTCTGCCTTCAAGCTCTTCAATTTTTTCAGGCCACATCAAGTAGACGTCACAATGTTGAGCGCAAAGCTCTTGGGCATCTGGCGAATACCCTCCGAAATACAGAAGCGGCCCACCGGTTTGGTACGGTTTTGTCGGATCTGTGCTGAGCATTTTGAAATTATAAACTTCACCCGAATAATTTATTTCATCCTGCGTCCACGCTTGTTTGAGAATTTCAACAACTTCACGTGACCGTTGGTAGCGATGGCGGCTTGGTTCCTTTTGGCCGGGGAAATCTGAACTTATAATGTTAATGGTCAAGCGGCCCTCAAGCATATGATCAAGCGTTGCTAGGGTGCGCGCCAACATAATAGGTTGCATTTCTCCACATCGTACGGCCGCCAAAAGATTGATTTTGTCTGTGATTGGTGCGCAACCTGCAACAAAGGCAAGAGTGTCTTGACCAACTTGATATGAAGAGGGGCATAGAATATTGCGAAATCCTTGCTCCTCAGCCGTTTTTACAATTTGGGAACAATGCGCCCAGCTAGAGCGCAGATCGCCGTCCGGCACGCCCAAAAATTGATAATCATCTGAACAAAGCGCTGAAAACCAAGATACTTCGGATGTTTCCAGATCACTGGAGGTGATAGGCACAATGCTCATTTCGACCCTTGTGAAAATCAAAGTTGTCAAACGGTAGCATTGTAATTAGTATAGATCAATAGTGTAACAATATCGTGAGTAAGATCGAGGAATTGGAATAACTTTGACCCTAGTCGGCCTCTCCAAAAAACCTAATGCACTTCCAAGATTTATTCAGATTAGTGAATATTTGGGCCGTGAAATTGCTGCGGGCCGTTTGATTGCAGGGCAAAGGTTGGCGCCCGAACGCCAGATGGCAAAAGACTTGGATGTCGCGGTGGGAACGTTGAGGAAGGCGCTAAAGAGGTTGGAAAATCTTGGCCTATTAGAGCCTGTTCAAGGTTCTGGAAACTACATTAAACAGAACAATGTTGCAGGCAGTGTCTATGCGATGTTCCGTCTCGAACTGTTGCAAGGTGGCGGTTTACCTCGAGCAGACGTTTTGAGCGTTTCTTTGGAAAGGAAACCAACGGATCTTCCAAAATTTGGATATTCTGAGATGGGATCACGAACCCGACGATTGCGTTATTTGAATGATACAATCATAGCGGTTGAAGAAATCTGGCTTGATAAGGCGGCGGGTGTTGTTGAACGCTCTGCACTGTCTGATTCGCTGTATCAATATTACCAGACGCGGCTCAATATTTGGGTTTCCCGTGCTGAAGATTATGTGACGATCGGGGAGGTTCCATCATGGGCACCAGACAAATTCCCGCTGGATCGCGGCTCAATTACTGGATTTATTGAGCGATTCAGCTGGACAGATACGAAAGAGCCTGTGGAATATTCTAGAACTTGGTTCGATACGTCCCAAGCGCGATACGTGCAACGATTGACATAAAGGTGAATGCACCATGACGAATTATGGAATTATTGGCTGCGGGATGATGGGGCATGAACACCTAAGTAACATTGCACATTTGAAAGGAACAAATATTGCCGCGGTCTATGAGCCTGATCGTGGGATGGCGGCTTCTGCGTTCAGAGTTGCTCCTAATGCAATTATGGCAAAATCAATTGGAGATCTTTTGGCTGTGCCAAATCTGGATTGTTTGGTAATTGCCAGCCCAAATCACTGTCACGTGGCGCATATGCAGCAGATTGCAGCATCACGGCCTCTGCCGCTATTGGTTGAAAAGCCCCTTTTTACGGCGGTTGAAGATCAAACTGCGATACTGGAGTTTGCAAAAACATATGCTCCTCTGGTCTGGGTCGCCATGGAATATCGATACATGCCTCCTGTTGCCGCACTGATAGACAGAGCTCAAGATATTACCGGCGGGGTTAAAATGCTTACCATCAGAGAGCATCGTTTTCCCTTTCTGAGAAAGGTTGGGAATTGGAACAGATTTAACAAAAATTCGGGTGGCACATTTGTTGAAAAATGCTGTCATTTCTTTGATTTGATGCGCTTGATACTAAAATCAGAGCCACGTCGAATTATGGCAAGCGCTGGGCAGGATGTGAACCATTTGGATGAAATTTACGATGGGTGCTCGTCTGACATTTTGGACAATGGATATGTGATTGTTGATTTTGAAAATGGGGCGCGTGCTATGTTGGAGTTATGCATGTTCGCGGAAGGATCCGAATATCAAGAAGAAATCTCGGCCGTTGGTCCAAAAGGAAAAGTGGAAACCAAAGTGCCTGGGCCGGCGCGTTTCTGGCCACCCAAACTTGGCGCACCACCTGTGCCACAATTAATAGAAAGCCCCAGAAATCCCAAGGGCGCACTTCAAATTGAAATCACGGTTGACCCTGTTTTGCTAAAGTTGGGAGATCACAATGGAGCGACCTTTTATCAACATAAAGGATTTTTGGAGCTAGTCCGCGGTAAACGATCCGCACCGGAAGTCACACTTGAAGACGGTTATAAGGCGGTCATCATGGGACAGGCTGCACAACAAAGCGCCGCCGAAGGTCGTACTGTCGACTTTGACTGATAAACCATTATTCTGTTTCTAAAAGTTGTCTTAGACCCTGTTTATAGCTTGGATATTTCAATGAAACTCCCAAGTCCTTTTTGATGCGATCATTACGAATGCGCTTGTTTTCTGCATAAAAGCTGCGTGCCATCGGGCTAAGGTTAGCTTCTTCAAACGGCACGAGGGGCGGCAAAGCCAAGCCAAGAAGCTCTGCTGCGTATCCGATGACATCTTGCGGGGGTGCTGGATCATCGTCACAAAGGTTATAAATCCCTTTGGAATTTGGGGAAAGGATAGATGCAGCAAGGATATTAGCGATGTCGGCTACATGGATGCGGCTAAATACCTGCCCCGGTTTGTTAACCCGTTGCGCTGTTCCCGCGCGTAGCTTTGCAAACGGACCACGGCCCGGTCCATAAATCCCAGCTAATCGGAAAATATGCAGCGGTAGATCCTCAATACCGTTCCATTGCTGTTCTGCCAGAAGCCGCATTTGACCGCGCCGCGTAGTTGGATTGGCGGGCGTGTCTTCGTCCACCCAATCCCCTTTGAAATCACCATAAACACCTGACGTAGATAAATATCCAAACCAGTTTAGGCGTGGCGCCATCTTAAGGATGTCTGCACCATATGTCAGAAATACGGGATCACCAGCGTCATCCGGACTTGTCGAAATTAAAACAGCTGTGGCTTTAGTCAGCGCTGATTCCACATCTGAACTGTCCCAAAGTACCGGTGTCACTCCGGTGTTGCGCAGCATGTCTAACTTGGCAGAATCACGGGTAGTTCCGGTAATCTTCCATCCCATGGGCAACAGCAATTTGCTAAGCGCCTGCGCAGAATATCCGTGGCCGAATGATAAGAGATTATTTTCCATAGCATCCACTTGGTCATTTCTCCTGTGGAATTTCAAGCGCCTGATGCTCTTTCTTCTTGCTTTTTCTTTCAAAGATTGTTGCTTTAGCGCTATGAATGACGATAGCCCAAGCTTAAAGGCTGCCTATGCCTTGTCCTCAGTAGACGATAACCGTCGCCTTTATGCGGCTTGGGCGAAAGATTATGATCGAGAATTTGCTGGAGATATGGATTATATCTTGCCTCAACATGTTGCGCGACTGTTCGTAGATTATGGTGGCAAAGGTCCAGTTCTCGATGTTGGGGCAGGAACGGGCCTTTTGGGCCAATTACTTTATGACTATTGCGAGCCCATTGATGCGCTTGATCTGTCGCAAGAAATGCTCCACGCCGCCGCTCAAAAGAATGTATATCGTCATCTTGATGCTGTTGATGTTACCGTGCCAATTGATCAACTCGGAAGGCGTTATGATGGGATTGTGTCCTCAGGAACCTTTACACATGGTCATGTGGGTCCGGACGCTATTGATAATTTATTTGCCTTGGCGCGGGACGGAGCCTTGTTTTGTCTGTCCATCAATAAAAATCACTGGTCCGAAAAAGACTTTGGCGCAAAATTTGAGAGCTTGAGGTCAAAAATAGTTGACCTAACTTTGGTCGATGTTCCGATCTATGGTGCAAACGCCGTAGGACCTAATCGTGATGATGTAGGAGTCATCGCGATGTTCAGAAAAAGTGTAATTACACCGGCATCATAATTCTGCAGCAGAATAAACACCAAAGGCCCCAACAAAGACAAGGCTTAACGCCCAGACAATGTCCAAATTGAAAAACGTTTTTGATAGAAACTTGAGGCCTAACCACAGATACATCAGCACCGCTAAAAATCCCCCTGCTACTGTCATTGCCACTGTGTGGACCCCGGCCACCCAAATCGCTGCACCCGCATTTCCTGCCATAAGAGTTGTTGCGGCTTCGTGGTTCATGCCTGTGTTCTCTGGCGCACAGAGGCCGAGGTAAATCGGAACAAGCATTAATCCTGCCCCATGCGCCAAAGCAGCCAAAAAAGACCAAAGCGCTAATTTTGATGGCGGGATACGGGCCAGTATGCGTGGATGTCGTCGATTGATCAAAAGGTAGATCCCAAAAAGCACAACAAAAATCCCGGCAGTAATGCGGATTTGGCTTTCCCATGCGACTAAACTTGCCATCAGGGAAAATGGTAAAAGAATTAGAGCCATCGATAGAAAATGCCCAATTGCCAATGCTGCTAACGCTTTCGGCATGGCGCTATTTTTGCGCTCCATCAAGGCTGCTGATACCGCCAATGGCCACCCCATACCTGGGTTTAGCCCGTGATATAGTCCCGAAAGTATGACGGCCCCCCAAAGGGCCGCCACGGGTTCTGTTACTTCCATCTTTAAACTGATGGGAAACAAAAGCTGTCAGTTGAACAATCCCCGCCCTCAAGGCGGATCTGGTGGGACCGATATCCTTCTGGAAATTTCACGCAGAAGTCTTTGTTTAGCGTAAATTCGCCATTTTCACCTACATCAGCCATTACCATTGCAGCGCCGCGGTCGCCTGGATAGAACTGATCGTCCCATGTGGAATACAGGGAATTTGTCCAATAGACCCTTTTTCCATCACGACTGATTTCCACCATTTGTGGCCCATAGCCAAAGTCAGAGCCGTTGGAGTGTTTTTTCTTGGCTACGATTCCGCCTATTTCAACTTTCCCGTTCAAGACCGGGTTCATTGGATCAGAAACATCGTATTGATGCATTTCCCCTGTGCCCCAGCACGCGACATAGAGATACTTGTCGTCTAAGCTTAGATCAATATCGGTGACCAAAGGTGGGACTGCGGAAAACCCTTTAAGCAGTTCTGGCAAATCGTCCGGATCTGCGGGAACAGGAGGAATAGTGATTGTTTTCTTTGCATCAAATGTGCCGTCTTCGTTGCGCCACCACGTGAAAATCGCCCCTTCAAGGTTTGTGGTATCCACCACAACGCCGCAAAAACCATATTCTTTGGTAGGTTCATGCGCTGGGCGAATTTCAAGAGCCATCTGGTGATTTTCACCGAGGTCAATGGTTTGGATATTATTACGTCCACGCAGATCCCAAAAATGGATTGAATGGCCGTATTTATTGCTTAGCAGATCTTCGGGAACGATACCGTTTTCAAACTGTGGCGGTAAACCCCATTCTGAACTGACCATGTAATCTTTGGGCAAGTTCCACCAGAAATCGTAGTGTTTGTCCTGTGGACCGCGGTCCATTTCATAGCGGCCAAGAATATCAAAAGTTTCACAGTCCATGATGAAAATACCGGGAGGGCCATCTGTTCCATCCTCTCCACCGCCGCCAAGAGTGGAAACATAAATTCCTTCTGGACCGCAGTGAATGGTATGTGGTCTGGAATAGCCCGTTTTCTCCATAAGCTCTTCAGGCTCAATGATTTTGTGGATTTTTGCATCCAACGGATCTTTGACGTCAATGACGTAAATTCGTGAGGACCGAATGCCCGGTATAATCAGAAAACGGCGTTCATAAAATGCGTGCCCGGTAAGAGGAGACAAGGCAGAGGAACAGGCATTCCAGCCAAAATGGTGAAATTCATCACCCTTATTCGGCATAAAGAGGCTGTGTACGATTTCCCCATACGTTTTTGAAGAAGGATCAACGTCAACAACGGCCAGCCCGTCTGGCTGGGATCCGTCTGGGCTGAGCATCAGTGTAAACGCGAGCTTTTCTACCGGCGCTTTCATTGCCAGCGCGGCAGTCGCATGGAATGTAGGATCAGGTCTTAGGTTCATATGTATTCTCCCTTGGTTTTGAATGATTTGCCAGTTTCCGGCTTATAGTTGGGCGATCGGATGGTCAGATCGCCATTTGTTAGTTTTTTTACACCTCAGAAACGTTGCATAGTTGAATGGCCCCGCCGACTTGGGACGAAATCTCTATAAGTTCTCTACCGATCTTCATCGTCGTTTCCTCAAGTAAACGGTCATTGGGCCCAACAACACCAATTGCAAAGGTTGCCCCTAGTTTTTCAATTGTAATGGGGGCGGAAATGCTGGTTGCGCCAAACTCCGTCGATTTTTCAATATAGGCAAATCCGGCGGTGCGAATGTTGTCAAGATCGGCAGGCAGGCCGCCTTTTGCGTTGTTTTGTGTTTCTTTGAAGGGACCAATAACGTTGTTTGAAATTTCTTCGCAAAACGTATCTTCTGCAAAAGCTGCCATCGCTAAAGCAGAGGCCATACAATGATGGGGCAGTGCACCAAGCCCTGGATAAATATGGCCTCGTGTTGGATCATTTGGCGTTTCTACATGAATGATGTCGATACTACCGGTACGATATCGCGAAAGGTAAACGGTTTCCCCGAATTTGATCGCTGATTTTGCTAAAATAGGAGCAGCAACACGGCGCACATCAACATCAGACTTGCCAAGCAGCGCAATTCTGATCAATCTTTCTCCTATGATATATCTTGAGCTATCTTCATCGTTGTCGATCAGCTGATGTTCTGCCAAGGCACTGCAAATCCTGTAGACGGTTGGTTTGGGCAGAGCTGTTGCCTTTTGAATTTCAGATACGCTTATGGCCCGCCCAGAAACGGCGATAATTTCAAGGATTGCAATAAGGCGTTCAAGATGCAATGTTTTCTCACATTTCAAGACTTGTTATCAAACTATGATAAGAGTCTGGCGCTAAAGCAAGACAAAATTGCGGAGGAATAAAATGCGTACAAAAGCGGCGGTGGCTCTAGCAGCCGGAAAACCATTAGAAATCATGGAGGTAGAACTAGAAGGTCCGCGCGCCGGAGAGGTTCTGGTTGAAATAAAGGCCACAGGATTGTGTCACACGGACGAATTCACCCGATCAGGCGATGATCCCGAAGGGATTTTCCCCGCGATTCTCGGTCATGAAGGCGCAGGTGTTGTTGTCGAGGTCGGTGAGGGCGTGACTTCACTTCAAGTCGGCGATCACGTGATACCGCTTTACACACCGGAGTGCCGCGAGTGTGAATATTGCCTTAATCCTAAAACAAACCTGTGTCAGGCTATTCGATCCACTCAGGGTCAAGGATTATTGCCTGATGGATCAACAAGGTTTTCGATGCTGGATGGAACGCCAATCCATCACTACATGGGCTGTTCCACGTTTGCCAATCATACAGTGGTTCCCGAAATTGCTTTGGCTAAGGTGCGCCGGGATGCTCCGTTTGACAAAATATGTTACATTGGATGCGGTGTGACAACAGGAATCGGTGCGGTGATCAACACAGCCAAGGTCGAAATCGGTAGCCGTGCGATTGTTTTTGGGCTTGGGGGTATTGGCCTAAATGTTATACAAGGCCTTCGTCTTGCAGGCGCAGATCAGATTGTTGGTGTAGATCTGAATGACTCCAAGGCGGAGATGGGAGTTCAGTTTGGAATGACGGACTTTGTCAATCCGGCCAATGTTGAGGGTGATCTAGTTGCACATCTTGTCGAGCTCACAGGAGGAGGAGCAGATTATACTTTTGACGCAACTGGAAATGTCAATGTAATGCGCGCAGCATTAGAATCAGCGCATAAAGGATGGGGTGAAAGCATTATCATTGGTGTGGCACCTGCCGGCGCTGAGATCAGCACACGGCCCTTTCAATTGGTGACAGGGCGGGTTTGGCGCGGCACGGCCTTTGGTGGCGCGTCAGGGCGTACAGATGTACCTAAGATTGTTGATTGGTATATGCAGGGTAAAATTGAGATCGACTCTATGATCACGCACAAATTAACCCTCGATGAAATTAACCATGGTTTTGACCTGATGCACGAAGGTAAGTCTATTCGCGCAGTCGTTGAATACTAGTGCAATCCCTAAAATAAACAGCTAGGATCATGCAGTAACGGCGTGAACCTAGCTATCAGAAATTTGTATTATAGTGCGATAGATTTCTGAACACTGTGTATTTATATGTCAAAATTAATTTTTTAAAAAAACCAAAAGATTTAACAAAAAAATTGATATTTTTATGTGAAAGCATCGATTTTGTAGCTTTAGTGAAAAAGTGGCTTATTGACCAAATCATTATCAACCAGCATATCTTGAGTGTGGGATGTTCCGGAGTAGTTTGAGAAAGCGCAATCGGTCACATGCGCTTGGACCCTATGCTTTCTCAAAAATGCTATTGGTTGATTAGATGGATTTAGACGCATGCGCATAGGCTAAATTGTGCTGCGCATATAAAGGGTCGGCGGAATGGGGTATTCACAAGTTCAGCAGAGAATATTGGAAATCCTTGAGTCTGGGCAAAAAGGTGATAAAACCAGCCAGATCTGCGATACGCTCATCGCACTTTTGGTTGTCATAAATATCATCGCGGTCACATTGGAATCAGTCAGTGATTTTTCGGTCAAATTTGCTAGCCAATTCTATGCGATAGAATTTTTTTCAGTCATCATATTTTCTGTAGAATATTTGACGCGCCTTTGGGTCAGTGGGGCAAAACATGCGCCTGAAGATAAAATTTTTGGCAGTGCAAGGTTAGGATATATGTTCAGCTTCAGCGGGCTAATCGACCTTGTGTCTATACTCCCTTTTTACCTTCAAGCCCTTTTCCCAGGTCTAGACCTTCGGGTTCTACGCACATTGAGGCTGTTACGAATTTTCAAATTATCAAATTACAACACGGCCATCGAAGATTTGTTCAGTGCTGTCTACGAAGAACGCAAGTCTTTTATCGCGGCACTGTATCTGTTTGTGATCGCGTTTGTTTTGACGTCTTCATTGATTTACTATGCGGAAAACGAAGTGCAGCCCGAAAAATTCGCCTCCATTCCAGATGCGATGTATTGGTCGCTCATTACTTTGACGACCGTCGGATATGGAGATGTTTCTCCGGTCACTTGGATTGGAAAGGCGATTTCAGTGGTAACGGCGCTTATGGGCGTATCTGTTGTCGCTCTCCTTACTGGTATTTTGGCTAACGCATTCAGCAATCAAATTGCACGTCGCAAAATGATTTTCGAAGATCAAATTCGCGAAGCGATGGCAGATGGTGTCGTAGACGCGGTTGAGGTACGTTCCCTCGAACAGCTGCGCAAAGATTTTGGTCTTTCGAAACAACAAGCTGATGCGTTGATACGTCACGTACAGCAAGAAAAAAATATAAAGTAGGTCAACATTCGACCGTTTTTTGAATTTCTATCAGCTGAAATCAAGCCCTCGATTAGTTGAAGTTTTGTGAGTTGCTCAACGCGCGGCAGCTTAGAAATCAGATTGATTATGCATCAGCCTATAATTTTTATAATAACTTTTTACTATATTATGATTAAGTGGATTATTAAATTATCAATAAGTTTTGCTAAACAGCCATATTGCTATATATATGTCTTTATGGGAGCGCGACAGAAAACGTAATGAACTTTATAAGATTAGTGCAGAGGAAAGACTGAAAATTTAGCAGAATTGGAAATAGGTTGCTTGTTAAAATGCACGGTACTAGGGGTTCTATTCCCCAACCGAACGAAACCTCTAAATATGGAGGTAACACTTCATGTTATGAAGTTTTAACCGATGATCATCAGATTATTTTTGATACTGGTACAGGGTTCCAAAATGTTGCGTTGGATGAACATCGAACGACGGTGATCCTGTATGGGCACTTTCATCATGATCATATTCAGGGCTTGCCTTTCAATCTCGATGTTTTTGCGCATCAGGAGGATATTTATCTATCAAGTGGTTTAGTTAATCGACAAGTTTTAAAAAATTTAATCCAAACATACTTTTCTGGTGGATATTTCCCGGTCGATATAGTCAACATCTTAAAGCAGTTGAAATTCTTAAATTGTTCGACAGTACAGCGGAAGCTATCTCCAAAAATTGAACTTGAAATGATTGAGCTAAATCATCCGGGTGGTTGCATGGGGTACTATCTGAAAACTAAAAGAGGAAAATTTTCCTACCTCTTGGATAATGAATATAATGCAGATCAGCTCGATTCACTTTTGCGTTTTGTAGACGGTTCTAGCTTGTTGATGTGGGATGGAATGTTCACTGAAAAAGAGTTGGAACATAGGCAGGGTTGGGGGCACTCATCAATTGAGCAAGCTTGTATATTTGCAGAACAAGCCAATGTGGAAGAATTGAGAATTAGCCACCATAGCCCGAGCCGTACAGACGCTCAGTTAGATGAATTATCAAAAATGCTTACTTCACCCAAGGTGTCATTTGCGATGCAATCTACTGTGGTTGAAATTTAAAATGAAACGGATGCAGCTTGAACCCCAAAAGTTTCTCTTCCGAAAAGGTGATGCTGCCAATGGCGTTTATCTGGTAATCTCTGGACAGGTCGGGATATTTCTTCCAAGCAATAGTACCAACAAACCCGACTTCATTGTGCGTGAAAATGAACTCTTTGGTGAGATGGGTGTTGTGAGCGACCAATCACGCATGGCTAATGCGGCAACTGTGACAGATTGTGACCTTTTATTTGTATCACGTGAAGAGTTCGACAAAATGGTAGACGAATCGCATATTGTGGTCAGAGGTATTTTAAGAATTTTGTCGGAAAGATTGCGCTCAGCGCAGATGCCAAAGAAGTAATTAAAGCCTTTCGCCAATTTTACTTCCGCATTTTGTTCTAAATTGGATATAAAATTTACCAAAAGTCAAATTATTGTCTGAATTGAATTTGTTTGATTGCCGGCATTGCAGTACCCTTCGATTGAAATTGAACGATCAGAGGTGACCTATGCTCATTGGATACATACGAATTGCTAAAATCCAAAGCGCTGAGGATTTACACATCCAAAAAGATGCTCTTATCGAATTTGGGTGCCAGGATCGCAATATTTACACTGAAGCAACGACTAGAGAAGAGGATCGTTTTGAACTACTGCTTGCTGTAAATGCTTTGAGAAAAGGTGATAAGCTTGTTGTCCCGCGTCTTTCAAGTTTTGGTTATGACTTGGGGGAAATTGGTCGGATTCTTGAAAAAATTGAAAGTAAATCAGCTTATTTTGTGATCCTTGATTTGGGGGGAATAGTCTTGGACTCGTCCACAAGAATAGGAGCCTCCATGTTAAAAGCACTACAATCTGCGACCTCTCTTGGTGGTGAGGAACTGCGGGAGCGCAAACTCGAGGAGCTTACCTCAGACAGACGTAATTATGCACGGGCAGTCTTTTAATGAAGCGTATTATCAGCCTGCTGATTGCGTCGCTACCCTTTGCCACAATTGCATTTTCTGCAGAAGAAAGAACAGTTTGTGGGGTGAATTTATTTTTTACACATGATGAGTACGGCCCTGCGGCAGAGTACCATTTAACGACTCAATTCACCAATCGCAGCGGTCGTGCAATTTCTGGTATTTCCATTTTATTTTTTGATGCCAAGGACGTATTGATTGGTAATGCTGAGCTGAATTGTGAAGGCCGACGTCCTGCCCTTCAGCCGGGGAGTACAGGGCAATGTTCGACTTTACTTCAGACCATCGATGGAAAAATGATGGAAAAATTTGGAACTACTATGTGGACGGACATTGTCAACATTCAACTCCAACGGTTAAACAGCATCACGCAGTGTGAAATAAAAGGGTATCGATTTACCGTCAAGTGAGCGCTATGCTAGCATTTGGCTGATGTACCGTGATTTTTGAGATACTTGTGCTTTCTTCAAAACAGACCTTCGTCTTTTGCTATTAAAGCAGCTTGTGTTCGATTGCCAGCACCAATCTTACGGTACAGAGTTTTAACGTGAAGCTTGATGGTTGGTTCTTGAAGATCCAGATCACGTGCAATTTCTTTGTTGGACTTGCCTTTTGATAAGCCTTCAAGTACTTGGAGTTCCCGACGTGACAGTTTTTCCGCCAATGGATTGGGTGCTGCTGCTTCATCCTCTGCTGTCATGAAGTCAATTGGCGCGTATTGTTCACCCATTGCCATAAAGCGCACTGCATTCACAAAAGATTTTGCAGACAATGTTTTGGGAATGAAGCCTGCTGCACCAATTGCGAGAGCTTCTTCAGCAACAGATCTGTTCGCGATACCCGACATGAGAGCAACTCGCTGTTCGACATCATGCGTTAATGCTTTTTTAAGACCAGTCAAGCCCGACATCCCTGGCATGCCGTAATCCAATATAATTAAGTCAAACGGACCTTCTGAATTTACTTTATTTAACGCGCCATCAAGATCTGAAGCAGTTACAGTTTCTATGCTACCCTCTTCTTTGAGAAACATAACAAGAGTATCTCTTAGAAGATCGTGGTCATCTGCAATCAATATGTTCATTTAGTCACTTTCACCGCTAACGACACCAAACCCCCTAAAGTAGATAATGTGCTAAAAGGGATTTAAAGACAACCGAAAAAGCTATATATAGTTATATGATAACTGTGTCTTTAGAGACTTTTTTCCCGTATCAGCACTTTTAGGTTGGGTTTGACAATTTAAGATGAGGTATGGGCCATCCTAAATTATCACTTAGGATCATGTTTCTTTGATTTTAAGGTTAAAAGTGGACAGAGAAATGTGTTTTTTCCTATGTGAGACTCTTAGCATACTAACAATATGTAAACTTATGATGTTACAAAAGTCGATTTATTCTCATGATCACGTTTAGGCAAAGAAAATTTCTGCTTGTTAACCAATTGTTACGAAACTTTCGAAATTATCTAATTATTTTTCAAACCCGGGAGGCACATTAGTCATAGATCAACATAAAATGAAATCCTGCCTAACCCGAAAAGATAGAAACGCTCCACTAGTATCGTAAAAACTACCGAAAGTTGATTGACTGTAATCATGTGACTTTGTTCGTACAATGTTATGAGCATTACTCTTTAGCGGCTGAAGTACAGTTTTAAGTATGTAGTTGCATGCTTAGTAGCTTTTTGGATATACACCTATCTAGATACACTCCATGCAAGCAATAGGTCATTCGTTTAGAAGGCGTGGGTATCTATCAAAATCGCCAATATTTGAAATTGTGGTGTATTGTATGTCGAATGAGTGAAATCAGAAAAAAATGGAACCATTTCTGGTCTGCCGAAACCTTTTGATAAGTTGATTTTGTTTGCCAAATTTAAAAACATAAGTAATAAGATCGGGCATGTCATCGACATCAGTGGTAATGGGTATTTGGTTGAGGGCGTGGTGACAGTTTTTATAGATTTTAAAATAACTGAAGAGCTTAAAGAACAGCTGGGTATCGATGTTTTCAGGACCCTTTTTGACTGTTACATAACTGAAACGGAAACAATGATTTCGGGTCTTAGTGAACCCTCTGCCAAAAATCAGGATGTGACTGATCTGATAAAAGAAATTCATAAAGTGGCTGGTTCTTCCGCTACTTTCGGTGCGCTGGAAATGCATAAAGCGTTAAACCAAATGGAAATACTTGGCAAAGAAAGCGATGCCCCTACAGTCATCAGCCGGCTGGACGAACTAAAAGAAACCTGGAATGCATCCAAGCAGAGTTACCGAGATCAGGAACTTCTTAACGCTTGACCTTCGAAATTCTTGTTTTACTGTTTATGACGTGAAGGGTTTTTTCTTATAATCCTGAATACTTTGCATTGAATATCAAGCTGGAGAATGTGAATGGACAAAAGCATTGGCCAATCCGAAAATTTTACCTATCGTCCGGCGCAGAAATTAATGACTTTGGCTCGGATGGGGTCATTTCATCAGACCCGTCTGTCGTTCATGCGAACGCTATTGCGCCGCTTGGTGGCGGATGAATGGCAATTTAAAACAACGCGTTTCGATATTAATGCCAATGGGGTCGGCGTCGCCGTCTATAGCGCCCAAGGGCCAAAACACACTTATTCGTTAATTGCTTTTGCAAATGATCTTCCGCCGGAAAAACGATCTGATCGCGTAATTGCAACGGAATGGGATGCAACTTTCACTTTATACGACGGTGTTCCTGACGACGCTGAGATAGAGCGTCTTCGCGCGAATATACCACTGCAAGAAGCTGGTCGTGTCAGTGAACGCGAACTGAGTCTGTCACGGGCCAACCGGTCGGTCAGATTGTGGGATAAGGTAGTATCTACCCTTGCTAGAGGGGAACAGCCAAACCCTGAACTGGTGGCCTCAGTGGGATATCTGATGCGCACAACCGCGGTATATGGATCTGGTAAATTTGGTGTAGCAGATAGAGAAGTCCTTCGTGACCGAAGCGAATGTAGAGGACCTTTTCAAACTGAAATGCTGACTGTCTATCTGATCCGTACTTTTGTAATGGACCTTGTCGAATATATGGCCAAAAAGCAAAATCCAAAAACGGCCGTTCCGCTTAACCCTGAAACTAGACGGCGATTTGGAATTGGTAACTCAACTGGCTTGGGTATGGCGCCTTTTTTGATGAATCATCCAATGTTAATCAACAATTGGATATTAGCAAAGGAAGAGGCCGTTTTGCGCGTCCGCTCCATTGAGGAGGCAACACAGGCTGAAATCGATACCTTTAAAAATCTTCTTCCCCGCATCGTTCAAAATGTAAGTGATTGGCGGTCTGAACATCCGATCCAAATAAAAAAACTTGCAGCGTTAACGGAAGATCTCTCAAAGTTAACATTGCACTTGCAGAGTTTTGATTTTAAAGCGCGATATCCGTGGCAACGGCTATTGGAATGGAGCACAGCGCAATTGTCTTTAGAAGGGCAAGAACAGCTAATTTCGCTTATGTTGGAACCTTATTCTCATCTTGTTGATGGGCTGACGGATTGTATGGATGCTGACGAAGCGAAGGGATTTCGCATTGATGGTCGTATCAAGGTTGGGACGCTCGTAGCCATGTGCAAAGACATTTACGGTTGGGCACTTGATATAGATTGGTCAGAAAAGTCAGCAAATGCGCGGGCATGGTATGTTTCCGAAGAAAAGCTTGAACCGCGGCTTGGCGAAAGGTTTGAAGAAGATATTGGAGATTACGAACAACCGCTGCAGCCCGGGAGGGACGCAGCGATGATGTACGGAGATTTATCACAGTTTGATCCAGAGACGACTGTTGCAACTTTCCTTCTCAAACACCCTGAACATCGTCATATTGCACGGCGCTGTCAGCTTGCTGATCGTTATCCCTATTCGGAGATCCGCGACAATACGATTTGTGCAAAGATGATGCCCATCGATCTTCTTAGGGCTAAACTGTCATTTTTTGGTGCGGCGCATTTTGATCCTCGGTCTGATCGGTGGGTCAGGATCAACATGTTTAAAGGCGCGCCCTTTCCTCATGAACTGCACAGTACATATCGTGACGATTGGGCTTATCCGCCCTTGACAGAGGCGGAATGAGCTTTTCATTGAATGAATACGAAGCTCTGTGCAAAAAAGCGGCTCGTGGTAGTGGGATGCATTGGGGACAATCCGAGGAGGTCGGCAAAGCAGCGCGATGCCTTGGTACCTACGGGTTGGACGATGGGCGTTTGGTGCTGCGTGCAATAGAAACCTTTGGGCCGCAAAATTCACTTTGGTTGGGACCTGCGCTCTGTGATAAAGGTTGGGCTTTCAAAAAACTCTTGGTTATTGAAGGCGTAAAAGAACCAGCATTGATGCTGCCATTTTTGCATATGCTGGGTCTCGATCAGAATGTGGTTTTGCATGCGACTTGGGGTCGATTTGCCGCGATTGTATCCTCTGCAGGGATTGACTGCATCTTGCGCGATGATCTTTGCGAAGATGGTCCGGTAGATCTCAGTATTTCAAAAATACCAAGCTCACAAAATTCCGCGTTATTCCTACAAAGCCGGATTCACATTCCATTGGAAACCTTTCAACGGCTGAATAGTTTTGCCCATAAAACATATGCCCCGGCAACTGAAAAAAGCCGCCTAGCAGGGGCTGGTGCTGGTCTAGGTGATAATGATTAAATAAAAAACCACGATCTGGTGATTTTTCCTCCAATATTTTCAAAGAGAATCAGGCAATCTTACGACCCTTTACAGGTGCCCAGAGCCTCTTGTTTGTCATATAAAGAAGGACGGAGAGCACACCGAGTAACAAGAAACCAACAAAGCCTGTATACTTTCGATCCATCATTTTGGGCTCTGCTGTCCACATTAGAAATGCAGCAATATCTTGGGCTTCACTAACCAGATCATTTGCATGACCGTCGTCAAAATCGACATCCTCGCCATAGAGGGGTGGAGCCATAGAAATCCACCCACCAGGAAAGGCTTTATTTTCGTAAAGCGTAACACCCGCCTCTTCTTTCTCTTCACCAGTGTATCCTGTCAGTAGAGATGCAATGTACTCAGAGCCACCCATACCATTCACAAGCTGACTGATCCCTGTCCCGTATGGTCCATGAAACCCAGCACGTGCTTTGGCCATCAATGATAGATCTGGTGCTCCAGCGTCCACATTTTCAGGAAAATGGTCAGTCGGCTTAGCGGGTCGGTAGTCGTCCAACTCCGTATCAAAGATTTCAAAGTTTTCGGATGCGTAAGCGCGCACCTGCGCTGGTGAATAATTTGGGCCTCCCTCATCCGCCAATGTTCTAAGCGGAACATATTTCAGACCGTGGCAACCAGCGCAGACCTCTGTATAGATCTTGAGGCCGCGCTGCATCTGGTTTTGGTCAAAAGTACCCAAAGGGCCTTCAAACGAAAACGCATAGTTCACGATATATTGGTCACCACCACCCGCTGCCAAAGCAGTGTTCATACTCAGATTTACAGCTGCAAATACCCCCAGAGCTACATTCTTCAACATGATATTTTGCTCCTATGTTTTATTCCGCGGGTGTTGCATCAGGTTGGCCATACCCCGACGAAGTCTTATCAGGTTTAGAATTATGCGCTTCAAAATCCGCTTCAATTGTTACTGGTTGCCCCAGTGGTTTCTCAATAACACCCAATAGAGGAAGAATTACGAGGAAGTATAGGAACCAATACGTCGACGCAATTAAAGAGAGGGTTGCATAGGGTTCTTCAGCAGGCATGGCTCCCAACCACATCAAAGCAAAGAAGTCGATCACCAAAAGCAGGAACCACCATTTTAACATAGGGCGATACCGACCAGAACGAATATTTGAGGTGTCAAGCCATGGCGCTAAGGCCATTACCGCAATGGCACCGAACATGGCAAGCACACCAAAAAATTTCGCATCCACAATACCACCGGTTACAAAGCTCGCTAGCTGAACAACCCATACCTCTGCGGTAAAGGCGCGTAAGATTGCATAGAACGGAAGAAAATACCATTCAGGAACTATGTGTGCAGGTGTGGCTAACGGGTTGGCCTCGATGTAGTTGTCCGGATGCCCAAGGTAGTTTGGCATAAATCCGACAATTACAAAGAATACACAAAGGATAACTGCCAGCGCAAATAAATCTTTTATAACAAAATACGGCCAGAATGGTAGCGTGTCTTTTTCTGCTTCGGCTTTTGAGGTTCTACGAACCTCGACTCCAGTTGGGTTATTGTTGCCAGTTGTATGGAAAGCCCAGATGTGAACAATTACCAACCCGGTAATGAGAAAAGGCAAAAGGTAGTGCAAACTAAAGAACCGGTTAAGTGTTGCATTGTCCACCGCAGGTCCGCCAAGCAGCCATGTTTGAATAGGCTCTCCGATGAATGGAATCGCCCCAAACAGGCCAGTAATAACAGTCGCGCCCCAGAAGGACATTTGACCCCATGGCAGCACATAACCCATAAATGCGGTCCCCATCATAAGTAGATAAATGAGCATTCCAATGATCCAAGTCACCTCACGAGGGGCTTTGTATGACCCGTAGTAAAGGCCACGGAAGATGTGCGCATACACAGCGATGAAGAATAATGACGCACCATTCATGTGTAAATACCGTATAAAATGTCCGCCGTTCACGTTGCGCATAATATGTTCAATAGATGCGAATGCGAAATCAACATGGGGTGTGTAGTGCATTACAAGCACAATCCCTGTAATGATCTGCAGCGCCAAGCAAAATGTAAGTACTATCCCCCAAATCCACATCCAATTCAGGTTTTTAGGTGTGGGGATCATCAGTGTGTCGTAAAGAAGCCCCACAATCGGCAGCCGAGAGTGAAGCCATTTCTCACCCTTTGATTTGGGTTTGTAATGATCATGTGGAATTCCAGACATCTATAAATCTCCTTACCCAAGTTTAATTGTTTCTTCGTCAACGAACTGTGCAACTGGCACAGGAAGATTTGTTGGCGCAGGACCTTTGCGAATACGGCCTGATGTATCGTAATGTGACCCGTGGCATGGGCAGAACCAGCCGTTAAAATCGCCAGCACCATCGCCCAATGGCACGCATCCTAGGTGTGTACATACACCCATCATGACCAACCACTCACCTGTCTCGTCCAAAGCACGATTTTCATCAGTTGCATCCAACTCAGGAGCGTTGTTGTTGCGTGCTGATCGATCTGGAAGCGTGCTCAATTCCACTGTACGTGCGAGCTCGATTTCTTCGTCTGTGCGGCGACGGATAAATACAGGTTTTCCTAGCCACTTCACAGTCAATTGTGTTCCGGGTTCGATGCCGCTGATATCAACGCGGATCGATGCCAATGCTTTCACGTCTGCGGATGGGTTCATTTGATTCACAAGCGGCCACACCGCCCCTGCAGCGGCAACGGCACCTGTGCCCCCCGCAGCATAGTAAAGGAAATCTCGGCGTGTGCCTTCGTGGTCTGCTGTATCTGACACGAGGTTTCTCCATATCGCAATTGCTATTAAAGCCTTAGGAAACTGACAACGGACGACTGCCAGGATTTTGTTCGGCTTAATAACTCCGCTTTAAGCTAACGTCCAGCAAACAGTGAGGCAGAAACGCATTTTAGCGCCTAAGTGTCGCGGTTATTCTGGAATAGATGCACATAAACCCATTTTTTTCACAATGATTGAGATCAACCATATCTCAGTGATTCTTAATCCGCTACACCTTCCTACGACATTCCGAATAAGATGCATTTCAAGGTGGCGATTTGCCATTTTCATTTCTTTATTTCTCTTATAAGTGCCTTTTATCTGAAATCTGGCGCTTTGATCCCGGCGCTCGAAGAATGCGATACTGGGATAAGGGGGAATTCGCCTCCTGAGAAATGGCCAGTAGGCCGATAGGAAACGTAGATGTTTGATGTAATTACGAAATCGATGCAATGGGGTGAAGAAACCCTGACTTTGGAAACGGGCAAAGTGGCCCGTCAGGCTGATGGATCGGTCATAGCGACACTGGGGGAAACCTCAGTTATGGCGAATGTGACATTCGCGAAACAACAAAAACCGGATCAGGATTTTTTCCCTCTGACGGTTCATTACCAAGAGAAATATTATGCTGCAGGGAAAATTCCTGGCGGTTTCTTCAAGCGCGAAGCGCGTCCAAGTGAAAAAGAAACGCTGACAGCGCGTCTCATCGATCGGCCAATTCGCCCGCTTTTTGTCTCTGGCTTTAAACATGAAGTCTTGGTGATGTGTACGGTCCTAAGCCATGATCTGGTGAATGACCCTGACATCGTAGCGATGATTGCGGCGTCCTCTGCGCTTACAATCTCTGGTGTGCCTTTCATGGGTCCTGTGGCAGGATGCCGCGTTGGGTTCGTTAACGGATCATATCTTCTCAACCCAACGGTTGATGATATGGACAACCTGCGCACTGATCCAGAACAACGCCTAGACCTTGTTGTTGCGGGTACGAAAGAAGCCGTGATGATGGTGGAATCCGAAGCTTATGAACTGAGTGAAGATGAAATGCTTGATGCAGTGACCTTCGCCCATGATCAGATCCAACCTGTGATCGACCTGATCATTGATCTCGCCGAAGATGCCGCGAAGGAACCTTTCGCTTTCTCAGCACCGGATTATTCTGAGCTTTATGATGCGGTCAAAGCAGCAGGCCAGGAAGAAATGCATGCTGCTTTTGCCTTAACAGATAAACAGGAACGCACTGCCGCAGTTGCGGCGGCACGTACACATATCCACGAGACATTGACCGAAGATCAATTGGCAGACAGTAATCTCGGTTCTGCGATGAAGAAACTCGAAGCTGGCATTCTACGCGGCGATGTGGTGAATGGTGGAAAACGGATTGATGGTCGTTCAACAACCGAAGTCCGCCCTATTGTAGCAGAAACCGGGCTCTTGCCACGTACGCATGGCTCCTCGATTTTCACACGTGGAGAGACACAAGCGCTTGTGATTACAACGCTTGGCACTGGTGATGACGAACAGATCATAGATGCGTTGCATGGCAATTCTCGAAGCAACTTCTTGCTTCATTACAACTTCCCACCCTACTCCGTCGGCGAAGCAGGTCGGGTTGGCCCTCCTGGTCGCCGTGAAGTTGGACATGGCAAATTAGCCTGGCGTGCGCTGCAGGCAGTTCTGCCTGCGGCGACAGATTTTCCATACACCATCCGCGTTGTATCTGAAATCACAGAATCTAATGGATCCTCTTCAATGGCTTCGGTTTGCGGTGGTTCATTGTCTATGATGGATGCAGGAGTACCGTTGAAGTCACCAGTGGCTGGGGTTGCGATGGGGCTGATTCTCGAAGAAAGCGGTGACTTTGCTGTCTTGACCGATATACTTGGTGACGAAGACCACCTTGGTGATATGGATTTTAAAGTGGCTGGTACTGAAAACGGCATTACATCTTTGCAGATGGATATCAAAGTTGCCGGAATCACACCTGAGATCATGAAGCAGGCACTGGCGCAGGCTAAAGACGGCCGTATGCATATTCTTCGTGAAATGTCGAAAGCCCTTACAGAGGCAAGCGAATTCAGCGTGCATGCACCGCGAATTGAAACAATGACCGTGCCAACCGATAAAATCCGTGAAGTCATTGGCTCTGGTGGCAAAGTCATTCGCGAAATTGTGGAAACATCGGGTGCAAAGGTTGATATTAACGATGATGGAATGATCAAAATTGCCTCACCCAACTTGGAATCGATCAAGAAGGCATATGATATGATCTATTCCATCGTGGCAGAGCCAGAAGCTGGCCAAATTTATGATGGTAAGGTCGTCAAGATCGTCGATTTTGGTGCCTTCGTAAATTTCTTTGGAAAACGCGATGGTTTAGTCCATGTAAGCCAAATTGAAAATCGTCGCCTAAATCATCCCTCCGATGTTCTTAAAGAAGGTCAGGATGTTAAGGTTAAATTACTTGGCTTTGATGAACGTGGAAAAGTTCGTCTGGCAATGAAAATGGTTAATCAGGAAACTGGTGAGGAATTGCAGCCGGAATCTAAAGAAGATACTACAAAATCTTGATTAGCCTGCAATTGTGGAATAGACTGCATATCTTAATGTGGTCTATTTCAAAAAAGGTAAATCCATTAAATTGTAATACCAAATCGTTGATGTTAGTTTGTTCGGAAGCATAGGCGAAACTGAAAACAATTCTAATCTCAAGGGAAATATTGGCGATATCGCGATCTTCGTTGACTACCACATTGTGAGTGGGAGCTTTAAAATTAGAGTTGGGCTTCAGTTTGCCGAGATTTGCGTTGATCTAAATGCAACCTTGGCAAATAAAGATTTTTGTTATCAGACTGGCGTCTCAACCAACATGGATTTAGCAATGAAAAGGCTCTGATTGTTTCTGTGGTTATCATAGTTATCTAGCCGATAGATTCGGTCTACGCATTGATCTCCTACTGATTATGACGAAGGGGTTGAATTCGCGGCTTCAACAAATATCAAATAGTCACTCAAGCTGAAAGTGACAAAGAACTCTCGAAAGCAAGAGATGATCTTAGCAAATTAGTGGGTTCTCTGTTTTAGCGTCATTGCCTCGTATTATTCTTTGTTTTAAAAGACACTTTTTGAAAACAATGGCTCCATCCCTAACAGTGAGCCAGTTTCTTTTTGTTACAATAGCCCCTTGAATTTCTCACATCGAGGCGTTTAATTCTCAAATAAAGGGTCCGAACCAGCGTATCCTCTCGAATTAAACAATGTTACTTACAAAATTTTCAGGAGATGACAGAATGATTGAGAAACGTCAGTTTTACATTAATGGGTCTTGGGTTGATCCTATCGAAGGGCGTGACCATCATGTCATCAACCCTTCTAGTGAAGAGGCCGTAACGGTGATTTCGCTGGGCGGTCAAGCCGATACTGATGCTGCTGTTGCTGCGGCCAAAGCTGCATTTCCCGCTTGGATGGCGACCCCACCTAGCGCACGTATCGGGCTCTTGGAAAAACTTTATGAGGTGTATCAATCCCGCGTTGAAGATTTGGCGCAAGCAATGAGCGTAGAAATGGGCGCACCAATTGAAATGTCGCGAACACAGCAAGTGGGTGTAGGTAGTACTCACCTAAAAGAATTTATTCGTGTTGCTAAGGAGTTTGATTTTGATAGTCCGCTCGGTGATCATGCCCCAAATGATATTGTTCTGAGAGAGGCTGTCGGTGTTACAGCATTGATCACACCGTGGAATTGGCCGATGAACCAGATCACACTGAAGGTGGGTGCTGCTGCGGCGGCGGGATGTACCATGATTCTTAAGCCGTCCGAAGAAAGTCCCCTTAATGCTGTAATATTTGCCGAAATGATGGACGAAGCTGGCT
>CAJXHI010000008.1 GCA_913051655.1 uncultured Alphaproteobacteria bacterium
AAACGGCGCGAACATAGTTATTGCAGCCAAAACTGTAAGTCCCCATCCAAAACTTCCTGGGACTATATACACTGCCGCAAAGGAAATTGAGAAATTGGGGGCTAAATGTCTGCCAATTCATTGCGATATTCGGTTTGAAGAGCAGGTCTCGAATGCGGTAGATAGTTCGGTTAAAGAGTTTGGCGGCATCGATATATGTATCAATAACGCCAGTGCGATCTCGCCAATTTCAACTGCAGCTTTGGACATGAAAAAATATGATCTGATGCAAGATATCAACACCAGAGGCACATTTTTAATGACAAAAACCTGCCTACCTCACTTAAAGAAGAGCGAACACGCTCATATATTAACGTTATCACCTCCTTTGGATCTTAATGCGAAATGGTTTGCTCCCCATGTGGCATATACAATCTCAAAAATGGGTATGAGTATGCTTACCCTTGGGCACTCGAAAGAATTCGAAAAATTTTCAATTGGAGTAAATTCCTTGTGGCCGCTTACCGCCATAGATACCGCAGCAGTCAGAAATATACTGGGAGGAGAAAATACAGCAAAAAAAAGTCGTAGTCCGGAAATAATGGCTAATGCGGCCTACGAAATATTATCAAAAGACCCTAGCGAATGTACGGGAAACTTTTTTATTGACGAGGTTTTACTTAGAGATTTAGGCCACGATGACTTCAGTCATTATTCCGCTTCAACCGGGGAACTTCTGCGAGACTTTTTCATTCCTGATGAAGTTGCAGATGATATACCCACTGCAACAACAAGTATTTACCAGTCAAACTAGGATATATGACCGGTGTGACGAATTGGCCAAAAAAATCGCCTTATTCGGATTAGGCGTCAAACCGCCCAACCAGCGTGCCTGCTGGCAGTGTGCATGACGCTTCAATGAATGTGCAAGCCTTCTCAACACGCGTCATTTCGCCTCACAATCCCCGATAATTCTAGAACATGAAATTGCAGATAGTAAACCTTGACCCATAAAAACCGAGGGGCCTAAATTGTGAAATCTATTACACCAAGCACATGCGTCGGCGCATAATCAAAACTTGTACCTGGCAACTCTTAGGTGTTGTTTGGTTTATGGCTTACGCATTCATTATAGGCGGAGACTTGTGGTATACATTTGGATTGGCTCTAGCAAGTATACCTGCAGGAACCATAATGTTTTACTGCCATGAGTGGGTCTGGGACAAAATTAAATGATATTTAAAAAAGGCTGGTTGGACGAAAAGCGCAGACTCAGAAAAATAGAGGCTCAAACCCTAACTCGATGTGTTATTTGGTGGTTTTGTTTACTAACGTTGTCTTGGAAATGGAATAGCGATCCCTGCTGAATCTACAAGACTTAAGATGAATCCAAGCGGTGTAATGGCCTGGTAGAGAGCAAACTTGTTCAAGCATGCCGCGGTTCCTGAGAACAGGAATTAATTCACAGGCAAAGCAATCAATTTTTCGACATACATTTATCGTAGCGTTTTCCGCGCGTCTTAGATGCTTATTTTTAGGTAATTATCCTGCAGAAAGCCGTAAAGGCATACTTGGTGGCTCTGACCGCATAGCTGCGGTAAAAGGTATAGTTGAAGCTGCTGGCGGTACCGTGAATATGGTCAGTTTTGCGCGTGGCCCCTTTGATTTTGTTGTAGAAATGAACTTACCAACCCATGAAATAATGATGGGTGCGATGGTAACTGTCAGGGCATCTGGCTCAATAACCGGTGCAATTTATATCGAGCTAATCGATGGTGATCCCTTTTGGGAGGCTACCAGATCAATTGCGGGTGCCTTTAAGCTAGCAAACGCCTAATTCATTCGTTTTGCCATAAGCCTAGCCATGCAAATATCTTTCAACGCCGCTCTCACATCGGTTTTTCTCACATTTGAGTTAGTCAGCATCCACAATCTCCACCAAAGTGTTACGTCCTAATGTGATCAGACGTGCCTTTAAAAAGCTGGTAGCTGTTCAAAATCCGAAGGTTATGCCGATGTTTAAGCCATATGTTATATAAGAACGGAAAATGATTTCTAAGTTGTTCATCTCAAAGCCTCCGATATGACCTTCCCCAAATAAATTGATGATACTCAGACGTTAATCTGGACGCGCAATAGGGGCGGCTGTCATTTAAATCGTACTGATCTTGATAGTAACCCATGGCAGCAACCAGATCTAACTCCTCTGGTTTATTTGCAGTAGCAGCTTCCTCGCTCACTATACCAGTAAGAAAATTTTGCCGTTTGCTTTACTCAAAACTATGTTTCGAACTTTGGCATCGGCCATGATATTATAAAAGTAATTACGATGCTTTGGATTGGATTATAGTTCTCATACAGTACAGTCGATTTGCCTATAAGATTTGATGCCACGCATTTACCCCACAAAACATCGTTTCTATCTTATTCTAATTCTTACGAAAGGCGTAATTTGGTTTAAGGTTTGATCAATGATGCTTACTGGGCGAGTGATAGTCCGTCATATGGCGGTACTTTTAAGAAGCCTGACCTCAGATTGGGATTTGACAAGCATCGAGATGATGGTTTTATTTTCCAGGGGTGACGTAGGCTGTGTACCTACGAGGTCTAAGTGGGCTATTATTTAATTTTCTTTTAGCGATCCTAAGAAAACAAAAAAGAACGTGTAAAATATCCTGAGAATGGCTGAATTAGTCTCTTTGAAATTTAAAAAGTGTTAGGAACGATTGATCTTTCATTGCGTGAAACGCGTATAGATTACCAAAGACTACAGTTCGTTAGGCGATTGAATGAAAAATTCAAACGGGAGTATGACGGCGAATTTGGCTTGTTTTCTTGCCATGTTCATGTGGGCATTCGCATTTCCTGCAAGCGAAGTCCTATTGCAAACTTGGGGCGTTGTGGCGCTTCTTCTGACCAGAACATTACTAGCTGTTGGTGCCCTCACAATCATTTGGCTTTGGATTGATGGTTTTGAAAATATAAAATCTGCACCATGGTTTCATGGATTAAAGATTGGCGGCATAGGGTTCGGAGTTGGAGCAATCTTGCTATTAGTCGGACAAAAAATGTCTGACCCAGTGACGCCCGCCATTGCAGCTGCCATGATGCCTATCGCTGGTGCGGCCGTTGAGGTGGTTTTGGAAAAGAGAGTGCTGAAACTGCATCTTATAATCGCAATAATGCTTGCGTTTATTGGAGGTATTCTTGCGGGTGGAGTAAATTTTAGCAATGCCACTTTTGGAGTTGGAGCATTGTTTTGTTTGATTGCAATAGTGTTATTTGCTTGGGTAACACACGCCACAACGAATGACTTAAAGTCACTGTCGCCAATTGGGCAAACAACCATCACTTTGGTAGGTAGCTTAATTGTGGTCACAGCTGCTTATGTTGCGTGTCTGGCTGTTGGAATAAACGGGACGCATATTGGTTTAACTGGCACTACTGACCTAACGCTGTTGATCATTATGGCTGTGGGTTCAATAGCTCTTGCGCAGCTATTATGGATTTGGGGCGCTGGTGGTTTGGGTATTCTATTTGCATCGTTACATATGAATATCGCGCCATTTTACGTCATGGCTATCGTGGTCGTCTTCATGGGGGGGCAATGGAACTGGAGCCAAGCATTTGGAGCGACACTCGTTGGTATTGCAGTTTTGATTGCTCAATCAAGGCAGTTCGCTGAATTTTCAAATGCTTCTAATAAAATCTAGTGTGATTGGTTGCCGTGAGCGATCATAAAAAAATCATTGGTTCCGTCTACCAAGCGATAGCTATTACTGTCAAAATTAGATAACCTGAAATTTACCTACCAACACAACCATTGACCGCCTAGCCTCATTCTGATTTTGAGGTAATCGATTGCAACTCATGTGCGTTTCCTTGTATTTCTATATCCCCTCACAAAAAGGAGTTACGCTTAATGTGGTTACTCACATCAAAATCATTTTTGTCTATTGGTGCAGTTAAAGAAAATCCAAAAGGCGATCGCTTATTAGTGCGATCAAGAATAGCATGAGACATCGAAGAGGTGTTTCCTGTTGCGAATGTTATGGAAACATCCAATGCGGACTATCGCTTGCGCGCTTGGGTTTCGCGTGAGAAAGTCAACACGGCTATATCGGAATATGTCCAAAATCTGAATTATATAAATTTGAAGAACAGTGTTGAAAATAAGGCTCGCATAAGGCCGCTGATGCGTGTGTGGAGCACCATGTATGAGCATCAAGAAGCGCAACTGAATACGCAAAGCAGAGATTTTATATAAAGGAAGAGGACACAAATTTGATGCGCATAAATCGATATGACATCTACAAACACTGCTTAAAACTGGCGAAAGAAATTTTGCGACGAGGTAACTTTGAAAGCTCAGAAAATTTATATCCATGTTGATGATCAAAATATTGGGAAACAGAATTGTTGCTTCCCTACAGGCCAGAGAGAGAGCACCGAGGCGCCGTAGCTAACATAGGCTTGAAATACGATGGAGTTATAGTTGGAGCACCACAGGAGTTGGCAGCTTTTAAACAGAACTTCTGCGTCTTAGAGATCGGTCAGGATTGGTGACGGTAAAGGCAAGAGCTAATTCAAAATGGATCATTTTATCCGCTGAGTAATTTTCAGGCTCAGGTCAATTATATTGCGTCTCGTGCAGCGATAACCCTTTTGAGAGCGTATAAGACCAACAAAACAAAATTTAAAGTTTGGCGTCAGATGTTTGATGTTGCTGTCGATCTCGTCAAGTCTGATCGAAATCAAATATTAAATTTTGGGTCAACGGATTAGATTGTTATGTACAGCCAGACTATCCGCCGTTTGCGTCTCCCCATTTTTACTTAGTCCAAGCAAAAAAGTGTTATTTTCTCATCCTTACCTTTTAACTGGACTTTTTCCTCGACCCTTGCACGGACATCTTCTAGCAATCTCACTTTAACCTCGTTAGAAAAGACCAAAGTTGCCTTTAATGTTTTTCCAGTGTCACAAATTCTGCTTGCAACATTTACCGCATCGCCAATTACTGTATACTCTTTACGCTCTTCGGTACCAATATTTCCTACAATACACTCGCCATAATGAATTCCAATTCTGTGCGTAATCACAGGCAAACCTGCATTTGCACGCTCCTTTGCCCATTGGTTCATGGCGATCTGCATTTGTCTTGCACACTCAAACGCGTTTTGTGCATCGTTACCCTGAGACACTGGTGTTCCAAACGTGGCCATTACTGCATCCCCAATAAATTTATCAACCGTTCCCATATTCTCAAATATTGGTTTAACCATTTTCTCCTGGTACTCTGACAATAGTTTTATTATTTCATCAGGGGGCATCGTATCTGACAGTTTGGTGAAACCGTCTATGTCTGTAAATAAAATTGCAACTGCTTGGCTTCTGTCATTTGCTTTATCGACCAATATGTCTTGCTCTTTAATTTTATCACGTATGGTTGGTGAAAAGTATCTGCTTAAATTTTTGGTAGACTTTTCAAATCTAACAGCATCGTCCAGTAGGCGATCAGTCAAAAAAACGATTGCCCAGCACATAATTACAATAGTTACGTAAATATTTACCCAAATCCCAAAAAAAGGCAGGTTTATAGCATTACCATCTGCTACAATTTCTGCCCACGAGATTGACAGGAATACCATTTCTTTTGTTAGAATTTCGTAAACATTTAAAACAAGAGCTCCTGAGTAGACTATAATAGCAAAATACATAATGGATTTACGAAAAAACAAAGTATGAGCTACCACAAAAAAGAGTGGAGCAAGAAATTGATAGTCGAGGGACCGCCCTGATCCAATTTCAGAAAGATTTTGAAGCCTTATATTGTAAGAATTCATTGTTTCGAGCGAAACATAGTAAATTAGGGCTGTACCAAGGCCTAATATAACCAGAGCATTGTAATTTTTCTCATTTAAGTTTTGATAAATGTATCCAAAAGAAATCATAGTCAGTAAATTAAGTAACAAATTACACTGATTTAAAAACTCAATGCCGTACGATGGTACAAAAATTGATTTTATTAATGTTATTGTTGATATCGCTAGAAATACGATAGCCGCCACACGAAACCCTGCAATACGTCGAACTAATAAGTGATCCATTAAAAGGCCGTCCTATGCCGCCAGCGTTGCATAAATTAAAGCTGTATACTGACTTTATTACAATGCTTTACTTACCGAATTCCTTGATAAAAATTAAAATATTCAGATTTTTAAGTTTTGGCGATAATGGTTTTATTCAGATGAGAGCCATGACGGGGTTAAGACACGAAAGTGCTAGGCGTGAGCCTCCCAATCTGAATTGGTCTAGCGCAATTTTTAGAGAATGGATAACAAGCAGCTAAAGCCGGAAGTTACGATGGCTAAAGACACTTAATAGTGAAAATCGACAAAAATGTTAGTTCCATAAAATTTTTTCAATATAGTCATACAAGCAAACCACGTGCTTCAACGGGTATTACTTCGACAATTTGATTATCTCTCACGGCTACCAATTTATCAAACATGTTCACAGCAACGCACACATGGTTTGGAATGATACGTACGATGTCACCAACTGTCGGTTTATTTGCACATTCCGAAAGATCAAGAAATCCATGTTCTTCCGCAAATTTATGTATCTGGGCGTCAGGATATTCAAGGATCAAACCAAAGCCTTGGAGACCTCCTGTGTCAGAGGTTAAAGTCTTTGAGCCAGCATCTAAAATGCCTCGTTCCGTGCCGCTGCGGCTAACCACGCTTGAATAAACACTGAAGGCGCAATTTTCTTGTGTTGCAAATCCATCTTCAATCATCATTCGGTCGTTAAAAATACAGGTTCCAGCCCTATGTTCAGTGGCACCTAAAAGTTTACCAATATTAGAAAAGTTAGGTGTTCCCCCTGTCGAAACAATACCTGGCTGATACCCTAGGTAAGATAGACCTTTTACCATCTCATCGAGAAAGATCTGTGTTTGGGGCCAGCTATCCTGCGATGGATAAAATAGTATTCCCGCAAAGTTAAGAATTGGATCCTCTTTGATAACTCGAGCCAGCGCAAGCGCTTCGCGGGGGGTCTCAACGCCTGCGCGTTTTTGGCCAGTATCACATTCAATCATTACATCCAACGGACGATCAGCTTCTCTTGCAGCATTCGAATAAGCGGTGAGCGAAAACAAGTTATCGCTACACACCTTTAAGGGCACACGCTTTTGCAGCACTGCCAGTCGTCCAGATCTAGCTGCACCAATCAAATTGGTAGCTATAACAATGTCATTAATGCCATTATTCGCCATCACCTCAGCTTCTCCGAGTTTTTGACAAGTAATACCCTGAGCGCCCGCTGCGATCTGCATTTTTGCTAGTAAAGGCGACTTATGAGTTTTTATGTGTGGCCGATTTTTTACCCCAGCATTGTCACACAAGGTCTGAGCACGTTTTATATTGCGCTCAACCACGTCAAGATCAATCACGGCGCAGGGTGTACCAAAATTTTCAATAATTGCGGATTTTAGTGTCGAGCTGTCCCTGTTCATTAAATTTACCTATTCAAACTTCCGGTGAGCATAAAGGTAAATACTTAACTTTTACGAGCCACGTTTAGTGTTCCTTTTAAATCTGGCACTAGGAGCATGGTTATTGGCTAAAGAGTTGCCGACACGGACGTTCCGATGCCTAGCTGGAGACTCAGAGCAAAGTATAAAACCCAAACTACAAATATGTTATCAATCCGCTTCTAAAACGCAAGTTCCTTGTTTTGGTACACCAAATGGTACCATAAATTTCTGGGGCGTTTGGCCCATGGCCATAACGCAGTCTCACATCTTATCAATTAGTCCTTCTTCGGTCAGTGATTTCATCAAACCTTTCATTTTTGCTAAGGATATGCCAACTCTTTTTGAAAGTTCGCCTTGGGGCTCTTTGAAATACTTTATATTGCTGCTTTTTTTTGCCTTGAAGACTAATGTTCAGTGATTAATTGATCGCGCACTTTGTCAGGATGTTTGCTAACGATCAAATTTTACCGACTTTTATTGCCATGGTGACATCCTTCACTGCCCGCTGAGGGTGGATGTAATATACAAGCTATTGTTACGTTGTATACTTTGCCTTTTGCCACTTACGTGCCTGATGCTGTGTCATCCCTGTTGGAAAAGGTAGTTGGTACTCTTGCCGTCAAGCGAACACCTGGACTGTGTGCTAAGCATTTTAAGGATCAATTTAGGTTGGCTTAAGTGTGAGTCAGCACTTGTAACCTTAAGTAATTTGTTAATATCTGGAATTTATCTTATGCCGCCATCAACACGTGGTATCATCAGCGTTACTATTTGCTTTCTTTTCATTATCTCTGATTAAGTTATTAAATGAAATTAAACTGGCGTTAGCTCTAAATGAGACGTCTATCGGGTCATCCGCCATCCGAATTATAACTTTTCATTAGGCCAGCCTCGTAAAATTTTTAATTTAACCGTCAACCCTCATTCTTACTTCGATTTTCGGAGTTCCTCACAAGTCTTCGTCTGCATTTTGACAGAGTTTTTCGACCGCCTGCCGAGCTTACAATGCGCCTACGCGATCCGCTCTCGCCCTTTCGTGATCCGAGTCTAGTACTCCTGTCGTAGTGCAAACTGCAACGTTCTTGCGCCTGAGTGGTGGTTTTTGACATGCAGTTCATCGATGCATTTAATCTTACCAGATCATGATAATTTTTTTAAAGCCCAGTTATAAAATTCTTAATATAGAAGTGTTACACCTCAATTGATGAGCTCTTGCTACTAAGGAAAATCGCTAAGGGTTAAAGTGTAAGGTTGGATAGTATTTGAAGATCTTTTGGGCTCGGAGGTCCACTATTGCTTAAAGTGATATGATATTATGGAAGTTCTGACTAATGTAAGAAAAAAATTAGAATCTAAGATTTTCAATATGCGATATTTTGCCTAAAACCTTTTAAATTCAGTAATGTGCCGAAAGGCCGGAAAATGGTTTTTGGACCGGTGGCGCAAATTTGGTCAAATTGATACCCTCCACAGCAGTTCTGTACTCACTGAGAGACGGTGTTCTTCCTAGAATAGCAGAAAGAACGACAACCGGCGTGGACGCGAGCAGCGACTCTCCCTTCTTATCTGGAGCGTCAGCTACAACTCGCCCTTGAAATAGTCTAGTAGAAGTTGCTAAAACCGTGTCGCCCTTTGCTGCTTTTTCCTGATTGCCCATGCATAGATTACAGCCTGGCCGCTCTAGGTAGAGAATATTTTTATACTCAGTGCGGGCAGTCACTTTCGGTGATGAATCGTTGAATTCAAAGCCCGCGTATTTTTGTAGTACTTCCCAATCGCCTTCTACCTTTAATTCATCAATGATGTTGTAAGTTGGGGCAGCGACAATAAGAGGTGCGTGAAACTCAACTTTGCCGATTTTATTTTCAAGATTACGCAACATCTGTGCAACAATTTTTACATCACCTTTGTGCACCATGCAGGAGCCCACGAAGCCTAGATCAACTTTCTTTTCACCTTTGTAAAAAGAGATCGGACGGATGGTATCGTGGGTGTAGCGCTTAGAGACATCGGCGTTATACACATCAGGATCCGCGATCATCGGTTCATCGATTGCATCCAGATCGACGACAACTTCTGCAAAATATTTCGCGTTTTTATCAGGCGAGAGCGCTGGTTTTTCACCCGAACTGATTTCTATAATACGGTTGTCCGCAATGTCGATCAGGCGCTGCAGCATTGCCACATCATTATCCATGCCCTTCTCAATCATAATCTGAATGCGGGTTTTTGAAATTTCCAAGGATTGGATCAGTGTTTCATCTTCAGAAATGCAGATTGATGCTTTTGCTTTCATCTCTGCCGTCCAATCGGTAAATGTGAAAGCCTGGTCGGCAAGAAGCGTTCCGATATGTACTTCAATGATCCGCCCTTGGAACACATTGTCACCAAATTGCTGAAGCATTTGCGCCTGGCTAGCATGCACCACATCACGGAAATCCATGTGATCGGCCATTCTACCCTTAAAACTCACTTTGACGGACTCAGGGATCGGCATGGTCGCCTCCCCAGTCGCTAGTGCAAGCGCTACTGTGCCGGAGTCCGCACCGAAGGCCACGCCTTTGGACATACGCGTGTGGCTATCACCCCCGATGATGATGGCCCAGTCATCCACTGTAATGTCATTTAGAACTTTATGAATTACATCAGTCATCGAATGATAAATGCCTTTGGGGTCACGGGCAGTGATCAGGCCGAACTCGCGCATAAACTGCATCAGGCGTGGTGTGTTGGCCTGCGCTTTAATATCCCAAACCGAAGCTGTGTGGCAGCCCGATTGATAGGCTCCGTCTACCGAAGGAGATATTACGGTTGCCGCCATCGCTTCCAATTCTTGGGATGTCATCAATCCTGTAGTGTCTTGCGAGCCAACGATATTGACTTTGACCCGCACGTCAGATCCGGCATGCAAAACCTTCCCTGGCGTGCTACCACGAACGTTGGCGTTGAAAATTTTTTCTACTGCCGTAAGGCCTTGCCCTTCGAAGGAGATTTCCTTAGGAGGCGCGAAGGCCGACTTGAGTGCTATCCCTAATGCTTCTGAAGCAAACGCTTGCAATTTTTTGCCAAATACAATGGCATAAGATCCACCGGCTTTCATAAACTCCATCTTTTGTGGCGTGAAGGAAGATGCCATATCTACCAATTCTTCATCCCCGCCTGCGGAATACAGCTTTTTCTTTTTCGTGTTAATCGTCAATACTGTTCCTGTTTCAACAGAATAGCGCTGCTCTAGAATGGGATTCCCATCATTGTTCAAAATTGGTTTGCCGTCATCACTTAGCTTTTTAACCCAGTTCTTTAGATCCACTCCAATCCCACCGGTAACGCCAACTGTAGTCAAAAAAATAGGTGATATTCCGTTAGTACCCGCCACCACAGGCGCGTAGTTAACAAAAGGCACGTAGGGGCTCGCTCGCTCACCGGTCCAAAGTGCGACATTGTTAACTCCTGACATTCGAGATGATCCAACGCCCATAGTGCCTTTTTCAGCAATTAACATTACCCGCTTGCCAGGGTGATTAAGTTTCAATAACTCAATCTCTCTTTGTGCTGCCTCTGAAATAAAGCATTTCCCATGTAACTCTCTGTCTGCGCGAGAATGCGCCTGATTGCCTGGGGAAAGTAAGTCTGTGGAAATATCGCCTTCAGCAGCAATGTAGGTCACCACTTTAATTTCTTCATCTATGTCCGGTAGTTTGGTAAAAAACTCTGCCTTGGCGTAGCTTTGAAGTAAGTCTTCGGCGATAGGGTTGCCAGCCTTATAAGCTAAGTCGATGCGATCCATGTCAGCATCATAAAGAAACACTTGGGTCTTTAGCACCTCCGCTGCGTTTTTTGCAACACTTGCATTGTCGCCCAATGCCATATCTAAAAGGGCTCTTACTGAGGGCCCACCTTTCATATGTGACAACAATTCAAACGCATAGTTAGAGGTAATTTCAGGTACATACACCTCCCCCAGTATAATTTCTTTGAGAAATGCAGTTTTCACAGCAGCCGAAGCAGTGGTGCCTGGTAAAGTGTTGTAGATTAGGAAGTTCAAGGAAGCCGCCCGGTTTTTATGATCCGCAATTTTAATTTGCGCAATTAACTCTGCTGTCAACGGGCCATCATCAATTGGTTTTGGACTTAATCCGAGTTCTTTGCGTTTTTCAATTTCTTCCAGGTAAGCTGAATACAGGCTCATCGTGGTCCCAATAATATCACTTGTTTAAGGTGCCTTATGGGCACAATAATGCCCAAATAGCTCATATGCGATAGTATAAACGCCAATACTGAAACACAAGCCCTAGACTTTAGGTTGTAATATCTGCAAGAATAAAACCTCCCATCGGGCTGAGAAGATCACCTACGCCCGCGCCGCAAACCTGTGGTATCGAAAACCTTTACAGTAAGAGATGTCCAGTATTCCCAAATCGATCCTCCGGAATTTTCTACAATAGTTCTCCACGCAACATTCGAGAAAAAGAATTATTGGAAGAGCTCCATCGTGAAACAAATCTGAAAACCGCAATAGAATTATCAAGGGATCATCAACGGTTCACTACAGGGGGAAGTGCGTTAAGTAAATCGCGCCAATGGTCCTTTGGGTAAAAAGGATCGGCAGCAAAGATCGCAAGCGCCTTTCCATCTCTGCTATATAACTCCAGTTGCCAATGTTGACCAAACGCAGTGACCCAAAGCTGGTAAATCTTTTTAGTGTCAATTGAAAAGCTGCGGCTGCCGCCTTGCATGAACATGAGGCCATTTGAGGTATGGTCCATAACTAAGGGTCCACGATCCAATTGGAGTATACCTTTTGCGACAACACCACGGATAAAGCTTATTTTTCGATCACAAAGAAACGTCAAAAAGCTACAAAGTGGGTAGCTAGCGACCTGCCACGCGCGACCTTTGCCTACATGCGGCAAACATTGCAACCGTGTACGTCCTTCGTCGAGAACCATATCATTTAAATGACTTCCCGGATCGCTATCGTCCCAACTTTCTATGGCCCTTCGCACGGTGGAAAGATGTAATATATCCGATATTGTAGGTTCTTGTGTGATCTCAGTGTGTGGAATTGTTTCAATCATCGATAAGATTGCGTGATCACGCAATGTATCCACTTGAACTCTATGCTGAATTAACTCTGCGTCATCCGTCGAAAAAGCAGAACTGAATAGGCCATTCCCAGACAAAATACGTGACAAATTTGGGCCAGATTCGGCATTCACGCGTATATCTAAGCGATGTTCTGAATGCGTAACATTAAAGGTGCAAGCTGTCGATTGATAACGGCCATAACCGCCAATCCCAGCAATGATTACAGCATCGTTACGAGTTGAAATTAAAGCATTTTCCCACTGCACGCCAGCCAGTGCCAGTGCTGCAATATTATTACCCAAAGGAACAACTGTCCCTTGACTTTTTATTTCTTTCAACGTGTCAGGCAACTGTTTTTGGGAAAGAAAACAATTTGCGGTGTCTGACGCGCAAAGGGACATTTGAATATCCTTAGTAAACATCCCGAACGTAACGTTTTTCACGTTTAAGGCGGTTAACGTAGCTTATTGTCGCCTCGGGGGTCATACTTCCCTGGGTTTCGATGATCCCATGTAATGCGTTGTCAACATCTTTGGCCATTTGCGCGGCATCTCCACAAACATAAAAGTAACCACCTTCTTGTAGAAGATTAAAAAGATCTTTTCCATTTTCTACCATACGATTTTGAACATAAATTTTTTCAGATTGATCGCGGGAAAATGCAAGGTCCAGCCGGTTTAATACACCGCTGTCGCTCAGAGCCCTGATTTCATCTTCATAAATAAAATCACTTGCCCTGTATCGGTCTCCGAAAAAAAGCCAGTTTGTTCCAGTCGCACTCCGTTCCCTTCGTTCTTCCAGAAAGGCGCGGAAGGGCGCAATGCCCGTGCCTGGGCCTACCATAATCATCGGCACAGCGTCGTCTTCTGGTACGCGGAAACTTTTGTTTGGAGACATAAAGATACCTGCGCTCCGCCCTTTTGATACGTAATCAGACAGAAAAGTGGAGCACACGCCGCCATGAGAACGGTTCTGATACATCCAGCGTACCGCAGCCACAGTCAAGTGAACTTCACCTTTATGCGCCTTGGGGCTGGAAGAGATGGAGTATGCGCGGTGTTGCAATGGTTTTAGCCAGCTGAGAACTTCAGAAACACTAAGCTTCAAAGACGGATTTAGATTCATCAAATCCAATGCATCTTTGCCCCAAAGGAAATGTGCAAGTGCGTCTTTGTCTCCGCTCTTCACTACAAAGCTCAGTTCATCATGTTTCATGAGCGGCTCTAGTGCACGTATCATATCACGGGAGGGTGTCATGATTTCGTACTTACTTTGTAGCAAATCGCCCAAAGATCTGTCTTCGTGATCTATAGCGTCGTCTGCCTTTGCACCCAAACGGTCGAGCCAGCCATTGACCAGATCCGGAGAATTAAAGGGCATCACGCCAAGAGCGTCACCAGCCTCATATTTCATTCCACTATCGCCTAAGTCAAAGGCGATGTGACGGATTTCCTTACCCGAACCTGGACCAGAAAGGATACGGTTTTCGAGCATAGTTGAATTGAATGGATTTTTACGTCCCCAAACTGGTTTCGTTTTGTCTGCTACGACAGTCGGTGCTGCGTCAGGAATATCCACGACATCAGGCAATACATCGGCGATCCATTTTTCAGCTAGATCTTCATAATCTATATCGCAATCAACTCGATCGGTTAAACGTTTTGCGCCGAGTTGTTCAAGCCGAGTGTCAATAAGCCTTCCTGCTTGGCAGAAAAATTCATAGCTGGTATCACCCAAAGCCAGAACACCATAGTTTAAGTTTTCGAGCCTGGGTGCCGTCGAGGCTGACAAAGCTTCCCAAAAAAGATGAGCATTGTCCGGCATTTCGCCTTCTCCATAAGTGGATACTACTACCAGCAAATTTTGCATGGACACTAATGTGTCCATATCTATATCGTCCAGCTCTGCTAAACGGGGCGCAAAGCCTTTGCTACGTGCCTTTTCGCCTACATCGGTTGCAATAATCTCTGCGGTTCCAGTCTGTGTGCCGTAAAGGATATCAATGGACTTGGCCGATATAGGTTCAACGTCTATCGCAACGGGGGCTGCGCCTGCGATGGCGATGCGCGAATGGAGGCCTGCGAGAAACCCGCCCAGCCAGTTTTTCTGTTCATTGGTAAAGGGTGCATCGTTCGGGATATACGGTACTTTGGTTGTGGTCTCCATCTAAGTCACTCCGCAGCAGTTCGGGCTATCAAATCAGGCAGCGCGTTTTGGCAAAATAGAGCGTCAAAGCTTGGGATTTGTCCTAGAGCAGCGCGGTTCTTGCGATCTTGGTGCAATATCCAACCGTAGGTGCCGGGGCTGTCCATGCTTAGTACATTGCGCAGAGAAAGAGCACGTTTGAAATCATTCAAGCGCTTGTTTGAAACCAGCACTGCAAGCCCATCTTCATCATAGGCATCCAAAGCTTTCCTTGCATGTTTGGCGAGCGCAGACATGAGAGCGAAATCTTCCGCCAGGATGAGCATTCGAGCGGCTTTGTCCTTTTCCTTACGGTCAGAGATGTCAACACGCTTTGAAGCAAGTTTTTGAGCTTGTTCCAACACGGTATAGCTGTTCAAAAGACGATACATTTCCTCTGTATCGGCCTCACCATAAGCTGGTGTTAACCCTCCGTGAATCGGTTGTTCCCGTTTCCAAGCTGACTTCAAGATCATGATTTGATGAGCTGCAAGTGCGTTGGACAATTCGTCTAGTAAGTCCTTTCGCGTTCGAGTCTCTAGGATCACATCTGCGTCCTGGTATTGCAACAGAGCTTTGGGCATGATCCATACCATACGGGTTCGGGTTTCTTGCCAATTTTCCATAAGGGACTGGCCTAGTTTAGAACCTGTAGCAGCGATGTGCCAATTGAGCATTTGCATGATGGCGTCTTCGTGAATTTCCGCGTGATGAGAACCATCCATTAAGTTTCCCATACAAACGGAGTCTGCGCTGATCATATCTGGTAAATGCCCTTCCGGATCATATTGATAGGCGAAGCCTCCGGACATGCCGTTGCCGTAACCCTTGGCAAATTTGCCTAAGTTTAAGATTGCGCCATTTGTCATGTATTCGCCACAAAAATCACCTACACCCTCTACAACAACTGTGGCACCGGAGTTTCGCACGGCAAATCGATCGCCTGCTTGACCTTCAATGAATGTTTGGCCACCCGTTGCTCCAAAAAGGGCGAAGTTTCCGATAAGAACATTTTCTTCAGGCCGTCCGCCACCGGGAGAACGTATAATGATTTGACCACCTGAAGCCCCTTTGCCAACACCATCATTGCAAGTACCAGTATGATCCATGACCATCCCGTCATTGCAAAAGGCTCCAAAGCTTTGGCCCGCAGAACCACTGGTGACAACGCGTACCGTTTGCCGATCCAGATACCGCCTCCCACGACTGTCCTCCAAAGCCCATATCGGACAGTCATCTAATTCGTAGTTAAGGATACGTTCAAGATCTATACCAAGCTGTCCGCCGATCGTCTTGTCTCGGTTGTTGAGCGGGCGATTCGGACGAAGTTCAATTGTTTTTTCGTCACCTGTTACAAGCCTTGTTCGCACTTGATCGATAAGCGCGTCGTCGACCTCGAAATTGCGCTCCAAATAAATCGGGTCTTCGATTTTGATTTCTTGCGCCCGCTGCAGCATTGGCCGCAAATTCAGTTGCCCTACCGAGGAAGGGTGGTCGAGCAAATGCAAAAGATCTGCCCGACCACGCGCTTCGTCTAAAGATTTTAGACCGAGGTTCGCCAAAATTTCCCTTACCTCATGAGCGATATTCAAAAGGTACTGTGCCAAAGCGCGCGCATCACCATCAAATGCTTCAGGGTTTGTAGTCAAACCTGCGGGACATTTCACATTACAGTTTTTCGCCATAACGCATTTTAACATCATTAAGGCGGTTGTTCCGAATTCGAAACTATCGCCGCCGAGAAGGGAGGCTTTGACGACATCAGAGCCTGTTTGCATTGCACCGGAACAACGCAACTTGACTTTTTGCCGAATACCGTTTGCACAAAGAGCTTGATGGACTTCCGCAATTCCAATTTCTGCTGCGCGGCCTGTGTATTTAAGTGATGTCACGGCAGCTGCTCCTGTACCGCCGGTATTACCTGCCACATTAATTAAATCGGCACCTGCCTTAGCCACGCCAACGGCAATTGTTCCAATGCCTTCGGACGAGACAAGCTTTACGATGACCCGTACCCTAGCTGCCTTTGCATCATGGATTAACTGGCCTAGATCCTCGATTGAATAAGTATCATGATGAGGTGGAGGGCTGATCAATTCCACACCGGGTGTGCCGCCCCGCGCGGCAGCGATTTCAACGGTCACTTTTGGTGCTGGCAGCTGCCCTCCTTCGCCCGGTTTGGCCCCTTGACCAATTTTGATCTCTATCTCTTCTAAATTGGGGTCAGCTAGGTAACCAGCCCAGACCCCAAAACGGCCCGACGCAAACTGCTTGATACGGCTTGAACGAATAGTCCCATATCGGCTTAGGTGCTCACCTCCTTCACCAGAATTTGACATGCCACCAACCATATTCGTACCATGTGCGACGGCCTCATGCGCTGACGCCACGAGTGCACCATGAGACATGGCGCCTGATGCCAGTCGTTTGGTAATTTCAGAGGCGGGTTGTACATCTTGAAGTTTGATGCGCTCGGGTGCAGGCCGAATGCGGGAAAGGTAATCCTGTGCTGGGCCCTTTGTAGCGATCCTCACGGAACCTTTGGTGATGTAGTGGCCCTCAATATCGGCGCCAAACCGTTCTACAAAAGTCTCGGCCAATATATCAAGACGACCAATATCCTGCGAGTTTGGCCCTGTCAGACGCAAAAAGAAATTACCCTCACCTACCGCATCAACTTGCAGGCCCCGGATCACGAAATCCATATTCCCAGCTCTGTTAAATAGCATTAATTCACGTTTCATTTCCTCGACCGTATTGAGGAAAGTGATGTCAGCCGGGAAGGCCAACACATCACGCAAAGCAGCAGGACGGCGATGTCTTTCTTTGGCTATCATACGGCTGAAATCGCGATAGCCTGGCGTTATCACAAAGCTATCGATCTGATCTGCTGTTAGTTTCTCGAATGACGTATTCACGTAACTGTTTTCATGGATTCCGAACGCATCGTCCATCTGCCTTAATGTCATCAGCCGTAACGGATCGTTCTCTCCTTCACCTGTTGCAAAAGAAATAGGCTCTTCTGTTAGGTCTACAAACCCACGCACAGCTGCTACGCCGTAACTATGGCCAGCACCTTCGGAACGTTCTTTAAAAAGTCCCAAGATTGGAATGTCTTTATCCGTTTCAACGGTAAGAGCTCGTCTATGCCAATCGGTCACCGATTGAGCAATGGTATCAAATTTCACGCCGCCCACTGGGGTCTTAATATTCGGCAAATATTTCTTGAACACTGGGTCATTTGTGTCGAGGAAATTTGGCTCAAAAAATTCACCCCCCGAATAGCTTTCGACGGTACACAGCCCAACCTTACCCATCGTCTTCATTAGAGCTTTTTCAGCGGCTTTCCTGAACCTAAAAAAGGCTGGCCCCGCATCTTTTCCAAACAGTTCTTCGGCGCGCATTCGAACCGCCAATGGATAAACGGCTGCAGCTCCGAAACCTAACGCGCAAGCGATGTGGTGAGATGAAGCGATTTGGCCACTTTCCACCACTAGTGATACCTTGAACCTTAGCCCCTCTTCGATAAGCTTCTGGTTTATGGCGGAAACCACTAATGTCATCGGTATAGCAGCCCGCATTTTCGAAATGTGGCGGTCCGTGACTATGACAATCCCACCCTTGTGTCGCGCAAAATCTGCGATATCACTAGCCACTTTATCAATAGCATCGACAAGTGATCGCGCGTTGGCTTGCTCGTTGTCCAAAATAGGTTCATACAAAATGTCAAAATGTGCCCAAGGGGTATCTAGTTGTGCTTTGATTTTCAGCATCTCTACCATGCTTATAATGGGAGATTTCACAACAATTTGTCTGGATTGACTTCGCCCTAGATGGGGCTTTTCGCCGAGCGCCACGCGCAACGTCATCCCATCCGCCTCTCTAATTGAGTCAAGTGGAGGGTTTGTCACTTGAGCAAATCGCTGACTGAAATATTTGGCGACCCCGCCTTCATTGTCTGACAGTGCATTGATTGCATTGCCATATCCCATTGCTGAAATCTTTTCTATTCCCGTTTGCAGCATTGGGTCCATAAGGAATTTAAAACTTTCTTGATTGTGAGTGTAGGCCACATAGCGAGCTGCGTTGCTCAAATCGCCTTTGTAGCGTATAGCAGCCTTAGCTGGATTTTCTTGCGCCTCTGTCAGATCACAAATTTTGATCTGAGCCTCTTCTAACAGCGCGGAGTAATTTTTTTTCGTCGCTAAAGTTTGCAACGCTTCATCTGTTGAATAAGTCTTTTTTTTCAAATGATCATAGTAAATCATTCCGCCCGCTTCAACTCTTCCACGACGTAGTATTGTTTCCGGTGGAAAGTCAATTTGGCCTGCCTCAGACATAACAGCGAGATATTCTTCGGTTTCGACTGACCGCAAAGGTCGCAATCCTAGCCGGTCGAGCCGCGCGCCAATTATATTTCCATCTCCGAAGATCAGTGCGGCTGGACCATCGTTTTTTTCTTCGGAAAGCGAAAAATACTCTAGCATCGCCCGCGCTTCCGGTGTCAGCCTCATATCATTTTCCCACGCTGGTGGCATCATCGCGACAACAGCTGTTACAAGATCAAGGCCTTCACCATAAACGCGCGAATTTAGTGTCTGATCGAGGCGACAACTGTCCGATTGCCCCTTCGGCCGGATTATGGAGGTATTGCGAGACAAGGCAATAGCTGTCTCGGACAATCTATTTTTCTTGTCAGTATTTAACTCTCCATTGTGCGCCATTAAGCGAAATGGTTGCGCCATTGACGGGTGCGGGTCTGTGTTTGTAGAAAACCGTGTATGGAAATAAATTGTGTGGACCTCATGTTCTGGGTCTGAAAGATCTTTAAAATAGGGTATGATTTCCCAAGAATTCAGTCGTCCTTTGAGTACCTGCATCCGTGACGACAATGAAAGGGGGTAAAGACCCTCCAATTTTGGATTTGTATAGGCCTCCGCCTCAATCTCTAAGAGTGCACTGTGAATTCGGCGGTCAAAGCTTAGCCGCTCCATACCTTCTGGTGCAACGAAAATCCACTGCACAATCGGTAACTGATATTTGGTTGAACGTACCCCAATAACATCGTTGTTGACAGGCACGTGGCGAATGGATCGTGTCTTAAACCCCGCGTTGTCTACTGCGGTTTCGATAAGCTGAGCAGCCAGGTTATGATGTACTGCATCAGAAGGTAGAAAAAAGTTTCCAACGCCAAACAGCCCAGGGGTTAGGTTAGAACCTGTAAGTTTTTTAAAGAATCTTAACGAAAGATCAATTGATATTCCTGCACCATCGCCTACACCTTCCGATGACATACCGCCCCTGTGCGGTACGGCGCAAAGCGCTTCGTTCCCTCGAGTAATAATATCATGGGTTTGTATGCTGTCCTTTCGTGTCAAGAAGCCGACACCGCATGCGCTGTGTTCGCATTCTGGATCATAAAGCAAGGACGTAGAGGGTTTTTTCACAAAACATTCTCCAACCTAGTGCATTGTTCAATTAGTCTGAACTGGCTTTGCATAAATATGGGGATTACTGGCGCTGGCTCACTTCTGAGTCGCATGCTGGTTCCGCTGTCTTATGCGTATCCATCGTGATTTGCAACACCACGAGATCTTTTATACCGCCTAACGCATTTGAAAACCGTTTCAAACATTAGGCCATCGTCAAATTTTTGACTAATGCCACGATTTAACCTTTTAGGCGCGGCAGATATCAGTGGGTCAGTGTAACTTGAGAAAACACATCCGTGCAGAATGATTTCGAAGCTTTGATACATAATCTTTGCACTAACGCATAACAGCAGTGGATCATGGTTTAAGAAGAGAGACAGTTGCACACTTTATAAACATTGAAACTATTTACGCCTCAAAAAGCAGATTTGGGCGTATACGCTCGTAACCAGCACTCAGAAAAACATCTGATATCAGATTAAATGTGTGGGTGAGTTTTCACTGTCAGAATTGAATGCTAATCAAGGATTTAAGTTTAGCACAACGTGATGGAAAATGGTGTAATATTGCTTAAATTAGGAGATTATTTGCGCCCATTAAAGCTCTGGTCAATCTAGGATTTGATGAATTTTGACAAAATTTTCAGAACATATTTTCATGTATCTATCAGCAAGACGTAGAGAAAGGAAAAACTCGAATACCGATGCAAGACTTCGCACTCCTCTCAATTAAAATTATTTGTTCTGAAATTGACGACGAAATGCGCCGGCTTATTGCACTATTATCAGACAATGGGGTGAGGTTTTCTGTGGCCTGTGGGTTGATGCGCGAAGATATCTTTCTAAGCGAAGAAAATCCGCATTTATTGGTGAGACCGCGCTAGTGCAGGCATCTGAAGACATCTACCAGCGAGCTTATGCTTTCGTTTGTGACTAGTTTGGGATGCAAATAAAGCACTCAAATGTTCAAGTATAAAGTTCTTGTTCCCAAAATATTGTAATTAAGAAGGTGTAAATGCAAAATTGGCCAGCGTTGTGCTGAACAAATTGTCAAAGGGCAGGGTGCCAAAAGATTGTGTTGTTTATTCATTTCGACATAGTTGTCGCGATAAATTACGCGCTATTGAAAGCACATCAAAAATAGTTGTTGAACAAGGCGAGTGGAGCGTAACAGGGATTAGTACTTCTTACAGACCCGTTTTAAACCATGGTATTAAAGCAACAATATATAAGCCAACTGTTTAATGTGACTCAAGTTTAACTTATTAATTGGAAGTTTGTTATGTCTACCATGCCACGGTCGGTAATTTTTAAAGAAGGAATCACGGGCAGGGCGAGAAACGCGAGTTGCAAAAACGGCTCATTGAGAGATACGCCAAGTGCTACAGCAGCTGTTCGCATATTTTGTAGGTCTGTGCGCACCTGCTCAAACGGCATAAGGCTCATAAGGCCAGCTACAGGCAATGCAAGCTCCGCTACGACTATACCGTCCTCGGCAATTACAAGACCGCCTTCAATTTCGGAAAGTCGGTTGGTAGCGATAGCGATATCGTCATAATTCATGCCCACGCAAGCGATGTTATGATGGTCATGACAAACGGTCGAGGCGATTGCACCAGTCTGCAATCCAAAGCCGCGAACAAAACCTGTGGCAATATTGCCGTTCTTGCCATGCCTCTCCACTACAACTATGCGCGCCAGATCGCGGGCTGGATCAGGATGTTTGTCACCATCGCGTATTGGAATCGTCTCGCGTAGGTGCTCTGTTATAATCTGGCCTTCTATTATGCCAATCACATCGGTTTCTTCGCGGTTGACAGTAGTGCGGAAATCCTGCGCACAAACTTTAGGGGCATTCACCGAGTTACGTGCTACAGGTGCCAAGATGGACCTTGCGGCAAATGCAGAATCACTGACCTGTACTCCGCCTGCCAGTACCATTCCGACCTCACATGCTTGCACATCCGACAGTACGACTATGTCAGCTCTCTTGCCTGGCGCGATTTGACCGCGGTCATTTAGGCCAAAGGCTTCAGCTCCCGAAAGTGAAGCTGCGCGATAGGCTGCGAGTGGTGGAGTACCCAGCCGGATTAGCTCTGCCACCATAAAATTTAAGTGACCCTCCTCGGCAATATCCAACGGATTTCTGTCATCGGTGCACAGGCACATGTATGGTGCTGTAGTTTGTGTTAGAAGCGGTTGAAGAGCTTGTAGATCCTTGCTGACAGAACCTTCGCGGATCAAGACACGCAATCCCTTTTGTAGTTTTTCCAGCGCTTCTTCTGCAGTTGTCGCTTCGTGCTCGGTGCGGATGCCAGCACTTATATATGCATTTAGATCGCGCCCGGACAGTAGTGGACAATGTCCGTCAATATGACCAAGCTCAAACAGTGTTAACTTGGCCATGGCTTCTGCATCGCGGTGGATCACTGCGGGGTAGTTCATGAACTCGGCAAGTCCGATGCCAGAAGGGTGGCCCATCAACGGTAAGAGGTCTGCGGCGTCAATTCGCGCGCCTGCAGTTTCCATATCGGTCGATGGAACACAAGAGGATAACTGGACGCGGATATCCATCAGTGTGTGCAGGCTGGCATCTTGGAAGTAGCGTATACCGTCGGGGCCAATGACATTTGCAATTTCATGCGGATCGCAAATTGCGGTGGTAACACCGAGCGGCGTAACGCAGCGGTCAAATTCAAATGGGGTGACCAGAGAAGATTCGATATGTAGATGGGTATCGATAAAGCCGGGAACCAACGTTTGGCCATTTACATCGATTTTGACCTTGCCATCATAGTCTGCTCCAGTACCAACAATGGTATCTCCACAGATTGCGACATCCCCTTTAATCATAGTATCGGTTACAAGATCCCAGACTATACCACCGCTCAAAACCAAGTCAGCTGGCTCATCTCCGCGTCCCTGCGCAATTCGCATTTCCAGATCACTCATTTCATTACTCCGCTATTGACATATCAAGACGCCGCACAACCCTTTGTTCGACAATCACTACGTTCTGCTGGAATAGTCTGGATAGCAGGACTGATACAGCAGACACCACCCAGATCATGCCATAGTCAAGAAATCCGCATGGCTAATTCAAAAGTTTACCAAGCCCTTTCCTGTTTGGCAGTGATTTAATTCTTCTTACGCCCAACTGTGCGACTGGAACGGCGAGTCTCGTAACTGCAAAACATCATGGTCAGCAGTAACTAGCCAGTACCTTCTATGTAATTTTTAGAAAAAATTATAAATAAATTCAATTGCTCCCAGATTTGAAATATCCAAATCTTCTATTTGATTTATTATTATAGACGGTACGTAAACCTACATTCATCGGATTTAAAGAGAAGCGCCGTCAGACGTTTTAGAGCAATTATAAAAGCCACATTTTAATTCTATCAAAAATCCTCCCAACTTCAAAACCGTTTTCAATATTTGCTTTATTTAGATTAACCACGTAGAGCTCATATTGGGTTGCAGAACCCTCGCTCTTTAAATGGTCTTTAATCGGCAAGTTATTGAAGGTTTTTTAATGTTGAGGTTAAGACAAACCAATAAGTGATAATCATCGATTAAGGATAATCCTTTTTAAAAATGAAAGAAAAAAAATCGCGTCAAAGACGCGGGTCCCCAATGGTATACCCAAATTCATCACGACCCGCTTGCAATATCTACAACTTTTCTTGACGAAGTTTTGAAAGCGCAAAATCGATAATCTACTAGCTGCGGCCTCGCTAGTCTTAACATCGATAATTATGCCTCCGTAAGCTCCTTGATCTCTCCAACCTTCAGCCAAGTTTGAATTTGCCATGCTGGTTACAAAGCATGGTTTATCCTTTTCGGTTGACATACTATTCACGTGGCAATGATTAATAGCAGCGATACCATCAACAAAATAAGAACGCCAATTCGGCTCAAAAATATAGATTAAGCCAAGTGTTACAATGCGATTAAATCGTGTTGCAAGGACTATTGGCTTATAGTCGATGACCCATAAATGATTAAATGAGGGTAGTTATCGGCTAGACGCTTTAACCTATAACACTCGTTCAAAAATTTTTCTTAACACGAGCTTTAAATGTGAAACGATGTAAAAATAAAAGATAACTTTAAAAAATATGTTGAGATGCTGCATAAGCATAAAGGCGAATTGACAAAGAGCAAATTTTCTTTCGTGCTATACCTTACACATTGAGCCAAAAGGATATCGCTATACCGAGTGCGTTTTGGTGGATAGAACAAACGATATCGCAGAACCTGTCTGAAAATAGTGACGATTTGCGATAACGGTGCCAGTGGATACAAGGGCCCCAAGCTACAGTGCTGGTGATATTTTGTTTTGTAATCCCAAAACAACGCCGCAATTGGCTGACGATGTGGTGATCCGCACAAAAAACTAAAGCCCGCATTTGTGAAGTCACTGATATTCAGCCAACTCAAAACCGTATTGACCCCGAATCACGTAGCTAAGTTATTATTTCTGCGTTGAAATAAGTATGCCTGCGCTCGCAGAATTATGAAAAGGAGAAGCATACTGCAAAAATCTTGGCTCTTAACGCAACCGGATGACCGAAATTGAGTATGCAGATTGGTTTTACATCCGAGATACAGATGACGAAGTTAATCTTGTCATTGACGGAGGCGGTCGCTCGACAAAGCATTTACACGGAAATTTTTTAAAAAAATGCTGAAATTAGCCGTATGCAGAAGGTTCTGAGGCTAAAAGTAGAGCATAAATATAGCTAGGCACGCAGTAGCACTGTAGCTGATTCACTCCGTTAACAAAATCCAAAGGCCTCTTAAGCACCACTTGTCATAAGTGGAAAGTGGTGTGTTTGCGACCGCATCGGCAGGTCAAGTTGCAGTATTTACATCATTCAGCACGGAATAAGAGCACCCAGTACCGAAATAATAAGCAACGATTATAGAGGTGCAATAGACTCCAGCCCCGAAGTTTCGCTGCTACTATGAACCTAAACGGACCTGAATATAACACAGCACCATCAGCTTAAGGTGGAAACTATTGTTAAATCTACCAAGTGCAAATATCGCTAAAAAAACTAAAAAATTTGCTTTTCGACGATCTTCTGATCATCTGCGGGGATGCGACTAACGTTCAGGTGTAGAAGTTTTTGATATTTATCAATAGTTCACATAAAAAACGGCCCCGCATGAGAGCAGGGCCAGTCCAACAGGGAGGAAAGGTGCTAAAATTTGCACCTTGCGCGATAATACGGACAAATTACGGATATTTTAAACATTTAAATTTTTATGAGCGGACTTTGGCTCATAAAGCTTCCAGCTGAAGTACGAAATTTGGCATGAACTTGGCGTGATAATGAGATAATATTTTTGCATTGGATTGCATTGGGTCATAAAACTCCCAAACAGGGTGCTCAATGAGTGAAAAAGCACAAGTCGTAAAACTGAAACAAAGCAAACCAATGCAAAGAGTAATTTTTTAAAAAAACATTCTCCAAAAAGTGAAAATTTTTACTGCCTGTAGTAACCTTAAGTTAAAGAAGATACCTTAAATTTAAGACGCCGAAAAAAAGCGGTGCGCCAAAATCAGATTCACAAAAAGAAATTAGTGATTTTCTTGGTGTGTAAAAACTAGATTACCTTGCAGGATTTGACAAAGCCTTTGGTAAGTCTGAAATGATGCAAGCCTTAGAAAAACAACTAAATACGATAAACGAAAGCCGTTAGTATATTCAAAGTGGTGTAGTTATCAAAAACTCAAAGCCCTCAAACATCTTGCTTAACTCTTGAAAGTATCACACTTTGAAATAATTCAGGTGTTGGTAACGAAGGTCCAGATTACTCTTAAAACGGTGAATTTAATTACAAATTTTCAAAGTTTATGCTGACGCAGAGCAGGGGCGACACAAGTGAATGTAAAGGCAAAGTATCGGCGAGCGATGTCCGCTAATGAAAATAACTTTAGCACCTGTAAGCTTCTTTTAAGCAAAACGCTATATAATTGTTATAACTTTTTTCAAGGATTTCATTTCCAATCGAACTCTTAGCCTATGGGTTAAACATGTTGAGAAAACCCGTGGAAGCTGATGAAGTTGTTAAAGCCGGAAAGCATCTTGCGTGCCTCTCTAGCGTTCATATGAGCAGAAAATGGCCAAAACTCATCGCTAAGCCTGCCTAGATTGAACCAGACTGCGCTTGGGAAAACGCTTGCTGCAAGAGATTTGAACGTAGGTTCAGCGATGAACTGTTCAACGGGAAGATTTTCTATAGTCTTAGCGTAGCGCAAATCATCTTCGGTTTTTGGTGGAAACTTTAGAACACAAAAAGAATATATAGTGCGTTAGGCTAACGCTTATCCGCTCGTGCATCTATATTTACCATGGATCATATTCCAATCATACACTTACGATCAACTTGACCTAATTGCATCGAGCAGTACAGGGACCTCTGATTGGAAAGAGCAAAGAAATATGAATTGTAATGCCAGGGCTGTTCGATCAAAAAAATGGATATACATTAACTTTTTACTAGACTTTAACACTCAAAAAAACACACTTAGCTGTTGTTTTGTGCGTAATTTGTAATCTTTAAGTGCTCAGAGCACTCAAGCTTAAGGTGAAAAATGAGTGTTTACAAAAGCAATCATGCAAGAATCGTGCCTTGATTCTCATAAATAAAAAAATTAAAATAAGTTATTGCTTTCAGTAAGTTAAAAACTTTCTAAAAGTGGAATGTTTATTCATCGACCTTGTGGATAAATCTGTGTTTAAAAAGATTGCTTAGCCTTATGAAATAGCCGTATTCTATTGTCTCTGCTTATTTCAGAAGTTTTTTAGAGTATTACGACTAATTTAAACTTTGTCTTAAATTAGTCGTATGCTATGTCCACCTCCGTTGGCACAGTCCAACTAGCATTTGAAATACAATTTTATAAGAAACACGCAACTGTACCGGCGTAATAAAGGAATGGCACTTGTCTGTAAATGAGCCCAACAATGGAGTTCTGAGTGCGGAACGCTCTGAAAATTGGTGTGCATTTAAATTCGTGGAGTCAGCAACTGCAAGATCGGTCAGTAAGATATTCCGTAAACGTGATACCCTTCACAAACTCGTGGCTGAGCAAATCTATATGGCCAATAATCCGTCCTATGTTCCGACAAAATCTAAATGGGTCACTGGTATTGACGGAAATGTCCGCCAAGTTATGGTGCCCAAAAAACAAAAAAAATGGTGGGTGTTATTGCCAGATGGAAAGCTGCAAATAGCTGTTTATTGGAAGTCTAAACAAATAGAGTTTGAAGAAGGAAAAAATGCGATTGAAGTAGACAGCGCAAACGAATTAGTTCCAACGCTAGAAAGTATCAAGCAAAGTATTGACTTAGGCGACTTTGATGTTTTTATCGCCTAGTTGATTTGTGAAAGATATGAAAATAAACACTCAGTTATAAAAAATCCAAACTTAACTTGGACTAAACTTACCTTTATCATGAACACCCCTTTGCGGCATCGTGTCAATGACAGAAGCATTTATTGCAGATCTTTGGTTAGCTACTCTATTGCATACCCGCGTTAAATTTAACGTACATAGCCGCTGTAGCTGCAAAATAGCCCGATGTAACAGTCCCACGTCGAGCACTTTTGGTCAGTCGTATTAATAAAGGGAAATGTATAACGCATACCCATGCTCTACAAAGGGGTGTCAGCATATACTGTGATTATAAAAACTGTGTATTGTTATCTGGAACAGCATCCAGTTGTCTTGCTCGAGCAGTATGTATCACCATTACGGCAGTAACAGATTGAGTGATATTTGATTCTTCAATACCCATGTGCAAAAGTATTGCGACAGAAACTTGCTTGTTGTTATTCTATACGTGAAAGCTCTAGGTTAGTGTTGTTTAGGAGCGCTGAGTGGTGAAATGATGGTCGCGCACTCTATATTTTCCCTGCGTGAGGAATTGCGTTTTTATGTGCGTCGGTATGCACCCGATATAGACAGTTTTTGTGGGAAAGCGCTGATGGAAGATCATCAGACGGCATTTATTGCCCCACAGAGATTGAAAGGGACTGAAGCATTTTTAGCAACAGAGCTTTTAACTTCGGAGCTTTCAAGGCCAGTTGTGGAGGCGGTTCGTAGCGCGGTAAATGATGTGTGTTGGCGTCAAAGTTACGGTTTGGACGACGCTAATTTTGACCAAGATTACCTTGATAATTATGGCTGGTTTAATTTAATTGCGCCCTCTGGGCCTTTTATCAGTGACAGCCTGAGGCTTTCGATAGGCTTTTGGGGACAGGGGCTTCACTATCCACACCATTGGCATGAACCGGAAGAAATTTACCTCACTTTAGGAGGCACAGCGATCTATATTTCTGAAGGCCGCGCGTCGGTCGAAGGTGGTCCCGGCACAACGATTTGTCATTATTCTAATCAATCACATGCTTTGGACTTTTCTAAAGCGCCACTTCTGGTGGCGGCGTTTTGGCGAGGAGGGGAATTAGAAGCGAAGCCTCGCCTCTGATACTATACTTGTATGAAGTTCTCACTCACGGCTACGGTCTCAATTTTATATGGCTCTCAGACCGCTTAAGGAGCAAATTCGATATAATTAAGTTAGGGTTTGGTGGGTCAAGCTGATGCTTCTGATGGTCAGGGACATTGGTTTAATCGTATTTCTGCAAAGTTCTGATGATGTTTTGGTAGGCCAGGAGATTCAATGTAAGTGCCTCTGATACCTTCTAAACGTGGTGAAATGAGCTCTATTTAAAATAACATAAATGTACCAGCTTAGCTGCAATATTAAAATATTGGCAGACAAAATATAGCCCGATGGAAGCGGGCGCTGGGCCGAAGTTTATATCAAATCACACGAAAGGCAATTAGGTTAACTCTGCGTTGTGGTGTTGCCAGTGTAGCATGTGATTTCGCGCTAATTTCATTACTTGATGATTACAGGATGCACTCTGACGTTTAATCATGTAAGATAATAGGCCTAAGGATGTAGCTTAGCGCTATCGCCGCAATGCTGTGCCACATAAGAAGGTTTGATCATTGACACAAAACCAAGAATTTACTGAAGCTCATATTTCCGAAATCGTTCAAATGGCATTGTCAGATCATGTCACATTTTCTGATATTGAGTTTGAATATGGTTTGAAAGAGCATGAAGTTGTGACCTTGATGCGTAAAACTTTGCGTAAAGGATCATATCGCAGTTGGCGCAAAAGAGTGGCTGCTTTTGGAAGTCGAAGAGAACATTACAAATGACCTTTTTTGGGCCTAGATAAGTCTAGCAGGGCTTTAAACAGAATTTCTGAGCAAGCCACACGATGAATTCACACTTATTTAAGATTAGTTGTTTTTAGCTATCCTGGCGTTTCGAATTGACCCAAACATATCAGGTACAGATAAACAGTACACAGTAATCCAACCCACCATAGACAGCTTCTGACCCAAGGAATACCGAGAAGGTAGCTGAAAAAATACAATACCCTTGTTATTACAAAAACAACCAAAACACTTACGGTTTCGGGAGTGCTTACCGATATTAGTACCAACGAAAACACAGGTGGTATTATGAGCAGGAGAGATGTAACCGTGTTGTTGAGCGCTCTGATTGCTCTTTCAGCCATGCCGGAATATTCGATTCCATCTCTGGATCCGGCGAGCTTTTTAACTCCGTGTTGCTGTACAGACAGAATGGACTGTAATACCAGCATGAAAGTAACCAGCAGGCAATATATTAAGAGAATTTTTAATTCCGTGTGCATTGTGATTACCTCTGTTTCGCTAAGGTGTATGGATCGACTTTCAGAATAAGCGCCTTGGGTTTTCAAATTTTATGATGATTTAAAACTAAACCAATTTGTTGCACGATCAATGAAATACGAAGCTTAGTGGCGTGTGCGGTGTCCAATAAATACTATTTACATGGTCATAACACGTCGCACATATGCAGCACACGCTGATCAGGATTAAATTTTAGATGATTTAGATGACCTCGTGCAAGATAAACGCGAGGGCTGGAGAGCTAACGCGAGCAAACCGAGGCTTCGCCATTGAAGATATAAAAAGCGACTTACAAATGACTCGCTGGGGTTGAACTATTTGGATAGAGTATGAAAAATATTTTCAGAGGGAGAAGGTCTTGACGCGCTTATAGAAAATTCAAGCGTGGATGAAATTAAATTGGTAACCGCACGTGTTATGGTTAATCAGAATTGGCAAGCAGCGAGTATCCACAATAGAGCTAGATTGCCACACCAGAAATAAGCTGAGGTGAGGAAAAAAACCACTTAACGCTTGGGAAACTATCAAGTAGATCCGGCTCTCGCTGAATGTTTTTAATACCATTCGTACGGCCAACACGATATAGGTATTTGTGCAGATCAATTTAAGAAATAGACGCAAGTTGCGGCGACAGGTCTCACCTCCTGTATTCCATACATGTGTCAAGATTTTGTATGCTTGCATAGGTGAATCTTCCGTTACAAGTTTTGAATTTTCTTATGGTCAATTTTTGCAAAGCTGATGAAAAAGTTGAGTTCTACACTAAGCTACATTTTACGATAGATGAAAAGTGTCTGCTTCAGGCTGTGCGGTATTGGTTCAAAAGGTTTGAGGCATGATCGGTGGTAATTTCGCCCGCGCGGATCATGTCTTGGATAATTGCGTTGACTTCTTCACCAGTTGCGCCCGCTTGCAGCGCAATATTGCGAGCATGTAGCGACATGTGACCGCGTTGTATACCTTCGCTCGCCAAAGCACGCAGTGCTGCGAGGTTTTGCGCTAGTCCGACAGCTGCAATGATCTCTGCAAGTTCTGCAGATGTTTCAACACCCAGAAGCGCCAGTGATGCTTGGGCAGTAGGGTGGGTTTTTGTGGCCCCTCCCACCAATCCGACCGCCATGGGCAGCTCTATCTTTCCTGTCAGGGTATCATCTGGACCGCTACACCAACGCGAAAGCCCAGTGTAATGCCCTCCTTGCGCTGCATATGCATGGGCGCCGGCCTCTACCGCGCGCCAATCGTTCCCGGTTACCACGACAATAGGATCAATCGCATTCATGATGCCCTTGTTGTGTGTGGCTGCGCGATAAGGGTCTACTTCAGCCAAGGCGGAGGCTTCGACGATGCCTTGCACGACATCTTTGCCGTCAAACTCAAGCGTTGAAAATTGTCGTGCGTTCAAAGTTACTGTCGCGCTGACAAGCCTTTTGTCAGCTAAATTAGACATAATCCTTAGACGTGTTTTTCCACCTGTGAGTTTATCAACCATTGGGGCAATATGTTCGGCCATTGTATTGACGGTATTTGCTCCCATAGCATCTCTGACATCTACAAGAAGATGCACAATTAACATCGCGCCCGCAGCAGTTTCTTCAAAGCAATAAACTTCTATGTCTTCACATCCACCACCGAGAGCGAAAAGCGTACGGTCTTTCTCGTTTGCTACGTTTTGAAGTTCGGCTTTATGTTTGAGAATGGTTGCCTTAGCGCTTTCAAGATCAGAGATGCCCATCACTTGGATCTGGCCACGCATCACCGGCCGGTCTGCTTTGGCGTGAAACCCACCTATTTCTCTGGTGAGTTTCGCCATGTGAGAAGCCGCGGCGACTACAGACGGTTCTTCAACTGCCATTGGAACCAGATACTCTTTACCGTTTATGATGAAATTTGTGGCGATCCCCAGAGGCAATTGAAAACGGCCGATAACGTTTTCGATCATACCGTCGGCCTGATCCAAGCTTAATGCTGTCTCACCGCTGAAAGCCTGAAAAAAGTCTACGAACTCGGGTTCTAACGCGCAGATTACTTTTAAACGATCCGAAGGCGTCAGATTGCGAAAATATGGGATAATAGAAGATCTTTTGGTCATCAGGCTGTCTCTACACCAGTCTAGTACTTCGACTACGCCGTTTCGCTTTCTATCTAATTTACAAAGATTTCAATGCCGATTGCACAGTTATTAAATGTTTCAGTCAAAAAACCTGTTGAGCTCGGCTGCAAACTGTGCCTTCAGCAGCATGGCTTTTACCATTTTTTCGGTGTTGGAAAGTTTTGACCAATCTAACCCATTGGCGGTACAGATTTCGCACTCGCACGTTTTGGAAGTTCGCATCAAACCTTTAAAGCCTTCTTGCGGTATCATTGTATTTCCCCAACTTTTTCGGCTTGTTTAGCGTCGTAAGAGCTCTTCTTTTCCTCATCGTCAACTTCGACCATTGTGCGCTAACTTACCCATTTTATCGACGAAGTTTGGTCAAGTAACCAATTCATCTTTCCTGTATCGTATAATACGTTGGTTAGCAGTGATTGGATCATTTGCCGATCAAAGGGTGTTTATTTTATATAGGACAGATGTAGACGGATAATATTAGGCAAAGGCCCAGCCTGTGTAGGCTTTTGCTCATCCTGAAATTGTGGGTATATTTTGATTATATTCGAAAATATAATCACCCAATGAGAATCCATATTTATTTTTTTGGTGCCACGTTGACATAGCAGAAAGAAGTTTAGGTATTTGAGAACACCCGCAATTGGCATAAAGCCACGCTTAATACGGACGCGGTGATGTTACGAGACAGTGGACCGATAAAAATTGTGATGGTCAAGTAGGAGCCGGGCTTGTGATTCTTCGAAACTTGGAGCGAGAAGAAATTTTTGATCACCTGATCGTTGTGACGCTTTGATTTGAGTGAACACGTATTGGAAGGGACAGGTTTCGCCGCGTGCAAGATTATGTCAATTATTATCTTAAATTTTACAATCTGCCTCGCATCAATGACAGTCACTTCTGCACTATATCTTATCTAAAAGGATATTATGAAAATTGTTCTTGTATATCCAGAAATCCCACAGAATACGGGATCAATCGGACGAACCTGTGTGGCGTTGGATCTAGAACTGATCCTTATAAAGCCATATGGATTTTCATTAGATGAAAGAAAAGTGTCGCGCTCAGGTACACGGTACTGGGGAGATGTCGCTCTTTCAGAATATGACACTTGGGAGGCGTTTTTGGAGGCGCGTTGCCCGACACATGATCAGCTCTATTTTTTTGAAGAGGATGGGCAGGAAAGCTTTTACAATCCAATTTATCGTGAGGATGCCTATCTGATCTTTGGGCGCGAGAGCAGCGGTTTGCCGCACCAGATTTTGCGCGGTATGGAAGACAGAATATTTCACATTCCCATGCGCAATAATGCTGTAAAATCGCTCAATCTGTCCAATGCGGCGACCGCAGCGATCTATCAGGCGTTACGAGCCCAATTTCAAAGTTAGGGTTTTGGCGGGATGAGATAATCTTTGTCAGATACCTTTTCAAGCCAATCGGCCACCTGCCCATTCTGCGCCTCTTGGATTGCGATATGGGTCATGAAATGCATTGGGCTTGCGCCGTGCCAATGTTCTTCGCCTGGTGCGATCCAAATTGTGTCGCCCGTGTTCATCTCTTTTGGTGTCTCACTGCGCAGCCCGATCAATCCTGTGCCGCTTACAATATAAAGAGTTTGACCAAGGGGATGTGTATGCCACGCCGTGCGTGCGCCGGGCTCAAAGCTTACCTTAAGCGCCCTTACGCACGCAGGCGCTGGTGCCTCAACGATGGGATCTTGCCAGACGCGCCCCGTGAACCAATCTGAATCGGCCAATTTTGTGGGGCGCTCAAAATATTTGTGAATGTGCATGAATGCATCCTGCCTATTAAAAAAATCGAGTCATTAGGGATGATTTACTTTCCAACCCTTGATGTTTAGCCTCTTTGCCAACTGGGATCTGCATTTCATAAACTCTCGGGTTAGGTGCGGAAATGCAAGGCTGGGCTTTTACAGCGGCATGCTGAAATTCGTCTTCTCTTTTGGGGACTGCCATTAAAAAAATATTCACCGCCTCGCGTAGGTCGCAGGTGGCCATGTTCCAGACAAACCACCCTGTTTCTTTTGTAATCACAACAGTATATGCGCTCTCCCCAGAAAAAAGTTGATTCGCGGGAAATATCATCGCAGGTGGATCAAAAGCCAAATTTGTCCACTGACTAAAGGGGACACGATCGGTGGTGCCGTTTTTTGAAATCGTTGAAACCCGCCCAATTGGTCGGGGGACAGCGCAGGATTTGAATAGCGAACCCGGGAGTGGGCAGGATTCGCTTTGCGGGACATAGTGCATGTGCGCGTTCTTCTTTTTGTTACGATCACTAGTGTAAGGGTGATCATTGCAGGTCGGATGCTATCCGTCCAATGGCAATATCGCCGCTCGGTGAACTCACAACTCGGGCCAGTAAAGGCGCATGGGATTGGTAACCAAGAGTTTTTCCTGCTGCTGAACGGTGCGGGCAATGCGTGGAATATAATCCACCAGCTCACCGTCATCGGGCATATGGGACTTCATATTGGGATGTGGCCAATCCGTTCCCCATAAAACACGCTCCTCAAATCGATCAACGATGGCCTGATAAAAGGGCAAAACATCATCATAAGGTGGTCCCGCAATGGTCAACCGTTCTGGGCAGGTGACTTTGCTCCAGATCGAGGAATTGTTTTCCATAAGAGATATAAATCTCTTAAAATCATTGTGATATATTCCATTTTTGATGTCTGGGCGCCCGATGTGATCGATGACGATGATCCCCGGCAACTCCTGTAAAAAGGGTTCTAAATCTTCCAGATCTTTGGCTTCGAAATAGACAACGGTGGACCATCCAAAGTCTTGTATCTTCTCAGCAATCTCGAGAAATACCGATTGTGGTGTTGCGTCTACCAGTCGTTTGACAAAGTTAAACCGCACGCCGCGCACACCGGCATCATGCATGTCGCTTAGCTCTTCTTTTGTGATATCCTTTCCAACGCTTGCAATACCGCGCGCCATACCGCCTGAGGCACGGCATGCATCGACCATCGCCTGGTTGTCTTTGCCATGGCATGTGGCTTGAACGACGACATTTCGTGTAAATCCTAAATGATCGCGCAGTTCGAAAAGTTTCTCTTTGCTTGCATTACAGGGGGTGTATTTGCGCTCAGTTGCAAACGGAAATTCGGGTGTGGGGCCGAAGACATGACAATGCGCATCCACAGCTCCTTTAGGCAATTGAAAATCGGGTGCTTTGGGATCAGCGTGAAAGACAAGCCAATCTGGGTCCATGTGTTGCGGGGTCATGCGAAAATCTCTCCGTCCATCAATTTGCGCGCCGTTCTTAAAATGGCGGCGGTGTTTATGTTGTCCTGATTGTCAAGTCCTGCGACCACGGTCATTTCTCCGCTGGGGTGTTCGATGGACAGATATCTTTCTGTGCCGCTGCCCCGCTGAGCGAGATCAAATGCGGTACTCTCTGGGATCAAGCAGGCAGTTGCAACGCTCACTGCGCCCAGCACTCCGATCGATTTATGGCAGCGATGGGGAATGAAGGTTCGGGTTGAAATTGCGCCGCTGTTTTCCGCGCGTGATACCATAGTCATTTTGGGCACAGTTTTTTTTGTCACATCCCCAAGGTTCATGATTGGGCCACAGGCAAGACGCAGCGCCTCGAGCTTTTGACGCAGTTCTGTGTTGGCCTCAAGTTCTAAGGATGTTTCATGACCGTTGATCCCGATATCCTCTGCACGCAGCACAACGCAGGGCATTCCGTTGTCAATCATTGTAACATCAATACCATTGATGGTGTCTTTGGCCTGACCACTGGGCAAAAGCGACCCGCAGCTGGAACCTGCCGTGTCCTGAAAGGTGAGCGCAATAGGAGCCGCCGTCCCTGGGACGCCATCAATGCTTGCGCCGCCTTCTTCGTTGATCTCTCCATTTGGAGTTTCAATGCGCGCCACCGCCATTTGCCCCGTATTTTCCATGAAAATACGGACCTCGGTCGTTGGGCTTTGTGTTTCTACAAGGCCACGCGCGATGGCAAAGGGACCAACACCTGCAAGAAGATTGCCGCAGTTTTGTGCGTCAGACACTACCGGTGCATCAACAGAGACCTGCAAAAAAAGATAATCGACATCGACCGCAGGTAGATCGGACTTTCGCACAACGGCGATTTTTGAGGTCAAGGGATCGCCGCCCCCCATACCATCTATTTGGCGCGGGTCGGGAGAGCCCATGGCGCGGACCAAAAATGCATCACGCAGAGCTTGATTTTCTGGAAGATCTTCGGCCAGAAAATACCCCCCTTTGGATGTGCCCCCGCGCATCCACATGCAGCGCACACCCTTAGACATATTTCAAGCCCTGTTTGGCAAGTCGAGGGCGCATGTTATAAAGGTCTAGTCCAAGTTCACCGGCTTCAAACCGCGCGCGTTTGTCGTCTTCGTTGGCAACGCGGGCTTCAGCTTGGGCGAGTACATCTTTAGCTTCTTCGCGACGCACAACACAAACCCCATCATCATCTGCCAGAACTATATCGCCCGGGTGGATCAATGCATTCGCGCAGATGATCGGCACATTTACAGATCCAAGTGTTTCTTTAATGGTGCCTTGGGCACAGATGGCTTTGGACCAGACAGGAAATCTCATCTCTTTAAGGTCTGCGACATCGCGCACCCCTGCATCAATGATTAATCCCCGACAGCCTCGAGCCAATGAAGAGGTCGCAAGCAAATCTCCAAAATACCCCGCATTTGACGAGTTAATTGTGCCTAACACCAAAATATCCCCTGCCTGCAATTGTTCGATGGCTACATGGATCATCCAGTTGTCACATGGGGGTGCAAGGATGGTCACAGCGGATCCCGCAATGCGTGCACCCGGATAGATGGGGCGCATGTAATCGGCTAAAAGCCCTTTGCGTCCTTGTGCTTCATGAACTGTGGAAACGCCGCAAGTGGCTAGTTCGTCAATGATCTTTTGATCTTCGCGCGCAATGTTTTGAACGACTAGTCCTGTTGTGCCTGGCTGAATGTTCATTCCAATTCGTCCACGGTTCTTGGAAAGATCGTTTCAAATCCTTCCGCATATTTCGCTGCGCGGCCACCAGCCTGCCCACCCGAATTTCGTCGGAAGTGGTTGGCACGATTTTCGGCGACGTTTTTATAGAAATGCCATAGGTGTTCTTGTCCCTGCATACATTGGATGGCGGCCCATTTTTTATCCCAAACACCTGAAATGTCCAAAAACACGGTTGGTTTCCAATTCATTTGTTCTGTTTGGTGGGGCTCAAAGAGGTAAAGTTGTGGTGCACTTAAAACTTTCTGACCAGGTTTATGACCCCAGGCCTGTGCGATCATCCTGCATTCCAAGGCAAAGGTCGTTGTATTCATATGATCCGTGTTATATGGATCCCATTTTGAATGGGACATCAAGAATTTTGGCTGAACTTCGCGGATCACATCGACCATACGATCCTGCGTTTCGCGCCCCAGATCCAGTGGGTAATCCCCTACATCAAAAAACCTGATGTCATTCACACCCAAGGCTGCCGCGGCATTTTCGGCTTCTACGCGCCGTGAAGCTTTGACTTTATGGAGCGTCATACCCTCTTCTTTCCAGAGCTTTGCGCTTTCACCGCGTTCGCCATAAGAAAGGCAAACGACCGTTACTTCATAGCCCTTTGATTGATGAAGCGCGATTGCTCCACCTGCACGCCATACAAAATCAGCTGAATGCGCGCTGATCACGAGGGCAGTTTTTTTGTCTGACATAGCTATTTCCACCATTTGCAAAATTTTTACAACTTATATGCTAAATTGTTCCCAAGTCCTATTTCGAAATTTGCAGCGTTAAAAATGAACGGCTAAAGGCGGTGCAATATGAACAAACTTCACAACATAAACAGATGCGTTTTTCCAATGGCATTGCGCTTGGGGTCAATTTCCGACGCTGCGTATCGCTACAATTTATCTCAACCCGCAGCCACCCAAGCGCTTGCCCGTCTTAAGGAAGAAGTGGGCTCCACCTTGGTCAATTGATATCGGCCGTATTTTGGCGAGACGGAATGTGGTGGATTGTTTCGGCGCCGCGTGATTACGGCGCTCGCTCAGCCGAGAACGGGTGCGAGATATTTGCGCTCCGCATCAGCAAAAGCCACGCGGCCCATCGGCAAATTGGAAAAATTGCTGACTGAAGCTCAATTGCGCACTTTGATTACCGCTGCAAACACCGGCAGTTTTATGCCTGCCGCGCGCCAATTGGGATTGTCACAACCTACGATCCACCGCTCAGCGACCGGATTAGAGGAGCTTGCGAAAACTACCCTCTTTTACGCCTGATCTTTGGGTGTGGCGCTAACACCTGTTGCCAGCGCTTTTGCCGAACAAGTAAAGCGCGCTAACGCCAAATTTTGCCAAGGCATAGAAGAGATTATGCATATTTTTGGAAGTGGCGAGGAGAGTTTTATTTTTGGCAGCCTACCTGTGGCACGCACGATGATCTTGCGCAAAGCTGCCAAGGCGATGATCAAAGAAGATAGACCGATCTAAATCAGCGTCATGGATAGGCGCTACATGCAGCTTCTGCGCTCGCTCAGGGAAGAGATTTAGACTGTATGATCGGCGCCCTTTGTTTTCAGCCCAAGCGATGAAATTGCACAAGAAGTATTGTTTCAGGATAGGTTGGTGATTGTGGCCCATCCGTCCCACCCGCTGGCAGTGCGACGCAACATTCCTCTAGACCACACGCTTTCCTATCCTTGGATTGCACCACCTAAAGAAACCCTTGCCGTACAGTAACTAATTGAAACACTTGGTATCGAACGTCTCGAAAAGACATCTGTGCGTGTCGTGTCATCCTCTGTTGCTTTTCTTCAAGGGATTTTGAACAAGGGGCCTTATATCTCTGTCGTCTCTAGACATTGGACTTACCTGTAGAAGGGGTTGCCGGCCCACATCCAGTCAGGCCAAGTTCGTTGAGTTTTTGCAGCAGCTCAGCAAAGATGTAGGTAAGACGTAATTCGATATCTTACGCTTAGATAGATTTTCTCAATACTCAAAGGAACATTTCAATTGGCCTATTACCGATCAAACTGGTAATGAGATAAAGCGCTTCTTGGGTGCCTGCTGGAGGAACAGATGAGTTTGAAAAAAGAATATGACGATATTCCCGGAACATTTGTGTTTGACGCGGACCGAAGTCGCGAAGGGTATCAGCTTAATCAATTCTGTATTTCTCTGCGTTTGCAGAGGAACAGAGATGTGTTCAACGCCGATGAATCGGCATATTTGGACAAATATGCAATGACGCCAGAGCAGCGGGACGCCGTACTTAAGAGAGATTGGAACGGTTTGTTGATGCTCGGGGGGAATATCTACTACACGTCCAAACTGGCTGCCAACGACGGGATCAATTTTCAGGAGTTGGCAGGTATTATGACTGGAATGGGCAGTGAAGCCTATCGCGCGATGATGTTGGGCGGCGGACGATCTCCTGAAGGCAATCGATATCAACACGAATGGGACGAAAAGGAGTAGTCATAATGGCGCGCATTACTGCAGGGGTTGGATGTTCGCATGTTCCCGCAATTGGCGTGGCGATGGATCAGGGGATCACGGGCCAACCCTATTGGGAACCATGTTTTTCTGGCTTTGAGGCCTCACGCGAATGGATGAAGAAGGCGCAGCCGGATGTTATTTTTCTGGTTTACAATGATCATTGCACGGCTTTTGATGCTTCTTGTATTCCAACCTTTGCGCTGGGCTGTGCACCTGAATTTAATCCGGCAGACGAAGGTTGGGGGCCACGCCCCGTACCCGTCGTGAGAAACCATCAGAAACTTGCCAGCCATATCGCACAATCTTTGATTTTAAGTGAATTTGACATCACGATCATGAATGAGATGGAGGTTGATCACGGCCTAACCGTCCCCCTGTCTGTGATGTTTGGCGAACATGGGCTGGAGGACACATGGCCCGTGTTGGTCATTCCACTTGCGGTCAATGTGGTGCAATTCCCGCCCCCCACTGGAAATCGTTGTTTCAACCTTGGAAAAGCCATCCGGCGAGCTGTTGATAGCTTTGACGAAGATCTGAATGTGGTTATTTTTGGAACAGGGGGTATGAGCCATCAATTGCAATACAAACGCGCGGGTCTCATCAACAAAGACTGGGATCAGTTGTTTCTTGATCGGCTGACTTCTGATCCTGTGGGGCTCTCGAAAATGCCCCATGTGGAATATCTGCGGGAGGCCGGATCAGAGGGTGTTGAAATGGTCATGTGGCACGTTATGCGTGGAGCTTTGGACGAAGATGTGGTTGAAGTTCATCGCCATTACCATGTTCCCGCGTCAAACACGGCAGTTGGACATATCATTTTGGAAAATAAGACAGGCTTAAGGACATGAGACTTTGCGTTGCAGGCGCCTACGGGGCCTTTGGAATGAAACACCTTGACGCATTGGACAATATTGAGGGTGTCACGGTCACCTCTGTCATGGGACCAAGTGAGGATAAGATCATAGCATTGGCTCAGGCACGCGGCATCGGTCATGCTGCAACGGACTTAAATGAATGTTTGAATCGCGATGACGTGGATGCGTTCATTTTGGCGACGCCCACCCAACTTCATGCGGAACAGGCGATTGCTTCTATGCGGGCGGGAAAACCCGTGTTGATCGAAATTCCAATGGCAGACTCTTTGGCTGACAGCGAAAAAATTTGCCGCGTGCAAAACGAAACAGGGGTCTTGGCCATGGCGGGGCAAGTGCGTCGCTTCAACCCTTCGCATCAATGGATCCACGCGAAAATTGCAGCGGGCGAGCTGAAGGTCCAACAAATGGATGTTCAGACCTACTTTTTCCGTCGCTCCAATATGAACGCAAAGGGCGAACCGCGCAGCTGGACGGACCATCTTTTGTGGCATCATGCGTGCCATACAGTGGATTTATTCCAATATCAAACAGGAGAGGTGGTGTCAGACTGCTTTGGCCTAGAGGGCCCGCACCATCCGGATCTTGGCATCGCGATGGATATGTCGATCGGTATGAAAACCCCAAGCGGGGCGATATGTACTCTGTCCCTTTCGTTTAACAATGACGGACCATTGGGGACGTTTTTTCGGTATATATGTAATAATGGCACGTACATTGCGCGCTACGATGACCTTTATGACGGGTGCGAAAATCAGATTGATCTAAGCGATGTGGCTGTGTCCAACAATGGGATTGAATTGATTGACCGTGAATTCATAGCCGCCATCAAAGAGGGGCGCGAACCCAATGGGTCTGTTCATGATATTATCGACGCTATGCGCACCTTGGACCGAATCGAAAAATCGTTTGGTTAAGCGGATGTGATATGTGCGCTCCGGCTTTTTGAAGCCGGCAGTCGTATATGTCTTTTAACAATACCGTTCAGGTCCGACCCATTGTTTGGCGGAATATCGGTCCCCATGTGCCCAACCGACCGGAAGCACATCATCAATCCGTGCCGCGATTTCAGCTGTGATCGTAAAATCGGCACCTTGCGCCAGTTCCTGTAAATGGGCGATGTGGCGCGTTCCTGGGATCGCGGCGATATGATCCCCCTGTTGAAGCACCCAAGCAATCGCAAGACCCGCTGCCGAAATCGATAAATCTGCAGCCAAGCTACGAAATTTCACGTTAAATTTGAGGTTTTCGCTGAGGTTGGGTTCCATAAAGCGGGGGTTGTTCACGAGAAAATCCATTCTTTCAGCTGTTACGCGATTATGCGGGCGATCCGTCAAAAGAGACCTGCCCACTGGGGAAAAGGCTACAAATGTGGCGCCAATGTCTTTGCAGGCTTGGATGACTCCCAGTTCTGGTCCGCGGGTGGAGAGAGAATATTCCGACTGCACAGCCGCAACAGGATGGACCGCATGGGCGCGCCGCAAAGAAGAGGGCGCGATTTCGGAAAACCCGACCGCCTTTACCTTGCCTGCTTTGACAAAACCTGCGAGCGCTTCGCTTACCTCTTCAATCTCAACCCGCGTGTCGCGCCGATGCACGTAATAAAGATCTATTGCCTCTATGTTGAGCCGGCGCAGACTTTCGTGCAGAGATTGCGTCATATGCTCTTTGGAATTGTTAAAGCGATATTCTGGATCGCGCGTGATGCCCACTTTGGTCGCTATTGTAAACGGGCAGGGGCTGCCGCGTGCCTTTAGCCACCCCCCAATCACATTTTCAGACCGCCCCATACCATAGACATTTGCCGTATCAATATGCGTGATGCCCATCTCCAAACACGCATCCAGAACTTTTGCAGAGTTTTGATCATAGGCAGGCCCATAGAAATCCGTAAATGACATGGCACCATAGCCAAGCGCATTCACCTTTGGGCCGTGTTGACCAAGCTGGCGTAGGTTCATTGTTAATCTCTCCTTGCTGGGGGCTGAGCTGTCAAAAAATTTGTCTTGATCTGTTCTTATAACATGTGTTGGCTTGTGCAAGAGGGGCTGAGCAAAGGTTCATTGCACCAAGGCACCTGTCATTGAAACAAAATTGGGAATGATTGTCGTTAATGAAAGTCTTTTCTGCCAAAAACCGACCGGTGCATTTAGGGCCTTATCCCGTGGAAAGGTTAAAACGTACTTCAAAGGTTGATCTGTCATCCGTTCCAGACATGGCGCCCTTGACCTTTCGAAGAACCGAGATGCCTGAAAATATCGTCAATGCGATGGGCGAATATCAGGCGATGCTGGATGCGATCCGTGATGGTTTGATCAATAACATAGAAGCGGTTATTCCCCAAGATCCTCGAATTCGCGCAGATCACCTAAAGGCCTTTGGATATTTCAACGATGCAGCGATGATCGGCATTTGTGCCCTGCCAGACGTGGCCCTTTTGGACCAACCAATTCTAAACCCCGATATTGATCGATTGGCCGACGCGCTGCGTACGCGGCAGACCAAAACGCTTGCCTCTGGGATTGATGTGATCATGGCTGATTTGAAGGATTCAATGGAAGCGCCCCCGAGCACGATAGAGGACCACACCCACGCCGTTGTGTTTTTGTATGACAATCCAAGAGCGTTTCAGCAGAATGAAGCGGGATGCGATTGGCTTTGTGATGCGCATGCGCATCGAGCCTCACTTCGCGCAAGTGAGACAACCTCTGTATTGGCTAATTACATTCGCCTTTTAGGATTTGATGCCAAATCTCATTCTGCTTCTGCGAGTGATGTGAATCTCAATTCCTTGGCTGTCGCGGCAGGTCTTGTGTGGGTGAAGGATGGTGCATTAGTTGCGCCCTTTGTCAGGCACAATTTTGGCCTTGGCGCGATTACCTGTAGGATGGACCTTGCCGTTGATCTTCCATTGGCGCCACCCTCTCAACAGACATGGCTAAGCGCCCAATGGGCTTCATGGTGGCTTGGGACAGGAGGCAACAAAACTGTTTGGAATAACGATCCATATAAACGCCGGCGCTTTGTAGATGGGCCACATCCTTTTGAAACTTTAAAGCGTGCGGAAAAACCCACCACATTTATTGACGAGGAGCACGTGGCGCGGGTGCCCAAACGCACCGACATGTTTGCCCGTGCCCAATTCGGGGATATGGGAAAAACGCTTCAAGAAGGCGCCAAGGGAGGTTATTATGCTCGTAAATCTGCGCCCTCGTTCGCGCAGCGGCGTGCCTTGGGCGCTTTTGTTCTTTTGCAGGATGGGCTGCCGAATCCTGACGGTACGCGTCCGACGGATTCAAAGCGAAATGCGGATAACCTTAAGGCTACGTCCTACTTTTTGGGTGTTGATGCTGTGGGGTTATCACGTTGTCCAGATTGGGCGTGGTATTCGCATGATGCAACAGGAGAAAAAATTGATCCCCCCCATCCAAACGCCATTTCTATGATCGTTGATCAGGGATTTGAGACGATGGAAGGCGCCTCTGGCGATGATTGGATTTCCGTGGCGCAATCTATGCGGGCATATCTAAGATTTTCGTTATTGGGTGGCGTAATAGCGAAGCAAATTCGCAACCTTGGATATAAGGCAAAAGCACACAGTGTGATGGATGGGGATGTCTTGCAGCCGCCATTGTTGCTTCTTTCGGGTCTTGGAGAGGTCAGTCGGATCGGCGAAGTGATCCTGAATCCTTATCTGGGTCCTCGACTGAAATCGGGTATTGTGACGACGGATATACCGATGACTCACGACAAACCAATTGATTTTGGTCTGCAGAATTTCTGCGAAACCTGCAACAAATGTGCGCGTGAGTGTCCTTCAGGTGCGATTACAGCCGGACCCAAACTGATGTTCAATGGCTATGAGATTTGGAAGTCTGATAGTCAGAAATGCGCTACCTACAGGATTACAACAGAGGGCGGGGCAATGTGTGGGCGCTGTATGAAAACATGCCCTTGGAATTTGGAAGGTCTGTTTGCCGAAGCACCGTTTCGTTGGGCCGCATCAAACCTTCCAAAGCTTGCAAAGCCCTTGGCAAAACTTGATGATATGGTCGGTCGGGGTGAGTTGAACGATGTCAAAAAATGGTGGTGGGATATCGAACTTTACGAAGACGGCGGCTATAAGCCTGCAAGAAAACCCATCAATCGACGCGCGTTGAGCAAAAATCTTGACCTCAAATACGAAGATCAGACGCTCGCTGTTTATCCCGCTCATCTCGCGCCACATCCGTGGCCCTATCCATTTATCATGGATCGCGAAAAAGGGATTGAAGCTTATGAGAAGATGATTAGCGCCGAGGAGTATCAAAAACAGCTTTCAAGTGGCAGTTTAAGCCCTGTGCATCGGTATTCTGCATCAGGAACATCACCAGTTTTGCGGGTAGAAGTCAGCCATGTTGAAAAAATGACTGATGCAATTACCAAATATGAATTTAAATCGCTTGACGGAAAGGAATTACCTGCGTGGAGCGCAGGCGCGCATCTTGACGTTTTAGTGGCCCCTGAATTTCTGCGGCAATATTCCATGTCAGGCGATCCTGCCAATAGCGAGCGATATCAAATTGGCGTTCTAAGAGAAGACGGTGGTCGGGGGGGCTCAAAAACGATGCACCGGATTTTCAGACCTGGACGCAAGGTGTTTATCTCAAAACCCATCAACCATTTTGAGCTAGCGGAGTGCGCATCAAAAACCTTTCTTATGGGGGGTGGGATTGGGGTCACACCCATGATCGCTTTTGCTCATCAGCTTTTTGCGAAGGAAAAAGAATTTGAGCTTCATTACTCTGCACGTCAGGAAAATAGCGCAGGATACCTACTTGATTTGGCCGCAGTTCCGTGGGCTGACCGAGTGAAATATCACTTTAGTTCGCAAGGGCAATATGCTGATTTTACAAGGATTTTAAAGGGCTATCGTAAAGATTGGCACGTCTATGCTTGCGGCCCGCATCGTTATATGGAAGGCGTCATTGAGGCAGCTTTGGCAGAGGGTTTCCCAGAAGATGCAACACACGTCGAATATTTTTCCACCCCCGAAATACCTGAATACGAAAACCACGCCTTTACGCTGAAATTAGAAAAATCAGATAAAGAGATAGCAGTCCCTGCGGATAAGGACGCTGCGACTGTTTTGGTAGAACATGGATATGCAGTGGATTTAAAATGCTCGGATGGTATTTGCGGTGTTTGTCAGTGTGGCCTTTTATATGGAGAGGTGGAGCATCGCGATTTTGTCCTGTCAAAAAAGCAGCGGCAATCAACCATAATCCTCTGCCAAAGTCGTGCCGCAAAGGCGGGGGGCATTTTGCATATTGATTTGTGACTTTTACAAAGGGATGTGTACTAGAATAGTAGTAAAGATCACTAGCGTCTAACTTCACGAGCGCTTTGAAACCATGGCAGCGTAGGATTGCAAGCAATCTACGTGAAAGTTCTCATACTACAAAATCAAGTCTTCGAGGGATTTCGAATGAGCCGTGATCGCTTCCCATCCGGTTTCGGTGATAATGAAACTATCCCCGACCTGTGCGCGAAAATTCTCTGACGTCACCGATCCGTCGACGGCAAAGACCATGCCGGGTTGGAGAATGGTCTTCTCTCCGGTCACAAGTTGGGGATGTTCAAGAAAGCTGAACCCAGTCGCGCGCCCACAGCGAAACGGGTAATCATACCCGGCGACTTGAATTACATCTGCGTAAGCGGCGTGAACGCTTTCGGCCGTAACACCCGGTTTTAGAGCGTCTAAGGCTGCGCTCTGGCTTGCGACTGCTGTTTCATAAATCGTAATCTGTTTTGGATCGCAAACTTCGCCAATCCAAAACGTCCGATCAAAACCAAGTTTAAAGCGGTGAAAATTTGTCATACCGCAGAAACATAAAAACACAGGCTCACCATGGCGCATGATCCGCGTACTGGCGCGGTGATGTGTTTTGATAATATCTTTACCAGAGGCGATAATTTGAAGAAAATGTGCATTTGGTGACATGTAATGATCATCATAGTGGGTTGTTAAAAGCTCTGCAGCTTTTCGCGTTCCTGCCTCCGTCGTAGCAAGGGCGACTTCGAATTCTGCTATACCGGCTTTAATCGCGTTGCGCCCCGCCATCATCATTGCACTTGCCACTTGACCTGCATGACGAGCTATTTGCAATTCTTCATCAGATTTGATCATCCGCATCTGGTTGAGAATAGGCGTCGCAGTGCAGAGGTCTTTTTCTTCCACCGCCGTGCTGAGATAAGCCCGCACGATGGGCGGCATATGATCAGGTTCATAGGCAATCTTGCGACCGGATTTTAATACGGCAGGAAGTTCTTCGCGCCATTCTGCACCCATCCCGTCGTTCCATGGTGCAATGCGCTCTACTCGCGCCAAAGCTTTTGCAGAATTATAATCAATCGATGGGGTTATCAGAAGCGTACTTCCTTCAACGCTGACGACTAAAATGGTGGGCCGGCCAAATTCCATATGCAAAAAGTCATAATATCCACAGAGGTAATAAATGTTGTCATCGTCGGTGATCAGGGCAACGTCAATATTTGCCTTCGCAAGATTTTGGCGAAATGTTTTTAGCCGTTCTTCGAACATTTGTATCTCCGTAACCCTCTGACGCTCTAACCCGCTTGTAGCTGAGGGTAAAAGGCATTTTTTTGCCGTACAATATGAATTTCACGTTTTATGCAGACAAAGTGGCAAAGGATGCGGTAACTTGATCAGCTTTGATGTGTAATGCCTTGCTTAGACAGCCATGTCTGCGCAAGCAGAGCCGTATTTTTGGCAAAATGAGGTGCTAGCGCCTGAGGCTCTGTGGCGTCCATATGGCTTCCTATCCACGCCAAAAGTGCCATGCGACGCAGCATTACTAAGGTATCAATTTCTTCGATATCCTGAGCAGAGAGGATGCGATGTTTTTGATATCCTTGAAGCCAAGCTGCTTTGCAAGCAGGGATATGCGGATCATCTTCAATAAAACTAATCGCTGCGGCAAAGTCATACATGAACCACCCATATCCGCAGTCATCAAAGTCAATAACACGGATTGTATTATTGTCGATTAGTAAATTGGCAAGGCGCATATCTGCGTGAATAAGGTCATATCTCTCTTTGGATTTTCCATAGATTTCTAATCTTTTCCGTATTCGCCTTTCGACCCGTTCCAACACAAGTTTTATGTCTTGTGTCACGCCTGGTGCGTCGCGCCAATCGCCCCAAGTGGCATCCGGGCCAAACACATTTTCAACGTCCCAGACCAACCTGCAGAAGGGTGCGGGCTTTTCCCAGGTTGCAGCATGCAAATGGCATTTTGCTGCGATCTCACCAAGTGCTGCAAAACCTTTTCTCAGGTCACCGTCTTCCTTTGGGGCGCAGCCTTCAAGAAAATGGAAAAGCACCATGAATTGCGTTTTTTCGCCTCCAGTGTTTATGCCGTCCTGTATCGCATGACCGTCTTTTCCGAGGTAGTATGGGGGCGTAATGATCACCTTTCCATTAGCTAAGGCATCAATCCATGCTAACTCGCATTCGATTGCCCTTCGACTGTGGTAGTTTTCGCGGTGCACCCGCAAAATTGCTTTGAAGCCACCTGCGGCTTCGATAAGAAAGGTTGTATTCTCCGACAAATTAATGAGTTTCGCCTGCGCGCCTTGTGGCAAATCCCACAAGCACAAAGAGCTTTCGACCAGCCTTTCTACAGATAAAGGAGACTTAGTAAAAGACTGCTTGGTTGTGTTCATAGGCGAAGTCACTCAGTTTACTCTTTCTCATATCTTGTTATTTAAACATTTAGGCATTCTGCTAATGCACAGTTCGTGATAGCTAAGAGCCTATATTTTAGAGGATTTGAAGTTCCATGCTGGATCGGACCCTTGTCGCGTGGTGGTATCACTGGCGAATGCGGTGGCGAAGCGCACAGCAGTTTCAAGATCGTTCTGCGATAGAGCTAAAACTGCTGAAGTGGAAAGTGCGTGTAGTCGCTTGATACTGACCAAAAGACCTGCATTAAAGGCGTCACCTGCACCAATCGTGTCTGCCACAGTGGTTCGAGGGGCGGGGCAGAAAAAACGCAATCCGTTTTTATCGTAAACCTCCACACCTTTTGCACCAAGCGTCAGGCACAATAATTCGGGCCCTTGGTTTAGAATCTCCAAAGCCTTTTTGTCACGTGGTTGATTTGTGGGAGAGATCCACTGCAAATCTTCGTCAGAGATTTTCAAAATATCACAATTTGCAAACACCTTGGCCATGCGTGCGCGGTATCGAGGTTCATCATTTATGAATGAGCGACGGATGTTAGCGTCGACCATGACCAGACGCGACGCTTTATTTTTGTCCAGAAACGCAACATAAGCATCAGCACAGGGCTCGACTGCAAGGCTTATTCCTCCAAAAAAAAGCGCATCAATTTCATTTGAAAGTTCCTGGGGCATATCATCAGGAAGCACCATACGACCCGCGGTGTTCTCATCATAAAACGCATAGCTGGCGTGCCCACTCGCAAGAGTTACAAAGGCCAACGTAGTTGGCCGATCAGAGCGAATAAGGTACGATACGTCTACTGCGCTGTCCTGTAAAGTTTTTACAAGAAAGTCACCAAATAGATCCGTAGACACCCCAGAAACAAGACCCACGTCTACGCTTTGCCGACCGATGCCTATAGCTGTGTTTAACACTGCGCCCCCGGCGAGCGGTTTGAAGGCCATAACATGATCTGACGGGATCATATCGATCAAGGATTCTCCGCAGCAGAGTATCATTTAGATTCCGATTTAATGTTTAAAGTTTTGGTCTGTTCCGACGCTTTTCACATGCCCAAACGGGAATTGCACGCAAAAGATCCAAAATATGACCAAAATGCTTCTTAAGATCCAATCATTTTTTAAAGGGATCATCGCGAATGCAATCTGGATACTATTGGATCTGACTTGTTTCTGTGGGGGCAGCATTTTGCATCAGTTTAATTTATCGCTTAACGCACAAAATCATATAAAAATAGTGATGGTAGTCGCGATGCTGTATGTGGTTGGTTTCGGTCCACTGCATTATTCGAAGTCTTTTCCGAAAAAATGATGTGGAGCGACGATATATCACGTCCGACGTCAAATTACACGTAGCTTCATTGCATAATGTAAGCCAATAGGGTGACGATTTCGATGATTACAGCACTTGCGCCTAAAAAATCGCCCGTTTGGCCACCGATTTTCTTTTGCGCCAGAAGCGCGCACAATAATCCTGCAAATGCAGCAATAATTGAGATCAACAACCCTGCCACTCCAAGAAAGATCAAGCCGATGGACGCACTCATCCCAAATGAAAAATAGACAAAGCTGCCGGTCGGTTTTCCGACGCTATGCGATAGACCACAGCTGCGCGCATTTGGGAGGTGTGCCATCATCACAGGCAGAACAGACCGCGCAAGCATACCTGCAAGAAGTAGGGCTAGAAGACTGTTCTCGCCCTGTAGGATGGTCGCAATGAGCTGCCAGCGTAGTCCAGTGGAAACGATAAGGGCAAGGCTCCCGTAAACACCGAGACGACTATCCCGCATAATCTCCAACCGTTTTTCTCGCTCCCAACTGCCCCAAAATCCATCAGCACAATCGGCTAAACCGTCTTCATGCATTGCGCCCGTGATAACAATTCCGACGACAAGCCCAAACCCCGCTGCGATGTAAGGCGCAAGCCCAGAGGTCATACAAAGGGTTGCAGTACTCCATACGCAAAGGGCCCATACCACACCTGCGCCACCATAGGCCCAGACCGCTTTATGTGCTCTTTCATAAGCTTCTGTTGGGACATAGATAGGCAATCTTGTCAAAAGGCTCAGAGCCACGCGGATGTCATCAAGATAGATTTTGAACATATGATTTCCTGCTCGTCGCTTTAAGGTTCCTGACGACCTTTAATGCACTTGTTCTTTTGGAGAATTCAACCCATACCTGCTCTAGCGAGTTACCTGAGCGGAGCCTTTGATGTCCCTTCCTTTTACAACATTGTTAGAGTTTTCTGAGATTTTGAAGACACCTTCCAAAATGAATTCATCAGCCTATGAATTGGCGTCTGCGCGAAATGAACAATTAACAAAGCCGGTCGGAGCTCTTGGTCGCTTGGAAGATTTAGCTTTGTGGTATGCGGGATGGCGTGGACAGGAGCGCCCTAGTCTGGAGCGCCCCCAAGTTTTGATTTTCGCTGGCAATCACGGGGTGACCGCCCAAGGTATTTCTGTGTTTCCGCCCGAGGTGACAGCGCAGATGGTTTTGAACTTTGAAACAGGTGGGGCAGCAATAAATCAGCTTTCAGGTTGTTTTGGCGCAAAATTGGATGTGCATGCCTTGGATCTGGACAGGCCAACGCAAGACTTAACAGAAGCGTCTGCCATGAGCGAAGATGAATGTGTGCAAGCGCTTGGCGTCGGGTGGACTTCAGTCGATGAAAACGCTGATCTTCTTGTAACGGGGGAAATGGGTATTGGAAATACGACTGCTGCGGCCGCGATCGCCTTGGCACTTTTCGGCGGAACTGGCGCAGATTGGGCTGGACGCGGGACCGGACTTGGCAGTGAAGGCGTTGCCCTCAAGGCGCAAGTTGTGGAAGCGGGGCTGGCAAGGCATTCTGATGCTAAAGGCGATGGGCTTGTTTCTTTGATGTCCCTTGGTGGAAGAGAAATTGCTGCTATGGCAGGTGCGATTGCGCGGGCACGCGTAATTCGCATTCCGGTAATTTTGGACGGATTCATTTGCTGTGCGGCCGCGGCAACCTTGTATGCTGTTGCAAATGACGCGCTTGATCACTGTGTTGCAGGACACCTGAGTGCTGAAGGCGCGCACCGTCGTCTTTTGGAACGCCTAGGCAAAGAGCCTTTGCTCTCCCTTGGCCTGCGGTTAGGAGAAGGTTCAGGTGGTACGCTTGCAATTAGTGTTCTAAAGGCTGCGATTGCCTGTCATACCGGCATGGTAACCTTTGCGGAGGCAGGTGTTTCAGCTGGTTAAGTGGTATCTGATTTTTTCCTTTTTTCCGTTAATTGTGTCAAAAGAGCGGACTCTAATTCCTGTTCAAGCGCACGGGAAAGGCTGACATAAGCAGGGTTGTCTTCTAAGCTAGCAGAATGCTTCCAAACTTTGGTTAAAGCACGCATGGCTCTGCGGTCATGCTGATAAAAAGTGTTTTCTGCTTCTGCTGCTTCAAACTCTGTTAATCCAGCGTTTTCAAGTACATACCGCCCGGCTCTCAAGCTACTGTCGAACGTTTCACGCACAATATCATCTGCACCTGCATTGTGGAGTTCAAAGACGTGGTTACGATCAAAGGCCCGCGCCACGATATGTAGGTCTTTGTATTCACGTCGGATCCGTTCCACCAAATGGGTCGATTTATCTGGATCATCAAGCGCCACGACAAGTACGCGCGCGTTGTCTATCCCTGCAGCAGAAAGAAGCTCAGGTCGCGTTGGATCTCCAAAAAACCCTTTAAATCCAAAACGGCGCATCAACTGGATGGTTTTCAGATTATCGTCAAGAACGATTGTTTTAATACCGGAGTTGCGTACAAGACGATTTACGATCTGTCCAAAACGTCCAACGCCTGCAATTATCACAGGTCCTTGGTCATCAATTTCATCGGCACTTTCCATTCCAGGTATAACATCACTCATACAACTTGCCAGCGCTTCGTAAGCAAGAAAAAGTAGAGGAGTGATAAGCATAGACAGAGCCACGATCAATAAAAGACGCTCTGCTAGTAATTCGGGGATAACACTGCTAAACACAGCATAGTTTATTAGAACAAATCCAAATTCCCCTGCCTGAGCCAATGAAAGTGTGAAAAGCCAGCGGCTGTGCCCTTTTATGCGAAACAATAAAGATAAGACATAGAGCACACTTGCTTTGATAAAGATCAGTCCAATGGTTTGGCAAATTATGAGAAAAGGGTTTCCGAAAAGGAGAGAAAAATTAATGCCTGCGCCAACTGTGATAAAAAAAAGACCCAATAACAGTCCTTTAAAGGGCTCTATGTCGCTATGCAGTTCATGCCGGAATTCACTGTTCGCAAGTACAACGCCGGCAAGAAAGCTTCCTAATGCAGGCGACAGGCCGATCATTTTCATTAAAACGGCCGTGCCAACCACGATGAGCAGTGCAAGTGCCGTGTACATTTCACGCAGACGGGCGTGGTGAATAAAGCGAAAAATGGGACGTGTAAGGAATATTCCTATAAGGATAATTGTAACGAAAATAACAATGACCGTCACTGCCGAGGCCCAAGCCGGTAGCCCTTGTAAGAGACCATTGCTGGCTGCGCTGTGGCCTTGTGCATCAACAAAGCTCTGGCCCCTGCTGATCGATCCATCCAGATTGGCTGTAACTTGCTGGATTGCCAGTAGGGGCATCAGGGCGAGCATCGGTATTACAGCCACATCTTGCGTAAGCAAAACCGCAAATGATGACCTTCCGCCATTTGTGCGCATCAAGCCTTTTTCCGTCATAGTTTGCAGAACGATGGCTGTTGAGGAAAGCGCGAATATCATTCCAACCGCCAAACCAATTTGCCAAGCGTAGCCTGCCTTTACTAGAAGCCAAGAAATGGCACCAATGCTGATTGCCAATTGTAATCCGCCAAGACCTAGAATTTTGCGACGCATATCCCAGAGTGTCTTTGGTGTAAGTTCAAGGCCAATAACAAAGAGCATCATCACCACACCGAATTCCGCAAAATGTTGGATTTCCAGCGTTTTTGCGCCAACTAGACCAAGGACGGGTCCAATGGCAATTCCGGCGGCGAGGTATCCAAGAACAGAGCCCAAACCAAGGCGGGATGCGAGCGGAACGGCGATCACAGCAGCGATCAAATAAATAATAATGTCAGCAAAAAGGTCAGTCATAAAATTGCAATTAACGTGTCGGAAGAGGCGAGTCTGGTTTTGCCTGCTCCATAACGATCTGGCTTTGGACGCGCGAAACGGCCGGTTGAAAAATAAGTGTGGCTTCTATACAGAAATTCAAGGTTTTTAAGTCTTCGCAATAGACCCGCAAAAGATAATCGGCTTCGCCTGTTAGTCTCCACGCCGCGGCGAATCTAGGGTGCATACTTACAGTACGAGTGAATTCAGTCCCTAGTGCTGGACTATGGAACGAGAACTGTACCTTTAAGAAGGCTTGAAACTCCAACCCCAATTTTTCCGCGCTGACCTCAGCATGGTATGATTTGATGTACCCTTCTCGTTTCAGTCTTTGCCGTCTTAGTCCTGCCTGACTTTGGGATGAGTTTAATTTTTGTGACAATTCCTGAGAGGTCAGTTGCGCATCTTTTTGTAATTTTGATAAGATCTGGTAGCTTGTATCATCAATCATGCGTAATTTTCGGAATTTCTGTTAAGTTTACACAGATTTCACGCAAAAAATAGTTAAAACTGCTTAATATTTCGTTAAATGGGCTGGAAATACTTATTTTATGTAAAATATAATTCAAGGAGATAAAATAATGGTTCCATTTCCAAACAATGCGTTTTAGGCGCGAATATCATTCGAAAATTCTGCAGGGACGGATGGGTGCGAGTTTGTTGAGTTCGCCCACCCTGAGTAGGAAGTGATTTAGGATAAATTTTCGAAGAGGGGCTTTTATTGACTGAGATTGACCAGTTAAAAGTATGGAGGTGTGGCAGCAGCCGGCTATTGTCAAGATCGTTAATGTGAAAGGCGACAACTTATCAGCGGTATTCGTCAAAGGCCAGGGACCATTTGCGTCGTCGATGTCTTGGCATATTTGTAATTTCGAATATGTGTCTAAATATGCTCTTTAAAGGGGATGCAGCAAATACTGTCGAGGCAAAATATCCTCACGCTTCTGAAATTTGCGATATCAGTGGATCATTGACATATTTCATTGATCAAACTTAGGCAAACACCGCTTAAGAACAAGAGTAAACCGCGCTATTATCGCTGATACCTTAAGGCGTTGGATCTTATTAACCTGATCATCTTACTTACAACGTTTTCCGTTGGAGTATTACCAACTGATTTTCGGTTTACGTCGATTAGTTAAATTTTAGCAAAATCAGATTTTTGATATCGAGGGACAATTAACGGCTCTCTTCAGCCGTGCGCCAAGATCGCCCAACGCTGAAATTCGCACTCCCATCAACGGAGATCGGTGTGAAGCGAGGGAAATTCTTACCTATCTCAAAAAATATGAGATGAGGTTAATCAATATATCGCGGTGGGTTAACAGCAGCTTTAAAACAAAATGGGTAGGAAGTCTTAAATTAGTATTTTATTTCTACGCAACTTGATACGTATTTCAAGGCTTTTTATAAGTTAATAGAGGAACAACAAATCGCGAATTGTGAATCGCTGCCGGCTCAATTAGCCAAGTAGGTCGAGGGTAATATTTTTCCCACTCTTAACATAACGTAATTCGCGCTTTCCGATGGCGGCAACTTTGCCGCCATCTAGACGATCGCCGACCTTGACCATCAACCGTTTGCCATTCTTTAGCCGCACAAGAGCGCTGCGTTTCCCTCTGAAATAGTAAACGCCAAGTAGATTGACTTCACGCAGATTAAGGGCGCGTTTGATCGTGGCCTTTTTCCCTGAAATGGTTGTATTAGTGGTTTTTGTCGAACTTAAACTAGCAGAGGCTTCTTCGCCTTCTTCTTCGGGAAGAATTGCTGACGCTGACGCGACTTCAACTGTTTTTTCAGTGGGCTTCTTGATCTTTGGTCGTGCCTTCGGCCGAAGGGATTCGACAACGGCCCCTTGGTATGTTTCCGGCTCTATGGGGTTTATAGTTTCTGGGCGTGGCTTTGGACGAAGTACGTATCTGTTTTCTTCTGTGGCCTTAGGTATGCTGGAAGTGCTGAAATCAATAAACGGCAGTGTTGTTTCTTCTTGGGTCGCGAACCCATCTGGTCTTATGGGGTTTAATGACGCCGTTTGTGTAGGTATCTGGTCAATTGCTAAATCGGGCGGCGTAAGTGCGACAAGATCTTTTGAGTTGGCACGCGTTTGGATTCCACTTCGGTTTAATATATTTATTTGTGCGATTGGCTTAGATGGTAAGGATTTGCTTAAATGGTCAACACCAATTTGCGGTTTATGTAAAATGCGCGTACTTGGATTAAGAAGGTCGTCAAATGATCGCGCAGTAATGCGGATTTTATCTGTATCCTGTGGAGTTAAACCGATTGGCAGTATGGCGCTGCCGGAAATTTGATCGGGTGGATCCAAAGAGGAGATCTCATGCTGTGACATAGAAGAGCCAGACACGTATGCAGAAAGACTTACTTCTTTTGTTGTTCTAATAACTGGAATATCCAATCCGAAGATCACCGGTTTTTTGTCTGGTGGGTCCTGGTCAACCAATAGAGCCTTTTCAAAAACTTCGTAGTGCGAGAGCTTCTTGCTTAGAGGTCGCCGTACTAGAGGTGCCCATTTCCCGACAACAGGGTTGCGCGCACGAAATGGAACTTGCATAAAAGGAATACGAGGACTGAAAGACCAGACTCCGCTTATGGCATAAATGCCATTTAGTCGTTCTTTGATAAACTTAAAACTCAAAGGTGCGGCAGGTTTGGATATGTGTGGGGGGCCCTGAAGGGGCTTCAAAGATTGAAAAGCCGTTATTTGAAATTCAGGCGGCGCGGCAGACTCCGGCTCCTCCTCCCGTATGTCTTTCCTTGATACCGTTCGCGGTCCGGTACTCCAATTTGGTCTGATGAGGTTTGAATGGCTTTTGTCATATCGCTCATCCATAAGGCTCAAATGGCTTAATTGTTGCTTTTTCGGCTCATTAATCGTAAGAATAACATGTTGTGCATCAGGGGAGGGGCTGGAGATTTGTGCGAAATCACTTAACCCGATGCCTTTGCTCAGTAGCTGAGTTTCGGTTTGGACCTGCGGCGCTTTATCCAATACCAGCGGATCCTCTGTTGTGGCCCATTTCTCTGGATTTGCCTTATACAAGCTCAGTCCACCGATAAGTGCCAAAATGACGAAGGCAAGGACGGCTGTGGATAAATGCCCAGCACGTATCAATCTGTTATAACTTAGTTCCTTACCACGGAGACGCAGGAGGACCTGCAATATACGTTTCAGAATATTTTCAAAAAATACTGCTGAGCCTTGAAATGACCTTTTAGTCATATCAGCAAGGGCTATAATCAGAGTGTTGAAGAGGCGTGCGGTTTTATTAGTTTTTTCAGAGCTATTTCTTAAAGCCCCATCTCGCCGGCTTTCAAAGATCTCTGATGTACTACTTTCATCTTCAAAGTCCTCAACGCTTACTTCAACGCTTTCGCCCGCCACGTGAAATGACGGAAGAGCGGAATAAACAATCTTTATTGGATTTGCGTCACACTCCATAAGCGGTGCCGCGCCATTCGCTAGCCCAAAAAATACTTCTCCGATAAACTCGCCGTCTGGGGCTATTCCAACGTTGCCAAGAGGCAGAAATCCTTGAAGGGTCGCAAAGTCTTCGGCTTCATGCAATGTTTGGCGGGCAACTGCGGCTACGTAGATTGTATCCACATTCGAAACCCAGTCAAAACCGATCTGGTCCAATCGATAGGGCGTTTCGGCCTCAAGGCTGAGCTGAATCATTCTTTCGATGTCATCTGGGCTGGCATCTTTAGGACGTGACAGCGAATAGTATTTTATCTGGTCATTTGGAATGACCAGTTTTACCCCGCTAGAATTTTGGGATCGCTCCTTTACCAAGGTGCGTAAAGCCTCCATGCGACCAACAAAATCCGCATCGGCTATGTAAACCTGATCCAGCAAAACCCAGTTTGACCCGGCACGCTGCAGAAGGCATAGTCCTTCTGAAGAAAGAGAAAGAGCAAAATCGGGTTTCATATGCGCACATATCCTGATAGATACTTGTTCGTTTTTCTAATCTTTTATCGTTCTACTTTACAATATTTAGTCTTACTGAAATAGCAAAACATCGCCGATTTAGTGAAGTGAAATCGAATGAGGCGTTTCTATGCAATGTAGAGAAATGAGTGAGAGGCTGGAAGTGAAGATGTTTTACTCTCTTATTTTCAGGATTATGGGAACAATCGCATAAGACTGGTTCGGGTACCCTAAGGATCTACCGACGATTACTGTTGAGGGACAGGGCACGGTGACATTGACTCTAAATATCATGCGATTGGACTCGAGACTTAAAGAAGAAGGCAAAACTGCGTTTAGCACAAGGGCATCTACCGTGCTCAAATATTCGGAACTTTTTTACAATCTAAGTCTGTTGATCTAGATGAAAAAGCTTTTGTGTCGATGAATGTCTCAATTTTTGTGACAATTTAGATGAACATTTTCAGGTCCGAGAGATCCGAGGTTTTTTAGCTAGTTCGAGCTTACTGGTCGGTTCAAGAGCTTTAGACCATGTGGCAGAATTACTATATCTGGCTCGGAATTCCAGGGTTATTGAGAGTGGTGGTTCATATTTTGATAAAAAACCGCGCACTGACCTGGAAATGCAGACCCGTCAAAAGTATGCAAAATGCCCTAGGGAAAGCAGACCTTTTTAAAAAAAGGGCTGGCATCTGAATGCGCGCTGTGGTGATGATACGCGAGCTTGTTGCTTCGCAGGGCTTGCCAATTTTAGCCTCTGCGGCAAATATGAATAGAGCAATTTCAAATACGATCTATTCTGGTGAAACAACTTTTACCAAGAGAGCCAGTATTAAATATGAAATTAAGTCGGCTAAGGAGGTCGATCCAAGTCTGACCGGATTAGTTTTTCACCGATGCGGCTTTGTTCAGCGCTTGATCCAGATCGGCAATAATATCATCTGCATCTTCGATACCAATAGAGATGCGTACAACTTCAGGTGACGCACCTGCAGCTTTTTGTTGATCTGAATCCAACTGGCGGTGTGTGGTCGATGCGGAGTGGATCACCAACGACCTTGCATCCCCTAAATTTGCCACATGACTAAAAATTTCAAGGCTTTCGACGAATTTCACGCAGGCCTCGTAGCCACCTTTGAGAGCTATGGTGAAAAGACCTCCAGCGCCATTCGGACAAATGCGTTTTGAACGCTCATAATAGGGCGAAGTTGGAAGTCCGGCATAGGTTACGCGATCAACAGTATCATGTTTTTCAAGCCACGCGCTTACAAGTTGAGCATTTTCAACATGGCGCTGCATCCGAAGGGAAAGCGTTTCGATTCCCATCAGTGTATAATGCGCGGCTTGCGGGTTCATGGTCATGCCTAAATCGCGGAGACCCACTGCGATGCCATGGAAAGTAAAAGCCAATTCCCCAAATGTCTGATGAAAGGTTAGGCCGTGATATGCAGGCTCCGGTGCAGAAAGAGAAGGGAATTTATCAGATACAGACCAATCGAATTTTCCGCTGTCCACAACGCAGCCTCCTGTCACCGTGCCATTCCCCGTCAGATATTTTGTAGTTGAATGCACAACTAAAGTGGCGCCATGTTCAATCGGACGACAAAGGTATGGCGTTGCGGATGTATTATCCACAATTAAAGGAACGCCCGCAGCATCACTAATTTCCGAAATTGCACCAAGATCGGTAATATATCCGCCGGGATTAGCGATTGCTTCGCAAAATACTGCGCGTGTGTTGTAATCAATGGCTGACTTCACGGCTGCCTCATCATCGAAATCAACAAATTTTGCAGACCAGCCAAAGCGTTTAATTGTCTGGCTAAACTGGGTAACCGTGCCACCGTAAAGACGGGTGGAGGCAATGATATTCTTACCCGGTGACAAAAGTGGGAAAAGTGCCATGATTTGCGCGGCATGGCCCGAAGAACAACAAACGGCGCCCGCACCGCCCTCTAGTGTTGCGATTCGTTCTTGCAACACGGCCACTGTTGGATTGGTCAGGCGGGAGTAGATATATCCCACTTCCTGTAAATTAAAGAGAGCCGCCGCGTGGTCTGCATCACGAAACACAAAGGCCGTTGACTGGTAGATCGGGGTTTGGCGAGCCCCCGTAGCAGGATCGGGGCGAGCGCCCGCGTGGATCTGTAAGGTATCAAAGCCGTAGCGTGGGCCATCTGACATGAAGCATATCTCCAATTTACTGCTGTGTAACACTTTAGTCTGTCTTGTCGGCGAGGACAACTCTATCTCCTCTCGGCCCAGCCTCAAGGTGTCAAAAAGATTAAATTTTCAGAATACTAAGGACTTTCAAAAATTCGTTTTTGGATTATCCGACAGGTTGGTTTTTATTCTTAGGCGATGTTCATTCGCGATGCTAGCTTGGCATATTGGAGGTTTTATCCCCAATGCACCCATAGCTCTTTAGATTTAATCTGGTTTCGAATGGTCTGTTCCCGAAGCGGTAAATTATTTTGATCGATAAAATCGGTCGGTTGCGGCGACTTTGACAAATATATATGCTTGCAATCCTGTTTCCTCCGAAATCTTTTCAACTTCATCCGGGGCTGGGGTCACCTGACAACATGAAACTATATCATGTCTGAAGCGACCATACAGTAGCGGCAAGTAGTGATGTCGGCTTGAAATATCGCCTTGCAGATATCCGATTGGCAAATCAGGACGGCCGCTGTTGCAACTATGAGTGACTAAAGGCAACGCGACTTGATCAAGGCTTTGCAGGCGAAAAGCCTTTGGCCTTTTGTCAAGGATTTCCGGAGTAAATTCTATGGACCTTTCTCTGGGATCCGTTGGACACAGATTATAGAAAAGCGCTTCATACATAAGGAGTATCGTTTGCAGTATTCGTATGGATTCAATGTACTTTGAGAATTTTTAAAAATTTAAATCAAACATGTTTTCAGTGCGATTTCTCGGTTTCTGTGTAATAGTTCGTACAGTTCTTAAGCGGAGCACATCCCTGCGTCGCGTAAGGATCCGCTTGGTCAAGAAAAACTAAGGAAATGTCAGGGCGGTTATTAGAAATCAAATTGTCACTGTTAAAAACACAAAGGGTCCATTGGCAAGCCTTTCTTTGAAACGTAAGGTTTTGTTGCCATAGCAGTATGATTGCCTGAAAAGTTTATTCTAATGGCAAATAATTTATTCACCAAGATGCTCTAAAATCGCTCTGTATCCTTGAGAAGAAACTTGTGACTTCTGCCAGAAGGAATGCTGGCTAGGTCTTCGCAACAAAGACCTAAAAAAATCTGTGCTGTTTTGTCGTAAAGAAGACAGTATTAGTACGGTTTTACACTAGAATTAAACGGCTTGAACTCGGAAGCCCAGTCATGCTCTTTCTCGAATCCTGCTGCAAGAAAAATCACTGAAAACATTGTTTTTAGTGACAAAAAATTGCGGCCGCCGACTAGCGGCTTTTACGCAAAAAAATTGCGGTATGGACTGTCATGCTTTTCGCCAGCTTATCCAGAATATCATGCACATCTCTGGAACTGACATTTTTCTCGATTGCTGAAAGGGTCTGTGCACATCTTTTCTCTCTGTATCGTCACCGGATTAAACAGTTAAATTTGAAAACAAAAATTTAAAGTGAAACCCTACTTATTACTCGTATTCAATGACGCATCCATTAAAAAAGAAAGAGCAAATAAGTAAGGAAAACACAAGAGGCGGCCATCGGGAATATCAACAAATAGGGTGTGCAATTACAGACTACACAAATCATAGATATTTTCCTATAGTGGCGTAGGTTGTTATAAGCAAACATCTACAGGCTATTAATTGAGGTAAAGGAAAAAACCATGCGCTGTCCATTTTGCGGAAATGTTGACACTCAGGTAAAAGATTCGCGTCCCGCGGAAGACCATGTAGCCATTCGCCGTAGACGGTTTTGTGCGGACTGTGGTGGGCGTTTTACAACCTATGAACGCGTGCAGTTACGCGATCTAGTAGTTGTCAAATCGAATGGTCGGCGCGAAGATTTCGATCGCGATAAACTTGAGCGCTCCATCCGAATCGCACTCCAAAAACGCCCCATAGAACATGATCGGATGGAAAAGATGATTTCTGGTATTGTGCGACGTCTGGAAAGTCTTGGGGAAACGGACATTGCTTCGAAAATGATCGGTGAAATTGTGATGGAATCCCTAGCGCGCATAGACACGGTTGCCTATGTCAGATTTGCCAGTGTATACAAAAATTTCCAAGCCGCTGATGACTTTGATAAATTTGTCAGCGAACTCAGACCACCTGTTCCAGGCGAAGAAGAATAGCCATTTTCAATGATTGAGGATCTCAGGTTCATGTCCTTGGCTTTGGCGCTTGGTCGGCGCGGCTTTGGACGTACCTGGCCAAATCCCAGCGTCGGGTGCGTGATTGTGCGTGATGGACAGATTGTGGGTCGAGGGCGCACGGGAGATGGCGGTCGTCCACATGCCGAGATTGTGGCCCTGAAACAAGCCGGGACACATGCTGAAGGGGCTACGGCTTACGTGACCTTAGAGCCGTGTTCACATTTTGGGAAAACGCCGCCGTGCTCTCAGGCACTGATAAAGGCAGGCATTGATCGTGTTGTTGGCGCGATGGATGATAGGGATCCACGCGTTAATGGCCAAGGCTTTGAGATGCTGCGCAAAGCTGGCGTAAAGGTCGTCACGGGTATTGCGCGGGAAGAAGCCGAAGAAGATCATCGGGGTTTTTTCAACCGTCTTCTGAAAAATCGCCCATTCGTCACGTTAAAAATGGCGACTAGTTTCGATGGGCGTATCGCCACCGCGAGTGGCAAAAGTCAGTGGATCACAGCTCCACCCGCACGACGTGTTGTGCATGCATTTCGCGCCCGACATGATGCAGTCATGATCGGCGGGAGAACGGCGCGCAAAGACAACCCTATGCTCAATGTCCGTGACCTTGGCATTGATCACAAAACTGTACGTGTAATTGTATCGCGCAAATTGGATATGCCTGAAAATAGCGCATTAGCCGAAAGCATCAAAGAGTTGCCGCTCTGGTTGTGCCATGGACCTGATGCGCCTGAAGAGCGCCTTCAGCGTTGGGTCGCACTAGGAGCAAAACTTATACCGTGCCGGCTAAAGGCACAAATGATCGACCTGGTGCATGCGATGCAAGGTCTTGCTGAACACGGTCTTACGCGGGTGTTTTGTGAAGGTGGAGGTACGCTTGCTGCCTCTCTCATCGGCGCACATTGCGTTGATGAATTGATCGGGTTTAACGCGGGGCTTTTGATTGGCGCCGAAGGGCAACCTTCTATCGGCACACTAGGTATTGAAAATCTCTCGGAAGCGCCGAATTTCAAATTAAAGAGTGTCCAGAAAATTGGTCCGGATATAATGCACGTCTGGCAAAGCCAGACCCATTTTATTTAGTCCGATAATACTAAGTATTTAGGACGGTATATAAAGCTTGAGTGGCACGTGGAATAGAATAAAAGCAAAAAATCATTCACGTTGTTCTACTAAGTTCTTTTAAGTGCAAGTCTTTTACATACGCCGAACACTTTTGATTTCCTTTCTCAGTCCGCAATACGTAAAGAGCCGGTCATAGATGCAATTGCTTTGCTCCATTTGGTGATTGGGGCTTCAGTAACGTAAACTGTATCTTGATCTCGAATTAAGAAGTCTCGTGCAGTAAAGATTCCATTTGGTTTGGTCAGGTTCAATACGTAGACTAACCGCTGACTTCCTTGCAAATCCTCGTGGCTAATAATTTGGTTTGAAACTTTTTCAGCCTCATCCCGAAACACGAATATTCCTGTAGGATCAGCAGTTGTAGTTGATAAACCACCAACCAAAGCGAGTGCTTCAATCGCCGAGATAGTCTGAGTTGGGAAAGGAATGCGGCCTTGTAATGCGGTGGCTCCCAAAGAAGTAAAAGCACGTGTGTCCATCTCAACCAGGATACGATCTCCGCCTCGCAGCGCAATACCCATTTCAGGATAATCATAAATATCTCGCAGCCAGACTTTTTCCCTCCGGACACCACGAAAAACAGTAACTTGCGCTAATTCCGGATCAATGGTGACACCACCCGATTTTGCGAGCATGGCGGATAAGGTACGCGTAGGGCGTTCGATAACGTATATGCCCTGACCTTGCACAGCACCGATTACAGACACCGTGGATCCGTCTCCAGCTGATTTTGATACTTGTACCTGTGGGTCGGGGGTGTGATCCCGCAATCGACGCGTAATGACTTTGCGTATTGTGTCCAGATTATTGCCGGAGACTTTTATGCGTCCTGCATATGGCACAAAGATGTATCCATCATCATCTACTTGTACAGCGTCCAATTTTGCAGAATTATTTGCTTGCTTAGTTAACAAGCCATTATCGGTGTTTTCCCAAACTGCCAATCTTATTGCGTCGCCTGGTCGGATTAAGTCGGGTCCTTGTAAAGAGGTGTTTCGAAATTGTTTGGTAAAACCTAAGGCAGGAACAGCACTGGTTGCGCGAGTTACACTAGCATTGACCTCCACAATATATGCATCCCCTTCCTCTTGAACGGATCCCGCAAAAATCTCAGATTTGTTAGGTCCTGTTCCCGGAAGATTACACGCAGACAAAATCTTTACGCACAACACTACTGCCGAAGCTGTCATAAACCTTTTTGAGACTGTCACTTCTTGCATTCCTGTTTTTTTTTCATTTTAAGTAAATTTGGTTTGAAATCTACAAATATAAAATTTGGTATTAAAAAGTTAGCGGTGAACTCCCTAGCGCTCAATCGTTTTTTCATCGGTTTTTCCTATAAATCTAGAGTACAAGAAATGTTCAGTAAAAATGAATAGTTACCTATCAAAAGCCTAAAAGAAGATTTAATCTAATTTAGTAACTTTAGTGTTGAAAAAAATATTTGATCTGTGATTAAGAGTTCGTGACATCTTTCTAAACCGCGTATGTTGCAGCTTGGTATTTAAAGTATATATCACCTTGAGAAAGACCACGAGATTGATGGTGCGAAGTGAGGGTAAGTTGAATGTTCACAGGAATTATCTCAGACGTTGGCGAGATTACAGCGCTTGAAAAGCGAGGAGATTTGCATGCCCGTATCAACACTTCGTACGAGACCAGTAACATAGATATTGGAGCTTCTATTGCTTGTGATGGCGTATGTCTAACGGTTGTAAATCTAGGTGCAGATTGGTTTGATGTGGATATCAGCGCTGAAACCGTGTCTAAATCCAATATTTGGAGAAAGGGACAAAATAGCCATGGATCTCGTTGGCGTGTCGGGAAACGTATAAACTTGGAACGCGCACTTAGGGTGGGTGATGAACTGGGTGGACATATTGTATCCGGTCATGTGGATGGTGTGGCTGATATCCTCTCTGTTGAGGAAGAGGGTGAAAGCACGCGCGTAATTTTTTCGGCCCCGCTTGAATTAATGAAGTTTATCGCGCCAAAAGGTTCAGTAACGTTGAATGGAACTTCTTTAACGGTCAACGATGTTGATCAAGGCGGCTTTGGAATAAATTTTATTCCTCATACAAAATCTGTGACCACTTGGGGGGAGATGTCAGTTGGAGATGCGGTGAACTTGGAAATAGACATTATGGCCCGTTACGTGGCGCGTCTACAGAATTTTGAAAGTTGAATGCTCCTTTGAAAAATTATTTACCTCACTCACACAACTTATTGAAAAGACTGTGCCATTTTAAGGGAAATCAAAACCTAGGATGTTTTAGTGATGGTTGCTCCATCTGGCAAAGTTCATCCTGCTACTTGCAGCCGCTATTTAGCATAACTAAAACATTTAAGAACACTTTGAAAAAATCGCGAACGCTAACTTCATAGGCAGGGCAAAATGGAAAATCCAACAGATACATATATGAATACTCTTGTTCCCATGGTGGTTGAACAAACGAGCCGTGGGGAGAGGGCATACGATATCTTTTCTCGGCTTCTGAAAGAGCGTATCATCTTTGTGAATGGACCTGTGCATGACGGTATGTCATCCTTGATCGTTGCGCAGCTTTTGCACCTCGAAGCCGAAAACCCCTCAAAAGATATTTCAATGTATATCAACAGTCCGGGCGGTGTAGTAACAAGCGGTTTGTCGATTTACGACACAATGCAATATATAAAACCAAAAGTTTCTACTTTGGTCATCGGACAAGCAGCCTCCATGGGTTCACTTTTGCTTACTGCGGGTGCGGAGGGCATGCGCTTTTCCCTGCCAAACAGCCGCATCATGGTACATCAACCTTCAGGCGGGTATCAAGGACAGGCAACGGACATTATGATCCATGCCGAAGAAACTTTGAAACTGAAAAAACGATTGAACGAAATATATGTTCATCACACAGGACAGAAATTAAAAGCCGTTGAAGCCGCGCTGGAGCGAGATAATTTCATGTCCCCTGAGGATGCGAAAGACTGGGGGCTTATAGACGAAATTGTCATAAACAGGGATAAAGGTGACGATGAATAAGGTATTGTCAAATTTGCACTAGTCTATGTGCGGGTAAAATAACTTCATTTTTGCCATTGTGGCTCGGCAATGCCTGACTTAAGCTATCATACAATAGATCATTTGATTGAAATAATCTTATGGTGGATCCGAAAGGTGAATTATGGCGACAAATTCGGGCGGCGAAAATAAGAATACACTTTATTGTAGCTTTTGTGGCAAGAGCCAGCATGAGGTGCGAAAGTTAATTGCAGGACCTACAGTATTCATTTGTGATGAATGTGTAGAGCTTTGTATGGATATTATCCGAGAAGAAACAAAAGGTAATAGCTTAAAATCGACAGATGGTGTGCCAACACCACGCGAAATATGTGATGTTCTGGACGATTACGTGATTGGGCAATCGGTTGCAAAACGCGTTCTCTCAGTTGCCGTCCATAACCACTATAAACGCCTCAATCACGCGACAAAGTCAGGCGACATTGAACTTGCAAAATCCAATATAATGCTAATAGGACCTACCGGCTGTGGTAAGACACTTCTGGCGCAAACTCTCGCGCGTATTCTAGACGTACCCTTCACAATGGCAGATGCAACAACCCTGACTGAAGCAGGGTATGTTGGCGAAGACGTTGAAAACATTATCCTCAAATTGCTTCAGTCCTCGGAATATAATGTGGAACGCGCGCAGCGTGGCATCGTTTACATTGATGAAGTTGATAAGATCACTAGGAAGTCTGAGAACCCCTCCATTACACGCGATGTGTCAGGGGAGGGCGTGCAGCAGGCGCTATTAAAACTCATGGAAGGTACTGTTGCGAGTGTGCCGCCACAAGGCGGGCGCAAACATCCCCAGCAAGAGTTTCTGCAGGTTGATACCACGAACATTCTTTTTATCTGTGGTGGCGCTTTTGCCGGACTCGACAAGATCATTTCTGCGCGCGGAAAAGGCAGTGCAATGGGTTTTGGCGCAGATGTACGGGATAACGATGAACGTGGCGTCGGAGAGATTTTCAAAGATCTAGAACCTGAGGATCTTTTGAAGTTTGGCCTTATTCCCGAATTTGTTGGGCGACTACCTGTATTGGCAACGCTGGAAGACCTCGATGAAGACGCGTTGGTAATTATTTTAACCCAGCCAAAGAATGCTTTGGTGAAACAATATCAAAGACTTTTTGAGCTTGAGGAAACCAAACTGTCCTTCACGGATGAAGCTTTGTCCTCAATTGCAAAAAAAGCGATTAAACGAAAAACGGGTGCGCGGGGTCTTCGTTCTATTCTCGAGGATATTCTGCTCGATAGTATGTTCGATTTGCCCGGTCTGGATGACGTAGAAGAGGTCGTTGTCAACGAAGAAGCAGTCACATCTGGTGCTGCACCGCTGATGATTTATGCGGACAAGCAAAAAGCGCCAGCAAACGCCAGCTAAGATTGAAATCTGATCGATACTAGTGCTCTTGTTTTGCTGGACGTCTTCATCTTTTTGCGTCATATCTACCCTAGTCATATTAAAGGTTTGATCGAAATCATGAATTCCTTGTTGCGTGCTATCACATGGTGGAACAGCCAAACGCTGAATACCCAATTTTTTACTTGGCGCAAAGGCGTGCGCGTAGGTGAAGACGACGAAGGAAATGTGTATTATCGTACGAGGGACGATAAGCGCCGGTGGGTGATCTTTAATGGGGTTACAGAAGCAAGCCGAGTGAATCCAGAATGGCACGGGTGGCTTCATCACACTTGGGATGTACCGCCAAATGAGCAGCCTTTACAGCACAAAAGCTGGGAAAAACCGCACGAAGAAAATCGCACAGGTAGCGTGCTTGCCTATGTGCCGGCCGGTTCTCTGCGTAATTCACAGATAGAAGACAGGCAGGATTACGAAGCTTGGCAGCCTGAATAGGACAAATTATAATGTCAGAGAATAAGACCGAAGTCTTTGTAGGGGGCGCTGTTGTCGTAGTGGGCATTTTATTCGGTTTTTACGTGTTTCAAACAGCAGGATTATCAACGGGATCAGGAAGTTATCCGATTCACGCCTCCTTTAGGTCAGCGGAAGGTGTGCGAGTTGGTACAGACGTTCGTTTGGCCGGTGTAAAAATAGGCGCCGTAACGCAAATAAAATTGGACAGCGATACATATGAGGCCAAAAGCACGCTCTCTATCGGAAAGGATATTCAAATACCCGATGATAGCTCTTTGACAATTACGTCAGAGGGTTTGTTGGGTGGTAATTTTGTTGAAGTCGTGCCAGGTATGTCTGAGGATTACTTGGAATCTGGCGATGAAGTGGTGGACACTCAAGGTTCGGTAAGCCTTATTCAACTGATGATGCGTTATGTGTCTGGTGGCCAAGATTGATGGCCGCACGTCTCTCCTTTCTACTTTTGTCATTGCTGCTAGCCAACTCGAGTATTGCGCAAAACTCATCCAAAAGTACTGTAATAACCGCTCAGGGCGCGGCGGCAGAGCTTCGACTTTTAGACAAAGTTGCTGGGAAAGCTAGGGACATTATAATTCAAACCGGTGATGCTTATAAGCTGGGTAAATTGCGTATCATCTTGGGCGAATGTCGTTATCCGGTTGCCAACCCTGTGGGAGATGCTTTCACCTTCCTGACAATTTTATCCCAAGATCGCATGAAAGAATATTTTAGCGGATGGATGATTGCCTCGTCGCCTGGGCTAAACGCTTTGGATCACGTACGCTACGACGTTTGGCCGCTGCGCTGCACGATGTCATAGGGGCTAACGCTATACGTCGGTTCCATAAAATCTGCTTGCTGTTGTAACGCCATTTGTAATCTATCAAGGTATTGACGTCGCATTAACTTAATTGCGCCTAGCGAAGCCAGATGTGGCGTTATGAATTGGGCATCGAAAAGCTTGAAACCAGTATTTTTCAATCGGTGATCAAGATAAGCTAGGGCCAATTTAGACGCATCTGTTTCATGGGAAAACATACTTTCACCAAAAAATGCCCCACCCTCTAACACGCCATAAACACCGCCAATTAACCGATCGTCGCGCCAGATTTCCAAAGAATGGGCTTTCTTTTTTTCTGCAAGCTGACAATAAAGTTCAAAAATTTTTGGATTAATCCATGTTTCAGTACGGCTGGCACAGGCTGTGACTACCTCAGCGAAGGCTGAGGAAATCCGTACCTCGTAGTCTACTTTCAAGACGCGGCGACGTAATGATCGGGAGATATGAAATTCTCCAATAGGAAATATACCTCGTTCCAACGGATTTACCCAAAAAATACTAGAATCATTACGCCCTTCGGACATCGGAAAAATACCCTCCCGATACCCTTGCAGCATAATCTCACTTGTGAGTGCTCCTTCCATTCAAACAAACCTTATTCAAACCAATACAGTGAGTTTTTAACATTAGGTATGAGCCCCTATTTTTAGCACGCAAATTTGATGCGTATAATGTGTCTGGGCTCAGGTTTGGTAAGTCCCGTCAAGCCAATGCTCTAGCCAGTGGATGTTGTAACTACCCCTACGAACATCTTCGGCTTTCACCAATGCTGTAAACAGAGGCAGGGTTGTGTCTATTCCGTCCACAATCAATTCTCCTAAAGCGCGTTCCAGACGGGTAATCGCCTCATCCCTATCGCGCCCATGTACTATAATTTTTCCAATCAAACTGTCGTAATAGGGCGGAATTTTGTACCCGTTATAAAGCGCACTGTCCACCCGAACGCCAAGACCGCCTGGCGCATGATAGGCCGTTATAGTTCCAGGACATGGTGCAAAGCTTGGCAACTTTTCTGCGTTGACACGCACTTCAATCGAATGGCCGTTGATCTTAAGCTCCTCTTGCTCAAATGACATTGGTAAACCACTTGCGACGCGGATCTGTTCACGCACCAGATCAACGCCGAAGATCGCTTCGGTGACGGGATGTTCTACCTGAAGACGGGTATTCATTTCGATGAAATAAAATTCGCCATTTTCGTATAAGAATTCGATAGTACCCGCGCCAATATAACTTATCTTTGAAACGGCTTCGGCGCAAGTTTTACCAATTTCCTTGCGCTCTGCTTCGCTGATCACGGGGCCGGGGGCCTCTTCCCATACTTTCTGGTGGCGTCTTTGCAGTGAGCAATCGCGTTCACCAAGATGCACGGCTTTACCTTTGCCGTCACCAAAGATCTGTATTTCAATATGCCGCGGTGTCGTGAGATATTTTTCGATATAAACTTCGTCGTTTCCAAATGCGGCTTTGGCTTCGGCACGCGCTGTCATAAACGCTTGTTCCATATCGGCTGCGGTCTGAGCCACTTTCATACCGCGCCCGCCACCGCCTGCGGTAGCTTTGATGATTACAGGATAGCCAATTTCAGCGCCAATAAGTTTTGCATTCTTTAGTGTTGCAACGCAGCCATCTGAACCGGGTACACAGGGTACACCCAAAGCTTTAATCGTATCTTTGGCAGTGATTTTATCCCCCATGATGCGGATATGTTCCGCAGTTGGGCCAATAAACGTAAGTCCGTGATCTTCAACAATTTGAACGAAACGTGCGTTTTCAGAGAGAAAGCCGTAACCCGGATGGATAGCTTGCGCGCCTGTGATCTCACAGGCAGAAATGATCGCAGGAAAAGAAAGGTAACTTTCGCTCGCAACAGGTGGTCCGATACAGACGGACTCATCGGCCATGCGCACATGCATCGCATCACTATCCGCTGTGGAATGCACTGCGACAGACTGGATGCCCATTTCCCTACAGGCCCGAATAACCCGCAAAGCAATTTCCCCACGATTTGCTATGAGAATTTTATCAATCATCTCGGTTGCCTATTCTATGATAACAAGTGGAGTACCGAATTCTACGGCTCCGCCGTCTTCGACTAAAATGCGCTTTACCGTCCCTGATTTGGGAGATGGTATTTGGTTCATAGTTTTCATCGCTTCAATGATCAGAAGGGTGGCCCCTTCGTTAACCTGGCTTCCAACGCTGACAAATGGCGCTGCGCCTGGTTCGGGTTGTAAATAGACAGTTCCAACCATTGGAGAGGAAACCGCACCGGGATGGGACGCGGGATCTTCATTGGAAGCTGAGGCTTCAGGTCCTAAAGGCGCGATCGGTGCTGACGGTCCTACGGCTACAGAGGCAGGCGAAGCTTGAACGATTTGCGGTGCAGGTTGATCAATGTGGCGCATTAAACGTACGTTGAGTGCATTGTCATCACCGCGCTCGCGTTCCACCTCGATCTCATCAAGATCATTATCTTTTAGTACCTCGGCTAAAGCCTGGATAAAGGCAATATCGTCGTCATTATTCTTTTTGCTCATCTTGTCCCTCTGCAATCTATCGCGCTGGCTATTATTTGTTTTTTGATGATATATACGTTAACCCATCGCTGCTGAAAAGAACTGCATGACGTCAAGAACATGAAATTTGATGGTTTTCTGCGTTTTCCTCCATTTTATCTTACTTGACGAAGATTTCGGCCGTTACTTAAAAAAAATATTTTTAATACAGTAGAAATCTCTAACGGTTTACAGTTGAGTAGCTTTATGTCTGTTAAACCGTATTGATCTACTGGAGGAAAAAAGGAGGATCTAAAGTTGAATCTTGCACATTGGTTGGCGCGCGCCGGCAGTGAGTTTCAAAATAAAGAAGCACTTTTTATAGGGCAATCGTCTGTGGCGCGATATGAGCAATTTGCACGCTGGGCTGCTTGCGGGGCTGCTTGGCTTCGCTCCCGCGGGGTTGGCGTGGGGGATCGCGTCGCAATTTACATGTCTAATCAGCCCGATTACCTTACACTTTTATATGCTATCTGGCATCTTGGTGCTGTTGCTGTGCCTGTGAACGTCAAATTGCATTTTAAAGAGGTGGCATGGGTATTTGAAAACGCAGGAGTACGTTTGGCTTTTGTTAGTGAAAAGGCAAAATCTGATCTTGCGCGGGTACTTGGGGTAAACACTTGCGCGGAGCTATATACCGTACCAGAAGCTGGCTTTGGGTCAATGGTGTCTAGTTTCCCCGCTTCTGCGGTTGAGACGCGCGATAAAGATGATTTGGCTTGGCTATTCTATACCTCAGGAACCACAGGGCGGCCAAAGGGCGTTGAAATAACCCACGGGATGATGAAGGCCATGGCGCTGAGCTATTTTGTGGACGTGGATCATGTGTCTGTTAAAGATTCCGCTCTTTATGCAGCGCCCATGTCACATGGCGCCGGACTTTATAATCTGATGCACGTGCTCCAGGGTGCAGGGCATGTTTGCCCAAAATCCGGTGGTTTTGATCCTAAAGAAATTTTTGCGCTAGGGACGCATTTTGGCTCCATCCACATGTTTGCCGCACCCACGATGATCAAACGTTTAACCCTGCAGGCCAAAGCGAACGGAATACGACCAGAGGGATTGCGCACGATCGTGTATGGCGGGGGACCTATGTATTCTGCCGATATTATAGAGGCGGTTAAGGTCTTCGGAGATATATTTGTGCAGATCTACGGACAGGGCGAATGTCCAATGGCCATCTCTGCACTCAGCCGTAAAGCCGTTGCAGATCGAAGCCACCCTCGATGGAAAGAAAGGCTTGCGTCTGTCGGCAAAGCACAATCTGTCGTTGAGGTTGAGATTGCAGATAAGAGTGGAAAGCCACGTCCTGTCGGAATGATCGGAGAGATCATGGTTCGCGGTGATCCTGTAATGAAAGGGTATTGGAAAAATCCTGAGGCGACACAAAAATCAATATTAAATGGATGGTTAATGACCGGAGATATCGGGGTGATGGATCCGGAAGGCTACATCACACTCAAGGACCGATCCAAAGATCTGATCATTTCAGGAGGTAGTAATATTTACCCCCGCGAAGTGGAAGAAGTTCTTTTAATGCATGAAAACATCAGTGAAGTCTCCGTGATCGGAGCGCCCCACTCTGAATGGGGCGAGGAAATTGTTGCGTTTGTCGTTCCAAAGGGAAACGAGACCCTAGAGCCAGCTGTTCTGGATATCCATTGCAATTATTATATTGCCCGATTTAAACGTCCCAAACGATATATTTTCTGTGATGAGTTGCCCAAGAACAACTATGGTAAAATTCTAAAAACCGCACTGCGAGATCGCGTGTAACCATTATTTTTGCCACACCAAAAAGAGCCTTCCGCTGCTTAAAAAAACGTGCGGATGGCAGCTTGATGTAAATTTCTTAGTGTGATCCACCTTAGCTGTTCATGCGGTTTGCAATCAGCTCGTCCACAACAGCTGGCTCAGCCAGTGTTGAGGTGTCGCCCAAGCTCCCATAGTCATCCTCGGCGATTTTCCGAAGAATGCGTCGCATGATCTTGCCAGAACGTGTTTTGGGCAGCCCAGGGGCCCATTGGATCAAATCGGGCGAAGCAATTGCCCCAATTTCTTTGCGAACCCAGTCGCGCAGTTCTACTCGTAGTGCGTCTGTCGGTTCTTCAGAGGCCATGAGCGTCACGTAGCAGTATATCCCTTGCCCTTTGATGTGATGGGGGTAGCCGACAACGGCGGCCTCTGACACTTTGGGGTGGGCGACCAAGGCGCTTTCTACTTCAGCGGTTCCCATGCGATGTCCGGAAACATTGATTACATCGTCCACACGTCCAGTTATCCAGTAATAACCATCTGCATCGCGCCGGCAACCGTCACCAGAGAAATAATATCCTTTAAAGTCACTGAAATATGTTGCAACAAAACGGTCGTGATCACCATATACGGTGCGCATTTGGCCTGGCCAGCTATCTTTAATACAAAGTACGCCCTCGGCCTCGGTTGTAGTGATTTCCGCTCCGCTTGTCGGATCCAGGATCACAGGCGCCACACCAAAGAAAGGAGTTGTTGCAGAACCCGGTTTGGTTATCGTTGCGCCTGGGATCGGGGTCAAAAGATGACCGCCTGTTTCTGTCTGCCACCATGTATCGACGATAGGGCATTTGCCCTTACCCACAATGTCATTATACCAATTCCAAGCTTCGGGATTGATTGGTTCTCCAACGGTGCCTAGCACCTTGATCGCGCTCAGGTCACATTTTTCGACGAACTCATTGCCAAGCCCCATAAGCGCTCGGATAGCCGTGGGGGCCGTGTAGAATTGGTTGACCTTGTGCCTTTCGCAGACCTGCCAAAACCGGCTTGCATCAGGGTAGGTGGGCACGCCTTCAAACATTAGAGTCGTCGCGCCATTGGCCAGGGGTCCATAGACGATGTAGCTGTGCCCTGTGACCCAACCCACATCCGCAGTGCACCAGAATACATCCCCTTCATGGTAATCAAACGTGTATTGATGGGTCATAGACGCATAAACAATGTAGCCGGCGGTTGTGTGCAGAACGCCTTTGGGTTTTCCGGTGGACCCAGAGGTGTAAAGGACGAACAGGGGATCTTCCGCTTTCATTTCTTCAGGAGGACAATTGTTTGAGGCAGTAGCCATTGTAGTAGAATAGGAATAATCACGTCCGTCTTTCATATCAACATTGCCGTTTGTGCGCTCAACAACAAGTGTTGTGACATCGCCACAAATCTCCATCGCTTTGTCCACATTGGCCTTCAAGGGGGTCACCCGTCCACCGCGTGGAGCTTCGTCGGCTGTAACTACAAGGGTCGCGCCGCAATCTTCAATTCGGCTTGCTAGCGCCTCTGGGGAAAAACCGCCGAAAACAATAGAATGGATTGCACCAATGCGCGCGCAGGCCAACATTGCATAAGCAGCTTCTGGGACCATCGGCATGTAAAGAACGATACGGTCCCCCTTTTTTATGCCTAGCGATTTGTAAACATTGGTCAGTTTACAGACATGTTCATGTAGTTCACCATAGGAGATCGCTTTCCTGTCTTCTGGGTTGTCACCTTCCCAGAGAATAGCCGTCTGATCTCGCCGTTTAGCGAGATGACGGTCTACACAGTTAGCAGCAACATTAAGCGTTCCGTCTTCGAACCATTTGATGGAAACATTGGGATACGCGTAAGAAACATTTTTCACCTTGGTGAAAGGCTTAATCCAATCCACCCGTTTACCGTGCTCGCCCCAAAACGCCTCCGGATCGTTTATGGATGCAGCATACATTTCTGCATAACCCTTGGCATCCAGATAGGCGCCATTTACGAAATCTTGGGAGGGTGGATACGTCTGATCGGTCATAGTTCTTCTCAATGTTTTTTGTACGTATGCCTTACACGATCACCGAAAAATGGTCAAAGTGCAATAAACACTGAAAATTACGGCTTCCAGTTTGAAGCAACCGATGTTATCTAAAAGCACTTAGAGAAATTTTCTAAGCCTTTCGGACGAAATGCCGAAAAATTTAAAAAAATTTTCAACAAGAAACGACCGGTTTGATTGTCAAATTAAATGTTTACGCGGCCTCTTAGTTTAATGCTTGACGCAAGCCCTCTATATTATATCCTGCCTTAAGGGCCGTTTGGATAATATCGTCCGCTGATATTTTTCCTGACTGACCAAGTGCCCAAATTACTGTGCATCTCGTACCGCTCGCACAATAAGCCAAAACTGGACCATAGGCAGCGTCAATCAGCTCAGCTTGTTTTAAGATGTTTTCAGGCGTCATTGATTGGTGTGTTAAAGGTAAGATATCAAAAGAAATGCGAGCTTCTTTGGCTGCAATGGCCATAAAATCGGAATGTAACTCACTGGGAATTTCTTCATTTGGGCGATTGCAGATTATTTTAGTGAATCCTGCATCAGCGAGCTGTTTGATATCTTCGATCTCAATCTGAGGTGAGACAAAATAATTCTGGCTCACTTTAATCGGCTGTACCATTTTAGCTCCTCTTTTGTTTGTTTCATAAAATCTCAATTCTGACATCAAGGCAAACGTGAAATCCACCACCAAACGCTCAAAAGTGATGCACTGGTGGTTATCAAGACGGAAGACGCTGCAACCCGACGTGCACGACCATACATATTCGCAAAGATATAGGCGTTAATTCCCGGCGCCATTGCACTGGTTAATACAGCTGATCGGAAACTCGCTTGATCCAAACTAAAACTTTTCCCAAACATCCATACGAGGGCCGGATGCAACATGAGCGAAATGACTGCGATCATGAAAATTACCCCTATATCTCCTTCAGGTCGGTAGCGATACAAAATGCCCCCCATGCTAAAAAGGGCAACTGTCAAAGACATGCTCGCAATCATATCGATCGACATTTGCAGGCTGACGGGCAAATCAATTCCTGACAAGTTTACCAATAAGCCTATAAATATACCGACAACCAAGGCATTTTTAAATATGGCTTCAATCACGTTTTTGGCCATTGAAAAGGGGGATTTTCCGGTGTTGCCGACAATTTCCATCACAGTAATGCCAAGCCCGTAGCAAAAAGGCGCATGTAACGCGATAATTGCAAAATTGGCTTGAAGGGCGTCAGGGCCGTAGGCGCGCTCCGTAATGGCAAGCCCTAACATCAAAGAATTGGAAAAAAGCGCACAAAAACCAATCGCAACGCTATCTTTCCAATCACGTCGAAAAACAAAGCGTGCACCAAAGAGCCCAAGGAAAAATCCAGTCGTAGCCCCAATATAAAAGGCTGCAAGCAATGCTGTGTCAAAGGTCTGGGCTAAATCAACTTCAGACATGCCCTTAAGCAGCAGAATCGGGATAGCGAAATTCTGGGTAAATTTAACCAAAGCCTCGATGAGCGAATTGTCAAAAAGTCGGACCCAAACGGAAACGTACCCAAACGCCACAATCAGAAAGACCGGTATCAAAACGTCAAGAAGAATTTGCATTAAACGCCGTTACTTTCTTGAGGGATATCAAAATGCAAGGTTAGCCCGTCGTAGGCTGGTAAGACACCGTCTGGCAATTCTTTTCGGAGGGTGTCGTAATCCAAATCGATATGCATATTCGTGAGAACTGCGGACCCAATCCCGGAGGTTTTGATCCAGTTGAGGCTCTGCTCAAGATGCGTATGGGTCGGATGGGGGTCGCGGCGCAGTGCGTCTAGCACCCATAGGTCAGCCCCTTTAAGAGCTATCCAAGCCTCCTCAGTCATATCCGAGACATCAGGTAAATAGACTAGAGGGCCTATCCGAAAACCAAGCGCGTCAATGCTACCATGGCGTACTGGAAACGGATGGAAATTGATCATACCGCCTGGACCAGAAATTTTTGTCACCTCAGTCAAGCGATTTAATTCAAGGATGGGTGGGTAGGGAGAACCTTCTGGTTGCACAAATGCGTAAGCAAAACGTTCCAGAAGGCTTTGGCTTGTCGGTTCGTCCGCCCAGACCTTGAGTCTTTCGCGCATGTTAAAAACGATCATTCGTAAGTCATCCAAACCATGCACATGATCTGCGTGTGCGTGGGTGTAGACCACACCATCAAGTTCTCCGACGTCCACGTCTAAGAGCTGCGCCCGCAAGTCTGGGCTTGTATCGATCAAAACCCGTGTGCATCCGGCCTCGGTTTCTTGTTCAACCAGCATAGAACATCTGCGGCGCTGGTTTTTAGGATTATTTGGATCACAGTCCCCCCAATGTCCACCAAGCCTTGGGACACCGCCAGACGAACCGCATCCCAAAATATGAAATCTAAGCTCTGCCATCATAGTGCCCCTTTTTCATAATGGGTGACTTTAGTAAACAGACGTTCAAAATTCTGTTCTGTTTGTGCCGCAAAATCTTTATACGCCATATTAAATGCGTTGGCCGCAATTTCCGCCGTAAAGCGCGTGTACCCCGGTTCATTACGTTTCCCGCGATAGGGTGGGGGCGCAAGGTAGGGGCTGTCTGTTTCAACAATGATTTGCTCAACGGGGGCACGTTTGAAAATCTCACGTAAGTCTACATTTTTGGGGAATGCAGAGACTCCAGACATCGAAAGGTAAAACCCCAAATCAAGCGCTGCTTTAGCCAGCGCTTCGCCGGAGGAAAAGCAGTGCATGACACAATTAAAAGGCGCATTTGCGAATTCACTAGACAGAATATCAGCCATATCTTTATCTGCAGCGCGGGAATGAATAATGAGGGGAAGACCACTACGTTGCGCAGCTTCAATATGCACCACAAGAGATTTTTTCTGCACCTTTGAACTTTCAGAAGTGTAATGGTAATCAAGGCCTGTCTCACCAATTGCGACAAATTTTGGATGATTGCATAGGTTTATTAATTCCTCTGCGCTGACCATTTTTTCTTTGACAGCACTCATCGGGTGAGTGCCCGCAGCGTAAAAGACATTTTCGTAGCGTTCCGCAATCGCGCGCACTTTAGGCTCCTCTGACAGGCGTGTGCAGATAGTAACCATTCGATGCACGCCATTTAATAAAGCCCGATCAACAACCTCATCAAGGTTGTCTTTAAAATCTGGAAAATCCAAATGACAATGACTGTCAGTAATTAACGGATACGCGCCCATCAAAAACCTCTAATTACTGCGCTGTCGTTGCTGCGCACGCCTCAATTTGAAAGAACGTATCTAGGATCAGGGCGCCAGGGTCAAGGTTAACCGCATGCCCCTGTCGCAGTCGTGCAGATAACTCTTGGGTCAGTTCCGCCCACTGGATCGCAGCATGTCGGTTTGGGCAAAGTCTCTGAAAAACAGTAGCTTCGTTGAAAATCGTTGGCCCCGCTTGCCCGTCTGCCTTTGTCCCTATAATAGCCAATCGGTTTAGGGTTAATTCTAAAAGCGATACAAAGAAATCAAAGGTGTTTGGCCCGTTGGAACGTGAAAACGTTTCTGAAAGAGCAAGTGCTTTTTCGTTATCAAGCCTCGGAAGTGTTTCAAAAACATCCAGTATCTTTTTGAAAACTTCCAAGCCATTCAAATTCATCAGTTTGACCGCTGCTCCTACAGATCCGCCTGCCAATACTGCCAATGCATTTGGATCGATTCCTGAGACGTCAACCTCAGCCGCTTCTAAAGACTTTGCGATGTTGAAAGGCGATAATTTTTTTAGCCTCAACTCACGACATCGCGACCGAATGGTTGGCAAAAGGCGCGCATGTTGGTGAGAGATCAAGAAGAGATATGCGTTCTGTGGCGGTTCTTCGAGGATTTTCAAAAGCGCATTAGCAGCGCTTTGGCTCATCGCTTCAGCGCAATCCACAATCACAATGCGCCGGCCCCCATCTGTCGCAGAGAGTGTGAAAAAGGATTTTAAGTTTCTGATCTCATCCACTGTGATCATTTGTTTAAATTTTTTACGCTTTTCATCGTAGGCGCGGCGTACGGACATGACACCTGGTTCTGATCCTGCTCTTATTCGGCGCGTGATTGGATGCTGAGCATCAATGGATAGGGTTGACACTGGTTCAGGTGTGCCAAAAAGCCCTTCGCCATCAATTGGATCAGGAGTTGCCAAAAGAAATTTTGCAATCTGCCATGTCAGAGTTGCCTTGCCAATGCCCCGCTCACCTGTGACCATCCACGCGTGATGTAATCGTCCTGCATTAAAAGCTGTGAGGAATTGATTGCTCGCCTCTTGTTGGCCAAAGATTGTGGATGTCTCACTAGGGTGCGGGGCCCCTTCAACCTTATCTGAGCGAGGCAATTCTTCGAGAGGTACGTTCATTTCATTGCCTTTTGCACATGTGCATAGATATCTTCAGACAAACTTTTCGTTGGCTGACCGCCGTTCACGGTCCTGAACCGATGGGAAAACTCCTGCGCAAGTTTCAAAAACCCATCGCGCATTTGTGTTTGAAGCGTGATGCCAAAATCTTCGAAGCGTTCTTCTTTGGTGTTGCGTGCTTTTGCACGATGAAGACCGATTGCAGGATCAAGGTCGATCAGAATTGTCAAATCAGGTTGTCGTGTAATCATCAAATCGGTTAGAGAGTCTACAGTTTTACGGAGATCACCGCGGCTTAATCCCTGATACATCCGCGTAGAATCCGCAAACCGGTCGCAAATCACGATTTTGTCTTCCTTTAATGCAGGCAAAATCAGTTTTTCCATGTGGTCACGGCGTGCGGCGGTAAAAAGAAGAATTTCTGTTTCTGCCGACCAGCGCTCCGGAACACCTTCTAGAACAAGTGAGCGGATTTCTTCCGCTCCTTTGGATCCTCCGGGTTCACGGGTGAGCACCACATCGCGTCCAGCATCGCTCAGGCGTTTGGCGAGGTGTTTGACCTGGGTAGATTTTCCAGAGCCGTCGATACCCTCAAAAGTAATGAATAGGCCGGGCTGGTTCAAAGTGCGGCCTCAGGACCTGAAGTAACTTGGTTAATAATTGATTTTGCCGCAGTTATAACACGCGTTATAAATCCACCCATCGGCACTGCTGTTTCAGCTACAAGCGGTATTTTAACATCGGCCAAACCTTCCGTTGATATAATCAATGTGGCTAGTTCTTGGTCTTGTCTTATCGGAGCGGGGATCGGAGATTTGTATTCTATTTCAAACCGAGCATCTGAATTTCCAAGAATGGGAACTAATGCTCCAATACGATCTTTTAACACAAGATTCACTATTGATTGCCTCCCGTTCCAAACAGGTGCGCGCGCAATAACGGTTCCTTTTTCCCCAAAAGATTTCATTGTAAACTGGCGAAAGGCCCAGTTTACAATTGCTTCTGCCTCGTGTGCGCGCTCGGCGGATGAGGTGAGGCCTGAAATCGCAAAAATGATGCGTCTATTTCCCTGAACTGCGGAGCCTGTCAGCCCATAGCCTGCTTCATTTGTATGCCCAGTCTTTAGCCCGTCTGCTCCAATACCCAAGCCAAGTAGGGGATTGCGATTGCGACTGTTAGCAGGCGCCCTTCCATCAAATACAAATTCTTTTTCTGCAAACAAGGGATAAAACTCTGGGAAGTCCTCAATGAGCCGTTTGGACAAAAGTGCTAGATCGCGCATACTCATCACATGACCGGTAGCAGGCCAGCCATTTGAATTTCGAAACGTTGAATTTGTCATGCCAAGTTGCTCTGCACGTTCCGTTATAAGGCGCGCAAAACCTGCCTCCGTTCCATCTGGCGATAAAGCTTCGGCGATGACAGCACAAGCATCATTACCAGAAAGCACGATGATCCCTTTCAGCAGGTCGTCTACGCGCACGCGGTCTGTGGTATCCAAAAACATCGTTGATCCACCATATTTTGCAGCATGCGCTGAGACGGGAAGTTTTTCATCAAGGCTCAATCGCCCCGCCTCGATAAATTCAAATGCCACGTAAAGCGTCATCAGTTTCGACATCGACGCCGGTGGTAACGGTTTATCGGCATTTTTGGCTAATAAAATGGATCCTGTTGTCAAATCAACAACAAAAGCGGCTTTTGCGTTTGTTTCGAAGGCCTTTAAAGGCATGGAAAAAACTAAGATCGTTATCAAAGAACTTAGATAAAGGCGATAGAGCTGTAAAATTTTAGTAGGTAACTGTATAGGCATCCTTAAATCCAACGGTTCTCACTTTTTGAATAAGTGTCATTTGTTCTTCTGCTGTGCTTGCGGGTCCAACCAGCACACGCCAAAAAATTTTATTGTTTCTTTTGAAGATTTTTAAGATCGGAACAATCCCCATTTGACGCATGGTTTCTGCAGTATTTTTGGCATTTTGTTCCACACCAAAAATACCAATCTGAATAAATGGCCGTTTAAGATTAAAACGCGCAGGTATGATGGGCGGGGAAACTTCCTTTTTCTCGGGTTCTAGGTTCGCCATGCCAAGGCTATGATCTGGTTTGTTTTCAGATATTGAGCGTTTTCTCAAAGCAACCACTGTCAAGTTTGCTGGAACTCCCGCTGGCATCTCCAATGCTTCGGCGGCTTCGGAGGATAATAAGAGCCTTGGGCCGGGACGTAAGGTTTCACGGCGAAACAACGCGCCGATCACAAATTTTTTATTCGATCCATTTCGAATTATCACGCGCTCTGGAATGTCAGTATCTGGATGGGCCACCCAAATACCTCCCAAAGAGGGGCGACCATCCCATAAACCGGCTTCGCTTGTGCGAAAAACATCGGGCGCTTCCGTGTCAAGTTCAACGGAATTGGTATTTTGCTTTTTCGCTTCAAATGACCCATTGACGACATTTTGTGAGAAAACAAGGTGCTGACAGCCGCTCAGCAGCCCTACGCAAAGAACAATCGCCCCGAAGTGAGCCATTGTCCAATGTTTTGGCGTGGCGATCATAACCCCCCCCGGTCTCTATCTAATTTGCCCTAAATGCTTATCCTCACGCCAAAATACGTTAACCGCTTCATAAGGGACTGAAAAGCTCCTAAGAACAAAGACAGCGTAGTTTTGCGCAAATTTATCGCTTTCAGAATCAAGTTGATGCCATTATGACACAAAAGGTCGGAGGAGTGGCAGAGTGGTTGAATGCACCGGTCTTGAAAACCGACGAACGTTAACGCGTTCCGTGGGTTCGAATCCCACCTCCTCCGCCACGTATTTCCCCTAAGCCATTGTTTTTAAGTAACAAACCTTTTGATGGTCTGATACTACCCACCATTTTACCCACCGGAAAGATTTGACTGTAGTAGAAATTTAGCCATTGTTCGTAGGCTGTAGACCCCACCCCCACCGTACCCCTCGTATCGGGTCAGACGATATATAAATCCATGCATGGAGAAATGCTCAAACAAAGACTCCACATATTTCTACACTGCGTTAATCTGCATTAAAGGAAACTAATTTGGAGTTGCAAAATGAAAACGCGCGTAATGACATTTAAAATCAGCAACACATTTGATGAGTGGGTGC
>CAJXHI010000009.1 GCA_913051655.1 uncultured Alphaproteobacteria bacterium
TGTCTTCACCTTCTTTTGTGGCCTGAAGAAATGTTTGGTGACACAACATTTTTGCGCCCGAACCTTTGAATGGGTGGGGCATGCATCGCGACAAACTTCTCTTCCCGGCTCAGCCGCGCGAGGGAAAAATGCTCTGCTGCTTGGGTAAGAGATATTTCCAATTCTTGGTCAAGCGGTTTGCCACCAAACACCGCTAAATCCAACCCTGCCTCAGACGTATTGATCTGAACGCTCAGCGCGCCTTTGCGGCTGACTCCTGCTATTGCTAGGGCTTTATCCTTAGGTAGCGCATCGCGAAACTCTGGCCGGATGAGATCACATTGATCAATATCAATCACCCGATCCGACCCGCGTGCGTGAAACCCTGCAAGCGCCGCTTTCTTGGTGCGCCACGCTTAAAAAGTCGCCCGACGGCGCGATGGTGGATAGACGATGTGCTATGACCAGTACGACTTTACCTTACATCACCCGTTCAAGGGCGGCTTGGATGGAGGCTTGAAGGTCGCTGTGAAGCGCGCTTGTGACTCCGTATAGAATAAGGTTTGGGGCGTCCTTAAGCAGTGCGCACGCCAGTACGATAGGTTGGCGCTGACCCCCTTGAGAGTATTACGCACCGCTCACCAAGGTGCGCATAATAATGTGTCCATTATTGTTGACGATATCGCGATAAACTCATCGGCCTCAGCTTTTTCTATCGTTGGCAGAATATCTTCGTCACTGGCGTCTGGACGGCCGTAACGGATTTCGTCTGCTGCAGAACAGTTAAACATGGATGTTTCCGCTGTCACCGTGCCGATTTTATTGCGCAGACTGTCTTTTGTCATATCCTGTAGAGTCTAGCCGTAAATCGATATTACCCCCTTTTCACGCCCATACGCAAAGCTGAGGTTATCGAATTGGGTTTCATCCTTGTTCGCAATGGGGCCTGCATCCAGCACGACGTTAAGGATTGTAACCAAAAGTGCGGCGGTGATCATTTCGCAACGGCCTGAAAAGATGATCGCTATAGAACCGATAAGAATGGCAAAATAGCTTCCTTGCAGGTAGTAATGGATAAAGGTTTAGAGCCGTTGTAGTGTTGTACCATTGGCAGGGAATAGAGTATCGATCCATTTTTGAGTTATGCGCTCTTAGTCTACATTTATAAATCCGCCGGATTGACGCGCCCAGAAACTGGCATACAGTCCCCCTTTTACGATCAGCGCACTATGCGTTCCGTCTTCAACAATTTTTCCATTATCCATCACTAATATTCGATCCATATGAGCTATCGTGGACAGGCGATGTGCAATTGCGATAACAGTTTTTCCGCTCATCATTTTGTAAAGCGTGTCTTGGATCGCTGCTTCGACTTCGCTATCTAGCGCGCTTGTAGCTTCGTCCAACAAAAGAATAGGTGCGTCTTTCAAGATCACGCGAGCAAGCGCAATGCGTTGGCGTTGCCCACCTGACAGTTTCACACCACGCTCCCCAACTTCGGCGTCATAACCGCCGCGTCCGCTCGGGTCCTGAAGGCTAAGAATGAACTCATGCGCTTGTGCTTTTTGGGCGGCCGCAACAACGTCGGCTTTACTTGCATGTTTTTTGCCATAGCGGATGTTGTCGTGTACAGAACGGTGTAAAAGGCTGCTGTCTTGTTGCACCATTCCAATGTGGCTGCGCAGGCTGTCTTGTGTGGCACGTGATATATCTTGCCCGTCAATCTCTATCTTTCCGCTTTCGATATCATAAAACCGTAATAACAATTTCAAAAGCGTTGTTTTTCCTGCACCAGAGCGACCAACGAGCCCGATTTTTTCACCTGCATGAATTGTGAGATCTAATTGGTTCAAGCCACCACTATCTTTGCCGTAATGATGTGAGAGCGCGCTAACCCGAATGTCGGCTTTGCTAACGGCAAGAGGTGTTGCTTCATATTTGTCCACAAGCTGTAAAGGTTGGGCAATTGTGCGCATGCCTTCGGACACAACGCCCAACTCACGGAAAAAACTAGTCACTGCCCACATAATCCAGCCAGTCATCGCATTAAGTCGTAACACCAAAGCAGAGGCTGCTGCTACAACGCCGACGGATGACGCGCCACTTGACCATAAATATATCGCCCAGCCGATCACGCTTACAAGCAAGAAACCGTTAAGAATGGTAAGGGCCACATCCATTGTGGTGTAAATGCGCATCTCTTTTTTTACAGTTTCGCGCGTAAATGAAATAGCATCACGCGCATAATCCAATTCATCCATTCCATCAGTAAACATTTTGACAGTTTGAATATTCGTATACCCGTCTACAATTCGTCCATTGAGTTTAGAGCGCGCATCAGATGATGCTTCAGAAGCAGGACCAACATGGATCACAACCCAACGCGCCAATAAAATATAGGCTGCAAACCAGATAATAAGTGGAAAGGCGAGTTGTGGATCCGTTACCCATAGAATAATTGCTGAGCCAACAACATATGCCACAGAATAGCTCATTGCGTCAAAGAGCTGGAACACAACTTCATTAGCCGCGGGTGGCGCTTGCATTACACGATTGGCAATCCGACCAGCAAAGTCATTTTCAAACCATCCCACTGACTGGCGCAACACATGTCGATGTGCACGCCATCTGATTAACGTCCCAAGATTCGGCATCATAGTGTTGTTTATCAAGGCGACGTGTGCACCAAAAACAATGGGTCGGATGAAAAGGATAAGCAAACCTACAACGACCAAAGTCGCGCCGTATTGCTCCCAAACCAAATTAGGATCGCCCTGCATGACGTCAACAAGCCAGCCTATGAAATAGATAAGCGCAATCTCAATACTGGCGACGAGGCAGGACAAAACAACCAAAATGCCAAAGACGCCATAAAAAGGACGACAATAGTCTTTGATAAATGGATATAACCGGTTTGGAGGAACATCGGTTTCGCGATAATTTTCAAATGGATCAACGAGATTTTCAAAAAATCGAAACATTACTAACAATCCTATGGCCGATAAAAGCCGATTAGATCATCGATAATTGGAATTTTGTAAAGTTCGAAAATTTTATAGTTATGTCAACGACCTCATTTGCCTGCGCTTGCGGATGGTTGGCGTATCAGTTAGGTCAGGAAATTTCCTACGGCCAATTCATCGCGCCTCAAGCGCAATCTCAAAGGTTTTGGATTTACCGGATTATACGCAGCAGATCTGCTTTATTTAAGCGAAACTCTGACGCAATCCAACGGGCCTCACAGTCTTTCAAGACATGCCCCAATTCTACACCTTGGAAGCGATTTTTCAAATCTTGACCGTTCAACGGAAATTGCGCCAAAGCGCCTCGTTTTGCGCTGTCTATATCAGGCTTATTAATCGGAATTTCGAATAATGCAGCCCTTAGTGCAAGACTGATTAAAGCAATATGTTCACCGTGTCGATATCCCAGTTCATGCGGTGGCATGGTATTGGAAATGCAAGCCCTGAGCGTTTCATAAGTTTTGGTTTGCTGATTACTGAGACGCAATTGATGTTGCACATCCTGTCCTCCCAGAACGGCAAGCCGTCCAATTGTGTCAGATGGCAGGCCATTTTCGATTTCAAGATGCACAAAAAGGGAAAGTAGCCGATCATCAGCCCCCGCGAGGATTTTTTGCAACACACCTGATGAGCGCATGACAGCTATGCTAGGGCTTGGATCAGGAGCTGCCAGAAGCTTTATCATTTCTGCGCTGATGCGTTCCTTTGATAATCGTTCTAACCCATCGAGGTTTGTAGCAATCGCGGCAAGCGCCTCTGCATCAAAGCCTTCCTGCGTACTGCCATACCAAGCTGAAAAGCGAAAAAACCTTAAGATCCGCAGGTAATCTTCTTGAATCCTTTTAGCCGCGTCATTTATGAAGCGTAGTCGGCGCGAGCGCAAATCTTCCAGTCCGTCAAGCGGATCTATCACTCTCCCATCTGCCGTTGCGTAGAGTGCGTTCACTGTGAAATCGCGTCTTTGGGCATCCTCTTTTAGATTGGAGGAAAATGTTACCTCTGCGTGACGCCCATCTGTTGCCAAATCTTTGCGGAAAGTTGTGATTTCAAAGCTCTGATCCTCCATGATCAAAGTAACGGTTCCATGTTTGATCCCCGTTGGTACGAATGCGATACCGGCATTTTTTGCTAGTGAGGCGGTCACTTCTGGGGGTGATGCGCTTGCTATATCAATATCTTCGACCTCATACCCCAAAAGGTCATTACGGACGCATCCCCCCACAAAGTAGGTTTCGTGGCCTGCGTCCGACAATAGGCCTATAACCCGTTGTGCGCTCGGCGCAATGATCCATGACCCTCTGATTTTCATGGCTCAAAGCAATCTGCAAAAGCGCGCAACATCCGCGCGGTAGCACCCCATATATAATGTGGGCCATATGGAATCGTGAAATAGCGCCAGTCGTATCCCATGTAGCGGCGTTTACAAATTGTGTAATTCTGAGGTTGCATCAGAAAATCAAAGGGGACGCGAAAGACTTCATCCACCTCGTCAATTTCTGGAACTGGATAGAACAAACCCTTGATATAGCCGACAACCGGGGTAACGCGAAAGCCGGTGATTGTAATGTGATCGGGCAAAGACCCTAATACGTCAACCTGAGTAGGGGAAAGTGCGATTTCTTCTTGCGCCTCTCTTAATGCCGCTTCAATGGCTGTGGCATCGCAGGGATCTATTTTTCCTCCGGGAAAGGCGACCTGACCGGGGTGGTTTTTCAATGCAGGGGATCGTTTGGTCAAGATTATATAGGGTATGCCATCTTGGATTTGAATAGCAATCAGTACAGCTGCACTGCACAAATCCTTTTTTTTAAAATTCTGTCGGTTAGCATTCAGATCACAATCAGACGATCCCCGAGTGAGGTTTTGCAAAGCGCTTCGCAAATGGGTTTTAAGCGGCTCACCTGTCAGCCGCATCAAATCCGACTGTTTTGGCATCAAGTGCATAATGCGCTCCGCAAAACTGGCAATCCGCCGTCACATTTCCGTCTTCGGTAGTCATGGTTTCAATGTCTTTGGCAGAATAAATAGACAAAGACTGGCGCACCTTTTTTTCAGAACAGGAACATCCAAATTCGACTGTTTGGGGTTCAAAAACTCTGGGGCTTTCTTCGTGAAAGAGTCGTGTGAGGAGCGTGGTTGGCGTTATTTTTGGTCCAATCAATTCAAGTTCTTCAACGGTATCAAGGTGGTAATTGACCCTTTTCCAGTTTTCTTCTGTTTCTCCGCTCACAAGATCCGCGGCCGCCAGAAGCCCCGACTCACCTGATCCGCCACCAGAGGCGAAAAATTGGTTCGCCTTTGGCATATGTTGCAACATTATGCCACCCGCGCGCCAATGTTCGGCGACACCGGGTTCGCTTACTCTGCCGTAGCTGAGTGAAAATTTTGTGGGTAATTGTTCGGACTGGGCAAAATAGGCTTCAGCACTTTCAGAAAGAGAGGTTCCACACAAAGGTGTGATACCTTGGTAAGGTTGGGTTCCTTTGCCTTGGTCAATCAAAATGGCAAAATACCCCTCGCCGATTTGGTCCATTGGGTGCCCTTCGATTAGTTTAACAGCATCAAAGCTCGCATAGGCGCGAATGCATGCCGCCTCACCTTCTTTTTTCGGACCATAATAATCGGTTGCAATCATGCGTACTGGGCCCTTGGATTGGACCTGTAGGGACAATTTCCAACGTAGCTTCACCGTTTGTCCGATCAAAGCCGTTAAAAGGGTCATTTCCGCAACAAGCGCTTCTACAGCTGGGGGATAAGCATGCTGTTTCAGCACACCGCTGAGCACACCATCGAGTCGTGCGACGCGCCCGCGGATATCGGATTTGTCCAATTGAAAGGGCAGGACTGTGTCGTCCCAGATAAGCTCTGCGCCGCGAAACATTAGAATTCCCCAAATTGATGATTTGTGCAATACCCTGTCTGAGACCCTTGAGCAAGGCAGGCCGCAAAGGAAGAATACAATGATACGTCGTTTCGGTGAGAGCGTAAAGAATGATATTTCCTACACTCGGCGCCCTGGGGTATATGCATTGTTGCCGATCAGGCAAAACCTTTTGCTGACACATCAAAATGCGCCCGAACCAGAATTTCAACTGCCAGGAGGAGGCATTGATCCGGGTGAAAATCCTATCACGGCCTTGCATCGTGAAGTGATGGAGGAAACAGGATGGGTGATTGATAGGCCTAAACGTATTGGCGCATTCCGGCGATTTGTGTTCATGCCTGAATATGATCTCTGGGCAGAAAAACTCTGTACTGTTTATCTTGCCTTTCCCGTACTGCGCCGGAGCTCTCCGACAGAAGAGGGTCACTCAGACTTTATTTTACCTGCGAAATTGGCGTTGGAGCTTGTAGAAAATCCGGGTGACCGACAGTTTATTTTAAATTTCATTACGGGCAATATTTTTTAAAGCGACATTGGATGCCTATGAAAAGGCATGACAATTTTTTCTAGGAGCTTATTCTTCTATGAAGCAATAGAGCGTGAATAATTTTTCGCACAAAAACACGACATTACATTTAGGGTGTCGAAGAAGCTGGTGTGATGAATTGAAATATTTTGGCCAAGTGCTTCAAACGACAAACTGTGCCATGATCTCATCATTCGTGATATCAGAATAGGAAAACCCAGCCTCATCCAGACGTTTGAAAAAATTTTCAAATCGATCGGCCGATTTGGTTTCGATGCCAATTAGAATTGACCCGAAATTTCGCGCGCTTTTTTTCAGGTATTCGAAGCGCGTGATGTCGTCCTCCGGCCCGAGAAAATTAAGGAATTCTTTCAACGCGCCGGGTCGTTGTGGCATTCGCAAGATAAGGTATTTTTTGAGCCCGGCAAATCGTTGAGCGCGTTCTTTGACTTCCGGTAGACGCTCAAAATCAAAATTTCCGCCGGTTGACAGGCACACTACTTGTCGCCCGGCGATGGAACGGCCCAGATCCTTTAACGCATCAATTGCGAGTGCCCCTGCAGGTTCAAGAACGATTCCCTCCACATTCAGCATATCGAGCATAGTTAGACAAATCCGATCCTCGGGGATACGAACGACATTAGCTAATCCCACGTCTTTGAGTCTGTCCCAAGTTCTTTGCCCAATTTGACCGACAGCGGCCCCATCTGCAAACGTATCCACCTTATTCAGTTTGATGGGTTTCCCTGATATCAACGCTGCCCAAAGGCATGCCCCACCTAAAGGTTCGACCAATGTATACTGGGACCTATTTTCAAAATAGCTGATCATCCCAGCGGATAAACCACCACCTCCAACAGGCAGAATAATCTGATCGGGCACACCGCCCAGTTGTTGTTCGATTTCAACGGCGACGGATGCTTGTCCCTCTATAACGTCCTCATCGTCAAATGGGGATAGGAAATGGGCGGCATGTTCAGCGCAATAAGCCTGCGCGGCGTTGAGACAATCGTCAAAATAGTCACCCACCAATTCGATGGTCACCTGATCACCACCAAACATTTTTGTCTTTTGAATTTTTTGTTGTGGCGTTGTGACGGGCATAAAAATCCGTCCGCTTACCCCAAACTGTCGGCACATATATGCGACGCCTTGGGCATGGTTTCCAGCACTTGCGCAAACGAAATCTTTTTGATCTGACAATTTGCGCATTGCATTAAAGGCCCCGCGCAATTTGTATGAGCGCACGGGCGAAAGATCTTCGCGTTTGAGCCAGATATCGGCCTCGTAGATTGCGCTCAGGTGTTCATTTTTCTGCAACGGGGTCGGTGCAAAAACAGCCCGAAGGGCTGCTTCGGCCTCCTTAGCAAAGTTTTGAAAATCGCTCATCTCTCTTTTTTGGCGCAAGGTTTGTGTGAAGGCAAGGACGAAACACCTATCGTAACGAACGCTATTCGATCTAATGGCCATAGATCGTTGTTATAATGCTGAGCTTGAGTAGAAAAGTCAGCCAAGCAAAAGGGTCTGTGCCAAGCTAAAATCACCCCCGGACAGATGATTACTCCAAAATACAGATGGGTCGTATTCACTTAAATAAGGACAAATTAGTTCTGGCATAAGCTAATTCTTTCTTGGGGCTTGTCACAAGAAGATCAAAAGGAGGGTTCAACAAAGGATCAACGAAGTGCAGGATTGTGATCTTGAACGCGCTAGTGAATTTTCTGACCACCTGTCAAATGGCCTATGCAAAAGTTTAGTAGCCTGTAACATGTTGAATCGCTTATCCTTGTAATCAAAAAATCGCTATGCTCAGAGGTGCTTGTAATCATCTCTTGCCTTTATCACCCTTGCCCCCTCTGGCAAAAGCGGCTATCCGCGCTGATACGTCGCTGAAAGGGAATATTGCAAATGTCTGCGCCCAAGAAAGTTGTGTTAGCCTATTCCGGTGGTCTTGATACCTCAATAATTTTGAAGTGGTTGCAAACCGAATATGGTTGTGAAGTAGTCACCTTTACTGCCGATCTTGGGCAGGGCGAAGAATTAGAGCCCGCACGCCAAAAGGCCGAACTTTTGGGCATTGCACCGGAAAATATCTACATTGAGGATGTGCGCGAAGAATTTGTGCGTGATTTTGTGTTTCCAATGTTTCGGGCGAATGCGCTGTACGAAGGCCTGTACCTTTTGGGAACATCGATTGCACGTCCTTTGATTTCAAAACGCCTCGTTGAAATTGCTACCGAAACGGGTGCAGATGCGGTGGCGCATGGGGCTACTGGTAAAGGCAATGATCAGGTGCGTTTTGAACTCTCTGCGTATGCATTAAATCCTGATATCAAAGTGATCGCACCTTGGCGGGAATGGGATCTGTCAAGCCGAACAAAGCTTTTGGCATTTGCAGAAGAAAATCAAATTCCCATTGCCAAAGATAAACGGGGCGAAGCGCCGTTTTCGGTGGACTCTAACCTGATGCATACGTCTTCTGAAGGCAAGGTTCTCGAAGATCCTGCGATTGATGCACCTGATTATGTATATCAGCGAACAGTCCACCCCGAAGCAGCACCAGACACGCCAGAGTTCATTGAAATCGAATTTCAGGGTGGGGATGCTGTGTCGATCAATGGTGATGCCTTGTCTCCTGCGGCGTTGCTGACACGTCTGAATGAATTGGGCGGGGCACATGGGATCGGGCGACTTGACCTCGTTGAGGGGCGGTTTGTGGGTATGAAATCCCGTGGCATATATGAAACACCTGGCGGTACGATCTTGCTCGAAGCACATCGCGGGATTGAACAAATCACTCTTGATCGCGGCGCAGCGCATCTAAAGGATGAATTGATGCCCAAATATGCAGAACTGATTTATAATGGGTTTTGGTTTTCCCCTGAACGGGATATGCTGCAAGCTCTGATAGACAAGTCACAAGAATATGTAACTGGGAACGTACGCCTCAAGTTGTATAAAGGATCAGTACGCACCGTGGGCCGCTGGTCAGACTTTAGCCTTTATTCAGAGGCGCATGTTACTTTTGAAGACGATGCCGGTGTATATGATCAAAAAGATGCAGCAGGGTTTATTCAGCTCAATGCCTTGCGGCTTAAGCTGCTTGGAGCACGTAAGAGGCGGGTAAAACGCCGCGTTGTTCTGCGTGACGGGTTGGATGCGAAAAAAACAAACTGAAAATTTAACAAACCGCGTGATGCGAAGTTTAGAATTATATTGTCAAAGGGCTTATCCCTGACGAGCTTTGAACCTGCGCTGGGTTTTGTTTATCACGTAAACTCGGCCTTTACGACGCACGACGCGGCAGTCGCGGTGACGCTGCTTGAGCGAGCGGAGTGAGTTTTTGACCTTCATGGGCCTTCTCCTTCAATCGCGGCGCTGCAATGCGCCATTTTCATTTACCCCAAGGGGCGCCTTATGGTGGGCGGTACTGGGATCGAACCAGTGACCCCTACGATGTCAACGTAGTGCTCTACCGCTGAGCTAACCGCCCGCCCCGATGATTATACGCCATCGCGCTCCGAACATCGATCCTGAGTCTATAAATTGTAGTCATGCAAGGATCAAGAGCTTTTGCTTATCTAAATTTATGGTGTATCTATGCTTCCATGGAAAACATGTCGTCGTCTCATTTGGCTTATGAAATCAGAGATCCTCAGGTGCTTTTGTCCCCAATTGTATTTGCCTCCCCTCATAGCGGTCGAAACTATAGTGACGATTTTCTGAAATCTTCCGTATTGGACGAACTTACGATTCGTAGTTCAGAAGATGCTCATGTTGATCAACTAATTGATTTTATTCCAAAAATGGGTGCGCCATTGTTATTGGCCAAAGCTCCACGTGCTTATGTGGACATGAACCGCGCCGCCGATGAGCTTGATCCTGCGCTTATCAATGATTTGCAAATTCTTGCGCAGAATCCACGAATTACCTCAGGCTTGGGTGTGATTCCGCGCGTGGTGTCGAACGCGCGTGCAATCTATCGTGGGAAATTATCTAAACAGGACGCATTGGCACGAATCGATCAATATTGGACGCCCTATCACAAGGCACTTCAGCGGCTTTTGGCTCGTGCGCATGCCCGTTTTGGGTATTCTTTATTGATTGATATGCATTCTATGCCACATGATGCAGTGGCCCGCCTCGGAAAGCCAAATAAAGGCATAGAGGTAGTTTTGGGCGATCGGTATGGCGCATCTGCTGATATAGTTTGGGGAGATCTAATTGAACAGGCATTTGCATGCAACGGGTTTCGCGTGAGCCGTAATGTTCCTTTCGCTGGTGCTTATATCACTCAACATTATGGTCAACCTGCACGGTCAAAACATGTGGTGCAGGTTGAAATTGACCGCACCCTTTATCTTGATGAAGGCAATGTTAGACCATCTGAAAACTTTGAAATTATGAAAACACGTCTCAAAGGTGTCTTAGGCAAAGTTATCGAACAAACAGTAAAGTCTCGTGCAAATGGCCTTGCCGCAGAATAGATCATTGAAATGTGATTTAGTGTTCAACGTAGCGATCTTCCTTTGATAATAGCTCTTGGGCCAAATTTTTCGCGAATAACATCGCTCGCGCGTTCTGCTTTGCCGCGTTGAGATGCCTGAACATTAAGTAGGTCGGGGGAAATTTCGGCTTCTTGTTCGGGGCAAAGATCTGACAGCCCTGCTCCCAAAAGACGATATGCTCGTCCCTGTTCCAACTGGTCCAAAAGGGTACTTAAACTAATATATAATGTATCGGAAAGTTGCGTAGCGTCGCGTAGAGTAACCCGTTTTGTAATGAGCTTATGCAAATTTGTTTTCATTTTAAGGGTCGCAACGCGGCCAGCAATGCCTTTGGCTTTGGCGCGGGCGGATACCTTCTCGCACATACGCCACAGATGTCCATAAAGCAGATCGGGATCAGAGGTGTCTTCGAAAAATGTTGTCTCATTTGATATGGACTTCATAGCTTGGTGGCCGTTTACAGACCGTGCATCTTTGCCTCGTGCAAGATGCCAAAGACGATCACCCATTTGACCAAATTTTGCGTTCAGATCTCTCCGTTCCCAACGGAGGAGATCGTTAAAGCTTCGTATGCCAGCTGTCTCGAGGGAATTTTGCATAGCTTTGCCTACACCCCAAATGAGGCGTACAGACTTGTCCCTGAGAAAGCTTTCAGTATCGTTCTTGCCGACGACAGAAAATCCTCTGGGCTTGTCCAGGTCAGAGGCGATTTTAGCCAAAAATTTATTGTGGGATAAACCAATTGAGCCCGTCAGCCCCAATTCACACTGCATACGGTTGGCCAGTTTGACAAGCATGACTGCAGGGGGCACGCCGTGGAGTTTTTGTGTACCACTCAAATCAATAAAAGCTTCATCAAGCGAAAGAGGTTCAACCGATGGCGTCAATTCATCCATCATTTTGCGGATTTCTTTGCTTACCTGCGCATAAAGCGCCATGCGTGGTTTTAGGATCACAGCATCTGGGCAGAGCTTCAGCGCTTGAAACATTGGCATCGCTGATTTTACTCCCCGTATCCGCGCAATATAGCACGCCGTAGATACCACACCACGTCGCCCGCCACCTATTATTAGGGGTTTATCGGCAAGTTCAGGATTGTCGCGCTTTTCGACACTGGCATAAAATGCATCACAATCCATATGTGCAATGGAAAGATCAAAAAGCTCTCGGTGACGCAAGATACGAGGTGATCCGCATTCAATACATCTTTCATTATGAGTTGCCGTTGACAAACAGTCCCGACATAAATGCGCCATAAGGTCAATCCATTATTATTATGGAATGCAATTAAACCATATTAGCTTAGACTATAGAATGCCCAGCAGAATTAAAGGATCAATATCGCGCAACAAGAACCGCATTTTTTTAAAAAATCGACTTGTTTTAATTTTAAGATTTATCCGAACTTGACGCTAAGTATTTCTATGCTCAACTGTTCAGAGCAAAAATTGCGCTGGGGTTTTCCTTTAGGCATTTGGCAAGTGTTGCGTACTTTTGCAAAATTTAACCCGATTGACGCCGTGTATAGTGGATTGGTTTCTGTCTAAAGAAACCTGTCGATTGTTGCTCTGTAAGACGGCTGAATAAATGAAGTCAAATCAATTCCGAAGTTTATTGTGAAACTCGATCGCTGAACTTTTGAACATAGGAATGATTTCCGCCCGTTGACGGCAAAAGCATTGCATCCTTAAGGCGTGCAACTATATGAGCGGAGTTCAGATGTTTTGCCTCCTTGGGATGGCTGACGCTAATAGGCACGTAAACGCTGTCCAAGATGGTGCCCTTATGAATTGTTTGTCTTTGTCAGTTTTTTGCCAATGACCACGCATAATTGGCGGATGAAGTTGTGAAAATGGCCATAGAACAACTGGTGAATATCTTCGGTCATATAACGGCAAACCCTTCGTCTCTTGAGATTAAAGATTGCGCGCAAGATATCGAGCTTGCAAAGCCTGGGATGCCAATGGTTCAGGTATCTTCTTGCCTACGGTTCGCCTGTGGCCAAGAAGAGCCCTTAGGAAAGAAAGCCGTTGTTTAGATCAACCAAAACGGCTTATCAATGCGACAGGTTACCTGAAGGGGCACTCGAAGATGCAAACAATGTATTCGCAAGTTTGGAGGTCAAAGATCTGTAAAAATTAGTGTCTAAATATTGGGCTCTCCGTGCAAACCAAGGAGTTTGCGAAAGCCAGTCCAATAGCCTGGCAACCTTGGAGGGCGCTCAAGTCCTGTGAGAATATCATCCGCAAAATTTGGCATTTCAAGTTTGGCAAACTGACGTCCCCATTCCAAAAAGACTTCGCGATCGGCAGGGCGTAAGCGGCAAGCGCTCCCGACAAGACCGATCATTGTTTCAGAAGCAGAATACCATTCGTCCTGAATACCCGCGAATTTTTTGGGAGCCAACGGTCCAATGAAGCGGATCAAGCGGCTTTCTGAAAACTGGACAAGAATTTTTCCCATCTCAGCATGCGTATAATGAATAAGGGGAGGGAAGCTATCAAAAAATACGGCTTTGTCATGGATAATCGCGAAGTTTCTAATTGAAGGATGAAATCCTACACGCCCATCTTCTGGGGATAAACCGTTCCAGAATTTTGCTATCACCTGACCCGCTGCATCCATCAAAGCCAAAGCCCGTGAAAGATCTGCATCAATCATTTGGCTGCGCATCATAAACTTCGTTTCTATAGCGTCTTGAACGATAACAGGAACTAATATCGCCCCATAGGATAAAAGATGTATATCCGTTTCTGGAGCACTCACTCCTAATTTTCCCAATAAACTCATGTAAGCATCATGTGCAGTGACCAAGGTTTGCAGTGTTTCTCTATCCTCTTGGCCTTGATAAACTTTGATCACTTTATCGCGCAACGGGCCGCTAGTAGGCCGAAAAGGTGCGCAGAAATATCCCAGCTTAGATAAGGCCTTTCCGCGTGCAGTGGTTTTTTGAAACACCAATTGGTGCAGTGTTTCTCGGTACGTCATGTGATCACGTCCTTTGATATTTAAGTTGGCTATAGACCGGTCTGCACAACTTGACCAGTCATGATGGATTTGTGGATCACATCGTAGCGTCACATGTAGGTTGCCTCTTACAGGTGCATATCATGGCAGATCGATTTAAACTTTGGAGAACTCTTTGTTGCTAACGGGCAATTTTTAGACATTTTTGATGGAACTTTTTCAAATGTGGCCCTGACTCACAAGGGTAGTGACCTGTGATGCATATCCCGAAAATCGCATCTTACGTTCGAAGAATATGCTCCAAAACGGAAAACAAGGAATTCTGGTTGTGTCTTGGTATTAATAGTTGTTCTGAGAGTGCTTTAATGGTTTTGAAATTATTGCCTCTCAAACCAATATTGCGAAGCCTGCTATGGTCAATATCCCGCATGTCCGATTGTGTTATTGGTTGCTGCCCCTTGGCTTTCTATCGCCTCCAAACGAGACGCCCAAGCTGTTTTAGAATGTTGTTAGGGAAAAATTTGTACTGAAGACACGAGGCGAGTCCATGGCCAACGCTTCTTGCACGAGTTCACGTGGCGCATATATCGCTTCTCAACTAAATTTGGCGAAGTGTCAGCGCACGAAAGCCCGCTGCTTCACACGCTGTAATCGGATGGGTTCAGAAATTGAACGCCTGAGATTTTCCAGCCCTTTACCGTGTCTATAAGGAAATAGCGCAGGTAATGGGCGGTCCCTGACTGGTCGATGATCTGAATATCTTGAGCGCGTCCAGCGGGATCATTGTGGTGCTCTAAAAAGCTAAATTTCTGGGGCCGCCAGACCATTGGATATCCACGTTGGACCATTTGAGCGAAATTTTTTGGACTTCGAAACATAGAACGAATAGACGGGCTAGCAAACGTAAAGGCGGTGTCAAAATCGTCTATTGAAAACGCCGCTAACTGTGAACTGATCGTGGCTTGCACATCTTCTTTCGGCCCTGCAAACGCTGATGTGCTTAAACAGATAGTGACAACCAAAGCTTGTATGATACGCATAATTTATCCTAAATTTTTTTTATAGAAATAGATCAGGAAAATGACCGTTCAAGTCTCGAGGAATTTTCCAGCCAAAGCATCGTCGATAAGCTTCACACTTTCCGCTACTCCATACAGCGCGACAAATCCACCAAAACGGGGCCCTTGGCTCGCTCCCAAAAGAACTTCATAGAGGGCCTTAAACCAATCTCTAAGTGGATCAAAGCGATTACGGCCACAGGCGAACACGATTGATTGTAGTGTCTCTGCATCCGGTGGACCCTCATATGCTACAAATTGGTTGCGTAAATCCAAAAGTGCTTTGCGCTCAACTTCGTTGGGTGCCCGATAGATCTTTTGCGGTTTTACAAAATCATTATAGTAACGCACAGCGAAGCCCGCGGCCTGATCAAGGCCAGGGTGTGTTTTGGGATCAGCCTCTGATGCATAGCGTTTGATAAAGCCCCATAGCTGACCTTTTTCTTCAGCATTTGCCACGGCTGCAAGATTCAGCAACATACTAAAGGAAACGAGCATATCTGAAGTTGGAACGTTATACCCGTGGATGTGAAATACAGGATTGTTAAGCCGTGCCTTTTGATCTTGTGTTACATATGCGTTCAATTGCTGATGATATTCATCCATTGCTTTAGGAATAACATCGAAATGCATGCGTTTTGCCGTCTTTGGTTTTTGATACATAAAGTAGGTGAGGCTTTCAGTGCTTGCATAAGAAAGCCATTTGTCAATGGACACACCATTGCCGGAGGTTTTTGAAATTTTTTGTCCACTCTCGTCGAGAAACAGCTCATATGTAAAATGTTCTGGGGCATGATGGCCAAGGATCTGGCAAATTTTATCGTAGATGGGGGTATTGGTTGAATGGTCTTTGCCATACATTTCGAAGTCAACGCCTAAGGCAGCCCATCGCGCACCGAAATCGGGTTTCCACTGTAATTTCACATTGCCGCCGGTAACTGGCAGGGTCATTTCGGTTCCTTTTTCGTCATCAAATGTAATCGTGCCTTCTTCAGCACTTACAGATTTAATCGGAACGTAGAGTACGCACCCAGTTTCAGGATGAATAGGCAAAAAAATCGAATAGGTTTTGCGCCTCTCTTCGCGCAGGCTCCCAAGCATAACTTCCATAATTGCATCATATTTTTCGACAGCTCGCAAAAGTACTTTGTCAAACCGACCGGAGCTATAAAACTCGGTCGCTGAATAAAATTCGTATTTAAATCCAAAGGTATCCAAGAAACGGCGCAAAATAGCATTGTTGTGATGGCCAAAGCTTTCATATTCGCCAAAAGGATCGGGTACCGAAGTTAACGGTTTTTGCAAATAATCTTTGAGGCTTTCTGCATTCGGTACATTGCTTGGAATTTTGCGCATCCCGTCCAGATCATCGGAAAAACATATGAGCTTTGTCGGAATATCGCTAATCACATTAAAGGCACGCATTACCATCGTCGTACGGGCAACTTCGCCAAATGTGCCGATATGTGGCAGACCCGAAGGTCCATACCCTGTCTCAAACAAAACATAACCCTTTTCTGGGGGCTTTTGCGCATAACGTTTCAAAATTCTGCGCGCCTCTTCAAAAGGCCAAGCTTTGACGCTCATGGCGATATCGCGCAGGTCAGACATTTGGTAACTCCGTAAAATGGACGAAAAACGATGCTTTCAGCCTGAGCTTCCTATTGCGCTGTGCTGAATAGGTCAATATTCTGTTTGAGAAGTTTGGAGTATAAAGGCATATTTCGTGACCCAAGACGTATCTGAAATAATGACGCCTCAAGATTGCCTTGTGACCTTGATGATTGCCGTCTCTGCATCAGATGCAAACATTCTTACCGCTGAACTTGTTAAAATTCAGTCCACGCTCAATCATCTGCCCATATTTGCGGAATTTGACATGGATAGACTGAATGTAATGTCGCAGCTTGTGCTTAATCTTTTTGAACAAGAAGACGGAGTTGATTCGCTTTTTGAATTGATAGTGGATCATCTTCCGGATCGACTTTATGAAACTGGCTATGCGCTTTGCTGTGATGTGGCGGCAGCTGATGGGATAATACGGGAACCGGAACTGCGCCTATTGGAAGAGATGCGTCACACGCTTAACATCGACCGCCTGCATGCCGCAGCCATTGAACGCGGTGCGAGAGCTCGCCATATGACCCTTTGATTATCTTTGGAACTCTTTCTTACTGAGAGTGTTAAGAATCTGATGCTGTAGCCTGCGAGAACGCAGATTCCATCGTTTTGAGCCCTTAGGGGTGACTTTAAGATTGTTGTTTTGTGCTGCGGTGCGACGGTTAAGATCTTGTGACATTACAGTAAAGGCAAACGGCGCATTGGCCCCGTCGATGACATAGCCTGCAAGAGAGCTGACAAAATTCAATGTCCCCGTTTTTGCGCGTATGCGCAATTCAGAGGAGGCATTAATTTTGCCAGAACTATCGCGTGGTTTAATTTTTCGCAAAAGTGATAAAAATTCTGGTTTTTCTCTGAAAAGCTTATGAAGAAATGACGAAAGGTCAGAGGGTGTAATTCTTGATTTGTCGCCAAGTCCAGAATGATCAACAAAATTTGCGGTATCCACCGAAAATTCTTGTTGCGCCCAAAGCTGCATACGACTTGCTGAGCTTGCCAGAGACGTCGCATCTCCGCCGCTCTTTTGTGTTGCTGTAAGGCCAATGCTTTCAGCAGTCAGGTTTATTGAATACCTTAACATATGGGCAAGCATCTTATCCATCGGAATGCTGTCATAGGATGCTATTGGATAAAGGATCGGTAATTTACTGACCAGGCTTTTGTGTCCGACGTTTATTCCGAAGCTTCCTAAAAGATTGCTAAAAATATCCGCACAGTAGCGTTCTGGTTTGCGCACGGGCAGCCATACCCCGCCTTTCGAGTTCAGTGATTCATTTGCGACAGTCCAGATTTCTTTGTCTGCGGTTTCAGTATAACCATAAATCGGCGACTGATCTCTTACTGGAAAAATTTTTATGGTGTTTGTTGTTGGGAAAACCTTACTGCCTCTGGCATCCAGCCTTAGCTTTGTGTTTGCCGTTGATTTAGTCCATTCAAAATAAATTCGGTTGAAGTTCAAATTTAATCCTGACACCGAAGGATTGTATCCGGCTTGAACAGGTTGCAAAGTATCAATTTGTGAAATCCTCGGGAAATTCTGCCCAGTATACAACAGATCGCCTGTAACAGAACGGATGCCTGCAGCTTTGACTTCCTTTGCGAGAACGAAAAGATGATCGGTATTCAACATCGGATCGCCAGATCCGACTAGATAAAGGTTCCCAATAAGCTGACCGTTTTTAATCGGTCCATCTGCTAAAATCTGTGTTGAATACCGAAAGCTGGGACCGAGTATTTCAAGCGCATAAAGCGCTGTGAATACTTTCAAAACACTAGCCGGGGCAAAGCTTTGATTTTGATTTCGCCCGTAAATTACATTGCCACTTTTGAGATTAATTGCGCTGACACCAACTTCTCCGGTAAGTTCAGCGTGTTTTACATAGCGATCTATTTCTGAGGGTATGGCGCTGCTTGGCCGACTTCTTGGTCTAAGAGAGACCGATTGTGCATACAGCTCCAGCGGAGCGCAAAAGGCTGTACCGGCTATATAGATTACCATCTTGCGCCGCGAAAGATCTTGGCTCATGTCTTGAATAAACCTTTACCACCCCAGAACCCTAAGATTTGTTCTACTGTCAAAAGGTGCCAAGATCTAGTGACATTCTCGCTTTGCGTTTAATGATGCTACGCTTAAAGAATCCCAGTCTTAGGGAGTATGATTGCGCAGTTTAGTTGAGGACATATCGCTCATCGGTAAGTTGACATAGCACCAACAGGGTGCTGATTTGTGACCAAGCTTGTTGCTTTGTGACATAGGCAATCTGTATGACCTATAGACGCGCGCCGCGCGCGAGTTAAGAGGAGCCGATTGATCACCAGGTCTTGCCAGTACTCCGATAGGAAAATTTTCTAAAATAAAATGCCAATTTTGCCATTGACTAATCTGTCTCAAATTGTCCGCCCCCATAAGCCACACAAACTTATGCTGAGGGTACAGCTTCGTAAGCGCTGCAAGCGTATCCGCGGTAAAGCGGGACCCGATCCTCTGTTCAATATTTGAAACCCGGACGCGGGGATGGGTGATAAGCTTAGCAGCATCGTGCATACGCTGATGCATAGGCTCTGGGCTTTGTTCTTTAAGTGGGTTTCTGGGACTGACCAACCACCAAATTTCATTCAGTTCAAAGCGTTTTAGTGCGCTCAAAGTGATGCGAACATGCCCTTCATGTGCAGGATTAAACGATCCTCCCAGTAAACCAACCTTTTTCTTCCGCATACTATGGCTCTTGTAAAACTTATTGTTTCCTAACCTAAAGTGCCACTTGAAATAAAGAGTTACAATGCATTGATCATCATTTTGCGGGTAGGAATATTTTCTTCGTACCCGTTGCTACTGCGCATCCATTTGGGTATCAAAGCGCTAATCATGATAAGATCAGAGGGTCCCGATGGCTGCCTATCAGTACGTATACCACATGGATGGAGTTTCAAAATCCTACCCTGGCGGTAAAAAGTGTTTTGAAAACATTAGACTGTCTTTTCTTCCTGGGGTGAAAATTGGTGTGGTTGGGGTCAATGGTGCCGGTAAATCTACGCTCATGAAAATTATGGCCGGGCTGGATACCGATTTTACGGGGGAAGCTTGGGCTGCTGAAGGGGCTAAAGTTGGATACTTGCCGCAAGAACCTCATCTCGATGACGCCCTCACAGTACGCGAAAACGTGATGATTGGTGTTGCCAGCAAAAAAGCCGTTCTCGACCGTTACAATGAATTGGCGATGAACTATTCCGATGAAACTGCAGATGAAATGGCAGAGCTTCAGGATAAGATTGATGCCGGAAACCTTTGGGACCTCGACAGCCAAATTGATGTTTCTATGGAAGCACTCCGCTGCCCAGAAGATGATGCCGACGTAACAACACTCTCCGGAGGGGAACGACGTCGAGTGGCGCTTTGTAAGCTTTTGCTTGAAGCACCTGATATGCTCTTGCTGGATGAGCCAACTAACCATCTGGATGCGGAAACCATCGCTTGGTTGCAGCAGCATCTGATTGATTACAAGGGAACAATATTGATCGTAACACACGATCGTTACTTTCTTGATGACATTACGGGTTGGATACTTGAGCTCGATCGTGGACGTGGAATTCCATATGAGGGCAATTATTCCAGCTGGCTTGAACAGAAAGCCAAACGCATTGAACACGAAGCGCGCGAAGACAAATCTAAACAAAAAACGCTTGAGCGTGAATTGGAATGGATGCGTCAGGGACAAAAGGCCCGTCAGGCCAAGCAAAAAGCGCGAATCAATGCATATAATGAATTGGCGGGCCAATCAGAGCTTGAAAAAATCACTCATGCGCAAATTGTTATTCCCAATGGTCATCGTCTTGGAGGCAAGGTTATTGAAATTGATTCTTTACAAAAGGCGATGGGTGACAAATTATTGATCGAAAATCTTAGCTTTTCTTTGCCGCCCGGCGGGATTGTCGGTGTGATTGGACCAAACGGCGCTGGTAAATCCACCCTTTTTAAAATGCTGACAGGGCAGGAGAATCCTGACGAAGGATCCATTTCATTTGGGGACACGGTGCATCTTTCATATGTAGATCAGTCTCGTGACGACTTAAACGCGGGAGATACCGTTTGGGAAGCTATTTCTGGTGGTGCAGAGGTCATTGAACTGGGAGATGCGCGAGTAAATTCCCGTGCTTACTGTTCGTCCTTCAATTTCAAAGGGGGCGATCAGCAAAAGAAAGTTGATCTGCTCTCTGGCGGGGAACGCAACCGTGTGCATATGGCACGTCTTCTCAAAGAGGGTGGAAATGTTCTTTTGCTTGACGAACCGACAAACGATCTGGACGTTGAAACTTTGCGTGCTCTTGAGGATGCTTTGGTTGACTTTGCTGGCTGTGCTGTTGTGATTTCACATGATCGCTTCTTTCTTGATCGGATATCTACCCATATCCTTGCCTTTGAAGGTGAGGCTCATGTAGAATGGTTTGAAGGTAACTTTGAGGATTACGAAGAAGACAAAAAACGCCGCTTGGGTGCCAACGCTTTGGAGCCCAAGCGGATCAAACATAAGAAGTTTTCGAGATAATCGACAAGATTTGAAAAACTCATCTCATTGCATTATCGCAGTACGAAAACGGAAAGTAAATTTTCGAACTGCCAAGGAAAATGCTCAGTACCATCATTTGGGTTCCGGCTTCTAAGGCTGAAAAAGTCGATTTATTCAAAAATCCAAATTTGCAACATTTAGTGCGTTATTCTGGATGAACTCACGACGTGGCTCCACGACATCGCCCATCAGTTTGGTGAAAAGATCGTCTGCCTCTGCGGCGTCTTCTATTTTGACCTGAAGGAATGTTCTAGCGTTTGGATCAAGTGTCGTTTCCCAAAGCTGTTCGGGGTTCATTTCACCCAAACCTTTGTAGCGCTGCAATGTTAATCCCTTTTCGCCCTCTTTGAAGATCGCACTCATTAGATTAAGGGGTCCAAAGATGGTCTGCTCGCGGTCCTTGCGCACAAGTAAGGCTGGAGCTCCGTACACTTCTTGGAGGTTTTTAGTAAAACTTCCTGTTTTGCGCGCTTCACCCGAGCGCAACATCTGCCCATCAAGCGTTCTAAGCTCTTCAACGCCGCGTAAAATACGGGTGAGACGAATGCCGTGGTCCTGTGTGATCCTGCCTTTCCAGCCTCTCTCAAATTCAAGAGCAATTATATCAAGGCGCGCTGCCACTTTATCAGCCGTACCTTGCAGATCGGAGTCCACAACACCTGGTACAAAGGCGCCAGCAATGGCAGCTTGTTCCAAAATATGACGCGGATAATAAGTTGGGAATGCTTCGAGCACTTTCTTTAATTGCCGTGCCTCCGAAACCACTCGAGCAAGATCAAGACCGGCCATTTCGGCCCCTGATCTAAGTTTGAGCAAGGCGCCTTCGACGCCTTGCTCCACGAGGTAATCTTCCAATGCGGCTTGGTCTTTCAGGTATACCTCCGATTTCCCGCGAGAAACTTTGTAGAGGGGAGGCTGTGCAATATACAAGTATCCACCTTCGATTAATTCAGGCATCTGTCGGTAAAAGAACGTTAATAACAATGTTCTGATATGTGCACCGTCCACATCAGCGTCGGTCATTATAACGATCTTGTGATAGCGTAATTTAGAAATTGCAAATTCATCCCGCCCGATACCCGTGCCAAGCGCCATGACAAGATTACCAATCTCCTGACTGCCCAACATCCGGTCAAACCGTGCACGCTCCACGTTCAGGATTTTCCCGCGTAAAGGCAGAACGGCCTGAGTTTTGCGGTCACGTCCTGTTTGTGCAGATCCACCTGCACTGTCCCCCTCCACTAAAAACACCTCTGCTTTTGATGGGTCTTTTTCTGAACAATCTTTTAGCTTTCCAGCAAGATAATTTACATCCAGCGCTGTTTTCCTGCGGGTCAATTCGCGAGCCTTGCGCGCGGCTTCTCGTGCCAGCGCTGCTTCGATTATTTTACTGACTATCACTTTGGCTTCGGCAGGGTTCTCTTCGAACCATTCGGCCAGTTTTTCATTCATCAGACCCTCTACGGCTGGACGTACTTCGGAACTGACGAGTTTGTCCTTTGTTTGGCTCGAAAATTTTGGATCTGGGACCTTAATGGAGAGAACACAAGTTAACCCTTCGCGTGCGTCGTCGCCTGTGAAATTTATCTTTTCCTTTTTTGCGATACCGCTAGAGTGGGCATAATTGTTAATTGTTCGCGTTAAAGCACCACGAAATCCTGCCATATGGGTCCCACCGTCGCGCTGGGGAATGTTGTTTGTAAATGGAAGAACATTTTCGTGATAACTGTCATTCCACCACATCGCCACTTCCACACCGATGTCATCGCGTTCACCCACCATATAAATAGGTTCGTGCATGATTGAGGATTTGGAACGATCCAAATATTTGACAAATTCTTTTACACCGCCCTCATAGACCAATTCACTTTTCAAGGGCTCCGATGGACGTTCATCTTCTAAAATGATTTTGACGCCAGAATTAAGAAAGGCGAGTTCACGTAGGCGTTTTTCTAAAGTATCAAAGGAATATTCCAAATTTGAAAAGGTATCCGTAGATGCCAAAAAGCGCACTTCAGTTCCTTGTCTCCCATTTGCGTCCCCTGTCACACGCAGATGTTCTGTTGTTTCCCCATTTTCAAAGCGCGCAAAATGCTCTTTGCCATCACGCCAAATCCGTAATTCAAGCCAAACAGAAAGCGCGTTTACAACAGACACTCCAACCCCGTGAAGACCACCGGAGACTTTGTATGAATTGCTGTCAAATTTACCGCCCGCGTGCAGTTGGGTCATAATCACTTCGGCTGCGGAAACGCCTTCTTCCTCGTGTACGTCTACGGGAATTCCGCGTCCATTATCAGCAACAGAGACGCTATTATCGAAATGAATTTTCACCTGAACGTAATCCGCATGGCCTGCCAGAGCTTCGTCAATCCCGTTATCGACCACTTCATAGACCATATGGTGCAAACCGCTTCCGTCATCGGTGTCGCCGATGTACATTCCTGGCCTTTTGCGAACAGCTTCTAAGCCCTTGAGAACCTTTATAGATTCGGCGCTATAACTGTTACCTTCTTGCTCGTCCGTGGGCATCTAGGCCCTCCTTATTTGTTTAGGCAAGTTATAGTCTTTTTAGCGATCAATGTCACGTATCTGACGCAAAATTTATTGTTTTATGTGAATGAAATATGGATGTCCAAAACAATCAGTAAAAGTCTGGAAATTATATTTATTTTGCGCACTGATGTTGCAGATTGAAGGAGTCCGCGCGCCCGTTCGAGCATAATGATAAGTGCGATATTTTCGTCCATTGGGGTAACAGCGGAAACTATCAAATTCACTTCAATATTAATCAATCTAAAACTGCTAAGGTTGAGAAAACCAGACAATATCCCAATGAAAAATTAAGCTGGCTGTCGGATTGCTTAAAATAACGGTCATGCCGGCCAAAAAACTGAGGAATATATTTGGAGCAGAAAACACCCTGTTTCTCGCTAAGCGGAGTATCGGCATGCCGCAGAAAATCAATATCCATAATAAGAAATATCTGTGCAGTTAGGCATTTTAAGTAGATTAAATACCCTCCAGATCCCCCGGCGATCCGGTTCAGCCCTGAAATTGCCGTCAGTTTTCAAAGTACGTCCGCCATTGCGACGCCAAAGGCCAGCGTCCAATCGCCGTGGACACCGCTTGTCATGCTATGGCAACAAATGCGGTCCATACAGACTCCGTCGTTATTAATAATATGAAGATACCCAAAGCATAAAATACCAAATCTATAAGCGAGGCATTCATGAAACGGTCCTATTAAAAGCGGCGAATGAAAAACGTGTTTTCTAATCTGTTAAGGAACTCTGAGAGATATTATCCATCGAATCGACCTGAATATATTGTGCTCTATTACCGAATTCTTCAAACAAATACCTCTCGGTGCCGGTCAGCCACGCTTGTAGTCCAAGGGTACATATCTCTTCGTAAAGTGCGGCGCGCCGGTCTCTGTCTAGATGAGCTGAAATTTCGTCTAAAAGAAGAAGAGGAGCTTTTCTATGATCGCGCGCAAGTGCACGTGCATTGGCAAGAACAATTGAAATCAACAATGCTTTTTGTTCACCTGTTGAACATTGCGACGCGGGAACACCTTTCGCTGGATAAGCTCCATAGACGTCCGTTTTGTGGGGTCCCACCATTGTGCGCCCTGTTGCAAGGTCACGGAAGCGGCTTTCCTCAAAAGCGTCATACAGATCCTCTACTGTTTCCGGCAAAGAACCTTCGTTTTGCTGTAATTTCAGCTCAGCGACAGGGAATTCTGTTGTCGTGTCCTGCTGTGATGAGAGAATAAATTTTAATGCTTGTTTGCGCGCGGTATTGATTGCGGCACCCGCCTCTGCCATCTGACGTTCAAGCGCCTTGTACCAATGGGGATCTCGCACTTGGTCTTTGAGTAGCTTATTGCGTTGTCGCATTGATTTTTCATAGCGTAATGTATTTTCCGCATGTGTTGGAAAAAAGCTTAAGGAAATACGATCGAGAAAGCGGCGACGCCCCTCTGCACCTTCGATCCACAAACGATCCATGGAGGGTACCAGCCATAGAACGCGTGAGTGTTGGGCAAGTGCAAATTGGGTGGCATTTTTACCGTCAATCATTACATCCCGCGCTGCGCCATTCATGTAAGAAAATACTATTTCCATTACCCTTTCATCAGCCATGGCATGGCCAGTTATTTTCCACCCGACACAATCAGGTTTCCGCATCATAGATTCCGCGCTCGCTCCACGAATGCCGCGACCCGGCGAAAATAGGGATACTGCCTCTAGAATGTTTGTCTTGCCAGATCCGTTTGGCCCCGAAATAGCCACAGGCCGTTTATCCAGATCAAACTTCGCCTTTTTATGCGAACGAAAATGGGACATGGTCAGGGAGGTAAGAAATGTCATAATCCCAATCCTCCGCCAATTTACCGGAAAGTAAATATGAAATGGGAGCCTGTTCCAGAAGTCTAATCAAACCCGCATTGGCATTACAACATAAATTGCGCTTTCATCATTGCCTTCGCGCATCAGAGTGGGATCGCCGGAAGAGTTAAACAAGAAAACAGCGTTTTCCCGGTCTACTTGGCTAGCGATTTCAAGCAAATATTTTGCATTGAATCCGATTTCGAGCTTGTCATCGCCATATGCGACCGCTAGCTCTTCCTCTGCAGTTCCGCTGTCAGGCGAATTCACGGACAGAATCAATCGATCCTCCTCTAGGGACAGTTTTACAGCGCGGGAGCGTTCTGAGGAAACCGTAGATACACGATCTACGGCTTTTGCAAATTCGCTTGCATCCACTTCCAATTTACGGGTGTTTCCTTGTGGGATCACGCGTGCATAATCAGGGAAGGTGCCGTCAATAACTTTTGAGGTCAGTGTGATTTCTGGTGTGGCAAAACGAATTTTCGTTTCTGAGACAGAGACGGCGATCTTCATATCATCTTCGTCTAAAAGTTTGCGCAATTCTCCGACTGTTTTCCGTGGTACAATCACGCCTGGAAGGTCTCTGGCGCCTTCTGGAAGATCTGCATCTACACGGGCAAGCCTGTGACCATCTGTGGCTACGCATCGAATAACTTGAGTGCCATCTGAGTCCGCGATGTGCATATAGACACCATTCAAATAATACCGGGTTTCTTCCGTAGAAATTGCGAATTTTGATTTATCGAACAAACGTCGGAGCAAAGACGCCGGAGCTGAAAAATTAGCTGCATATTCAGATGATGCCATCACTGGAAAATCTTCCTTAGGTAAGGTCGCCAAAGAGAACACGGAGCGGCCGGCTTCGACAGTCAGCCGCCCTTTGGAAGCATCATCGCTAAGTGTCACAAGGGCGCCGTCAGGTAATTTACGCACAATATCGTGGAGGGTCACTGCAGAAACTGTTGTTGCGCCCGCGCGTTCCACATGCGCCACAGCTTTATCCAAAACCTCAATATCCAAATCCGTTGCCCTAAATTGAACATATTCGTCGTTAGCCTCGATCAGAACATTGGCGAGAATGGGAATAGTGTTGCGCCGCTCGACAACGGATTGCGCCTGAGAGACGCCCTTAAGCAATATACTGCGTTCAATACTCAATTTCATAACCAACGCTCCTAAATACGCCAAACTCTCCGCGTCGTGTGAACCCAGAGCAGTTTCGGATGTAAGTCTTTTTCTATGCTAATGGAAACCGCGTCAAGGGCAAGAGTATCAAGAGCAATAGAGCATTAGTTGATTTATGAATAATCAGGATTGCAAAGACCTACGCAGCATCTCAACATCCTCTGCGACTTGGCCATCGGTGACCTGCAAGTCCTCAATCCGTTTTACGCCGTGCATGACGGTTGTGTGGTCTCGCCCGCCAAAACGACGCCCTATTTCGGGTAGGCTACGGTTTGTCAGGATTTTAGAAAGATACATCGCTACTTGACGTGGTCTTGCGTAAGTGCGAACCCGTCTCGGGCCGATCATGTCTGAAAGCCGGATATGATAATGTTCAGCGACTTTACGCTGAATTTCTTCCACGGTGACTTTGCGCTCTGAGCTACGCAAGATGTCGGCGAGACAATCTTGTGCCAATTCCAGTGTAATTGGTCGTGTCACAAGCGACGCAAACGCGAAAAGACGAGTCAAAGCACCCTCCAGTACACGCACATTTGTCGTGATCCTCAAAGCAAGAAATTCCAGAACGTTTTGGTCTATTTCAATTTCGGGATAATGGTGGCGTTGTTGCTCTACTTTTGACTGTAAAATGCCAAGCCTTAACTCATATGTCGTGGGATGGAGATCGACTACCAACCCACATTGTAGACGGCTTTTGATGCGGTCTTCTAAGTCCTTTATTTCACCGGGCGCTTGATCAGCTGAAATTATAATCTGTTTATTTTGATCGACCAGCGCGTTGAAGGTATGAAAAAATTCTTCTTGAGTGCTGTCTTTGCCTGCAATGAATTGCACATCATCAACCATCAGAACATCAAATGAGCGAAACAGCTGTTTAAAGTCCATCATTTTACGATCACGCAAAGCCTGCACAAATCTATACATGAATTGCTCTGCAGAAAGATAAATGACGCTTAAATCTTTGCGTTTTTTTTGAAGCTCCCACACAATCGCGTGCATCAAATGGGTTTTGCCAAGTCCCACGCCGCCATAAAGAAACAAAGGGTTAAACGTAACAGGACCGGCTTCGGCAACTCTCTTCGCAGCGGCATGTGCTAATTCGTTTGGTTTTCCAACGACAAAGTTTTCGAATGTAAATCTTTCATCCAGTGGTGCGCTAGGAACCTCAAGCACGCTTCCATTTTGTGCGGTCGTTACGTTCGAGAAGTTAGAAGATTTGCTTCTAGTTTCCACAGTACCCTTGCCCAACTGTGATTTTGCGATTGCTTGGAAGGCAATGCGTTGGATTTCTGTGTTACGCTTGCTAAGGTGATAAAGCAGCAAATCGCCATAGTTTTGCGATACGTAATTCCCCATAAAGTTATTTGGAACTACAATGAACGCAACGCCATCTTCTATTTTTGAAAATTGTAAAGGCGCGATCCAATTAGAAAAATGATTTTCGCCTACTGTTTCTCTCAATTCGTCCTGAAGTTCACTCCAGATTTTCGTATCCATATTTTCCTAATCCCAGTAGCAACCCTTAACGGAAACCATCGGCCACAGCCCACGTACCGCAACATTTCATTGACAGGAAAAAGCTCCAATCGGATCAAAGCCTTTGATCCACATATCTACTTTTACCCACCTAAAAGCTCGATAAGAACATCATTAAAGCGAGACATAATATGCCCGAGCTTAATAAATGCGATCTCTTAAAATTACGTTCCCCCCCAAGATACGATGCGACTCACCATACCGTTTTAGCAAGTCTTTTGAACGGCGGGCAATAGAACTTACTTCTTGACATCAAATTTTATTGAAAAGAATCTCATGCTGACAATAGACATTAAAAAAGGGCGTCCAGTGCGCCCTAAAAAACTCAAATCTTTTGTATGACTTAGCTGATTGCGTTCACGCGCGCAGACAAGCGAGACATTTTACGAGCTACTGTGTTTTTGTGAAAGATACCTTTCGAAACGCCCCTCATCAGTTCTGGCTGAGCAGATTTCAGGGCCACCATTGCTGATTCTTTATCACCGCCAGCTATGGCCTCTTCAACCTTGCGAATGAAGGATCGGATCCGTGACCGGCGATCCTTGTTTACAATTCTGTTGCGTTCGTTCTGACGTGCACGCTTTTTTGCCTGAGGCGAATTTGCCATGATGTACTGTCCCAGTGAAGCTATTAATTCCATGAAGACAGCGTTTTATTCTCGAGCGACTTCCCTGTCAACCATCAAGTACCAAGAAAATCAGATATTCACTATTTGTCCCTAAACTGCGCCTCGCGCTTTTCCATGAAAGCGCCCATGCCTTCTTTTTGATCTTCTGTCGCAAAGAGCGAATGAAAAACGCGACGTTCAAATAGAAGCCCCTCGCGTAGCGTTGTCTCATACGAGCGGTTCACCATCTCTTTGACTGCCATAACCGTAATCATAGATTTTTCCGCGATTTTTGTGGCAGCGCCCATCGCCTCACTCATGAGGTTTTTCGTCGCAACAACGCGACTTACTAACCCGCAACGCTCGGCCTCTTCCGCTTCCATAAAACGGCCGGTCAGATTCATATCCATCGCCTTGGATTTACCTATGAACCGAGTTAGTCTTTGCGTTCCCCCAAGTCCGGGCGAAACACCGAGATTGATTTCCGGCTGTCCAAACTTTGCCGTGTCCGAACAAATAATAAAGTCACACATCATGGCCAATTCGCATCCGCCGCCAAGGGCATAGCCCGAAACAGCGGCAATTATTGGTTTGCGAACGGCTGTTATTTTATCTGTTGCGTCTGTAAAGAGGTCTTCACCAAATGCGTCAACAAAGCTCTTGCTACTCATCATTTTGATGTCGGCACCGGCGGCAAAGGCTTTTTCGGATCCAGTCAATACAATGCAGCGAACCTTATCATTTTTTTGCGCCTCACCCAATGCATCGCCTAGCTCTTCTAAGAGTTGGTCGTTCAGCGCATTTAGCGCGTCGGGCCGGTTCAATGTGATGACAGAAATATGGTCTTGGACGTCGACAATGATTGTTTCGTAGGCCATGAAACGATCTTTCGGTTGTTTCGGACTAAGATGCCCATACCATGTAATGAAAATTCATGTCCAGAATTTGTTCAAAACTATTTTTGACATCTTGGGCAGTAAAAGCTAGACCGTCCTGACTGCACAAAACGTTTTATGTGTCCTAAGCAGGCAGGGCGAGAACAGGGTTTGCCTTCGCGCCCGTAAACGTCAAAATTATACTGAAAATAACCGAGTTTCCCATCCGTATGTTTAAAATCCCGTAATGTTGATCCACCTGCGTCAATAGCCTCTGTTAAAACATCTTTTATATTAGGGCTGAGATTTTTAAGACGTACTAATGAAATTTTATCTGCAGTCTTTTTTGGTGATATACCAGCACGAAAAAGCGTTTCACATACATAAATGTTGCCTAGCCCTGCAATGATTCTCTGGTCCAAAAGGACGGACTTTATTGGAGATCTGCGTTTTTTTATGTTTTTAACAAATGTTTCGTGATCAAATTGGTCGTCAAGAGGCTCCGGTCCAAGATGTGCCAGAAATTTGTTACTGCTCTCGCTTGCTGTATCAAAAAGGTCCATTGCCCCAAATCGGCGCGGATCGTTAAATGTGATCCTTGCCTCATTTAAAAAATCCAGAACTACATGATCATGTTTTTCTGGCGATCTATTCTGATGGACGTGTCGACCAAGGGGGTTACCGGAGATTAAAATTCGACCTGACATGCCTAAGTGAATCAAAAGCGTTTCTTTGGATGACAGGTCTGCAAGAATGTATTTGGAGCGACGTCGTAATTTTAAGATACATTGCCCTTCCAGTCTTGCGGCCATATTTTCTGGAAATGGCCATCGCAGATCTGGACGATTGACGGCTGCTTTGGTGATCTTTTGCCCCTCAATGACTGGCGCAAGGCCACGAATAACTGTTTCGACCTCTGGTAATTCTGGCATTGAGAAATCCAAGCTTATCATTACATGCGCGGCCAAAAACAAAAAGGACGCTCTCTAACCCTCTATCACCACAAATCTATTAACCCAAGATATGGATGTAGAAAATAATTTTTGCAGATGTGCCGCATTGAATTTCTGAAGTGCGTCCGTATAAGAAAGTCGATAATACGAGGTTGCGCATATGGCTGATGATTTAGAAAATACAACGCATTTCGGATTCCAGAGCGTTCCTGAATCAGAGAAAGCGAGCCGTGTTCGGGGCATCTTTGGCAATGTTGCATCAAAATATGATTTAATGAACGATGTGATGTCAGGTGGCGTCCACCGCATCTGGAAAGCGGCCATGATGGATTGGCTAGCACCACGTTCAGGACAACGTTTGCTGGATGTGGCTGGTGGAACGGGAGATATTTCCTTTCGCTTCTTGAAACGCGCAAGTGGCGCACACGCCACCGTTCTCGATTTGACAAGTGAAATGTTGGACGAGGGGAAGTTGCGCGCCGAGGCCGCGCAACTCGGAGGTTCGTTGGATTGGGTAGTTGGTGATGCGATGGCGCTTCCTTTTGCCGATAACAGTTTCGATGTTTATACCATCAGTTTTGGTATTCGAAACGTAACGCGCCCTCAGGACGCGCTCAACGAAGCGTTTCGCGTTTTAAAACCTGGTGGTCGCTTAATGGTACTAGAGTTTTCTCAAATCCCAAATGACCTGTTGCAGTGGGTCTACGATCGTTATTCGTTTAACGTGATACCAAACATGGGCAAATTGATCGCCAACGACCATGATAGCTATCGATACTTAGTCGAATCTATTCGTAAGTTCCCTGATCAGGAAACGTTTTTGGGTATGGTGCGTAAAGCGGGGTTTGAAAATGCAAAATACCGAAATTTGACTATGGGCGTTGCTTGTTTACATTCGAGTTGGAAAATCTAGTGCGTGGCCCTCACAATATCTGGCGCCTTATTCGCACTGGCGCAACCTTTGAACGTACTGGCGCAATGGGGGCTGCACTGGATGCGTTCGACGCGCCGCGTCCACTACGGATTGTCGCGCGAATTTTAGGCGCCCCATTTTTTTGGTTAGGCCTAAAAGGCGATCCCAAGATGCCGCCGATCCCGCGGGCGCTGACAGCGCTTGGACCCGCTTACATTAAATTTGGACAGATCCTATCAACGCGCCCGGATTTTGTCGGGGATGAAATTGCACAACAATTGCGTGTACTGCAGGACCGGTTGCCGCCGTTTCCTGTCCGCGTCGCAAAAAAAACATTTTACGATGAAACCGGTATTGATCCGGATGAAATTTTTTCCGAATTCAGCGAACCTGTCGCTGCGGCTTCAATCGCGCAGGTACACAAAGCGAAATTGGCCTTAGATGATATAACCGTTGCTGTGAAAATTCTGCGACCCAAGATTGAGCGCGCCTTTCAAACAGATATTGACGCATTTTATTTTGCTGCAGGAATGATTGAATTTCTTTCGCCTGGTTCACGTCGCTTGCGGCCGACTGATGTTATTGAACACTTTGAAGGCGTTGTTCTTGGCGAGCTGGATTTGCGCCTTGAAACAGCGGCTGCTAGCGAATTTGCTGCCAATACGCAAAAGGATGAGGGATTTACGCTACCCGCACTAGAGTGGTCGTTATCCTCCCGCCGGGTCATGACAATGGGCTGGGCGGAGGGTGTATCCATGGGGGACAACGATGCTCTTGATTCTGCGGGACACGATCGCGCCAAACTTGGTGAACGGGTGCTGCAGCTGTTTCTTCAACACGCGTTGCGAGATGGATATTTTCACGCTGATATGCATCAGGGTAATCTGAAAGTTGCACCTAACGGGGATATTATCGCACTCGATTTTGGCATCATGGGGCACATTGATGAATATACCCGGCGTGTTTACGCAGAAATTCTCTTTGGCTTTATTAGCCGCGATTATCGCCGCGTAGCGGAGGTTCACTTTGAAGCGGGTTATGTACCCGCGAACAGAGATGTTGATGAATTTGCCCGAGCTCTACGTGCTGTCGGCGAGCCTATATTTGGTATGGATGCCACGAAGATTTCAATGGGTAAGCTTTTGGCGTATCTATTTGAGGTCACGGAACGGTTCGGAATGGAAACCCGTACCGAATTAATCTTATTACAGCGCACAATGGTGGTGGTGGAAGGGGTGTCTCGATCCTTGAACCCGCAGATAAATATCTGGCAGGTGGCAGAACCGGTGGTAGAGGCCTATATCCGGAAAAGTATCGGGCCACGCGCCGCCTTAAAAGATCTTGCTAAAACCGCGCGTGTGCTGGTACGGTTTGGCCCAAGGTTGCCTGACCTCGTTGAGGCAATGTTGATTAAACAAGCGATGCCAGAACCAGAGACACCGAAAATCATAAAATGGTCTTTACTAGCGGGATTTATTTTTTCGTTTCTTTCTGGTGCTGCATTGACCGTAGTTTTTTGGGAACTTCTTTGACAACTTGACGGGTCGTTTTATTTACGCCGTACAAAACTTTAGACCCTTTTATTTACCCTGAATTTCTTGAACCTGTATTGAGGAGAGGCTTTTCGCATTTTTAAAGAAGATATGGGCTTTTCACAAGCTTTTGGACCGCAGATACCCCCTGTCTAATACCGAATTTTGCAATTGATTTGTTATGTCTGTTGCCTGCCGCCGCAATGCTTGCTTTGAATGGCCCAGAAACGAATTTGAAAAATCTAATTTCCAAATTATCAAGAATTTATAAACAGAATTAGTAGCTGAAGTCTTTAAAAACGTGGTTTGGATCCTGGTCCCATGGACCATAATACAGGTCGAGCATTTCATCCGCTGGTGTCTTGCCCGTTTCGATACTGTCTTTCAGGGCGTCTAGAAAATGTGTTTCATCTGGGATCATACCCTGAGCGCCTGCGATAGCACGTTGCTTTAATCCAAATTCGGAAATTGAAACGAGTTCTTTGGCAAGGTCAAACATTTTTTGATCGTTCACAACAGCATCAAAACCATCAACCGAGGCCGCGATCCGCCAAGCTTCACGCGTTTCCGTATCCCAGTTTTTTGCCAAATCCCATGCTGAATCTAATGCGCTTTGATCATAACAAATGCCAGTCCAAAACGCAGGTAACGCGCACAAACGACGCCAAGGCCCCCCGTCTGCACCACGCATTTCAATAAACTTTTTGATACGAGCCTCCGGGAATATTGTCGTAAGGTGGTCTGCCCAATCGCTCAGGGTTGGCGTTTCGCCGGGAAGTGCAGGCAATTCGCCTTTCAGAAAATCCCGAAAAGACATTCCAAGGGCATCAATGTAATTACCGTTGCGATAGACAAAATACATTGGCACATCGAGTGCATAGTCGACCCAAGCTTCAAATCCAAATCCATCTTCAAATACAAAGGGTAGCATGCCCGTACGATCCGCATCAAGGTCACGCCAAACACGGCTGCGCCAGCTTTTGTGTCTATTGACCTCTCCATCAAAAAATGGTGAGTTTGCAAAAAGTGCGACAGCCACAGGTTGAAGTGCCAAAGCAACCCTCAATTTTTGAACCATGTCTGTCTCAGATGAGAAGTCCAAATTAACTTGTACACAGGATGTGCGATACATCATATATTTTCCCATGGTGCCTACGCGATCCATGTAGTCAGTCATTAATTTGTAACGACCTTTGGGCATCATCGGCATGTCAGAATGGCTCCACGTGGGCGCTGCGCCCAGCCCGATAAAGCCAACATTTAATTCGTCTGCGATGCTTTTGACCTCTTTCAGATGGGCGTTCACCTCATCGCAGGTCTCATGAATGTTCGAAAGGGTTGCACCTGACAGTTCCAATTGTCCGCCAGGTTCCAACGAAACATTTGCTCCATCCTTTTCAAGGCCGATGAGATTTCCGTTTTCTTCAATTCCCGTCCACCCAAAGCGATCTCTCAAACCTTCTAAAACCGCAAGGATTGATCGTCTCCCGCTGTATGGAAGAGGGGTTAGCGTATCTTTGCAGTAGCCGAATTTTTCATGTTCTGTTCCAATACGCCAATCGCTTTTGGGTTTGCAGCCGGAGGCCAGATATTCAACCATTTGCTCATGACGCTCAATTGGTCCGCCACCGGATTGTGGGATAGACATTAAGGAAACTCCTTCATCTCAACGGCTGCAGCTTTGGATGGGTTTTTTTACTATGTCAATGCAGCTATTTCCAGTCATTGCCGTAATCCACCCTTCGCCAAACGATACTAGATTGGCTTGTTGCATCTGCCAATTGTCCGAGCATCTGTTCGAGGGAAAATCCATCTATTTCGGCAAATGCGTCAAATAGATGTTCCCCTCCTTTGGCTGAAACTGGAATAATCAGCGCGTCTTGCCCGTTTTGATGGAGGCACCAGCATCTGCTGTCTCCGTGAATAATTAGGCTTACACCGCTTATATCTGCAACAGCGATGGTACCGCCCTCAAGTGGGCCAAAGTAGGTAATTTGACCTTCTACAATACCGACAACACCTGCACCTTTTTCCGAGTGACGGAAGCGCCCTCTTTGTTGACCAATAAAAATTAGAATCAGACCGAGTAGGGCGAAGCCGGTGCCGATCCATTTCAAAAGCCCAAAAGTTTGAACAAACAAATAGAGCCCAAAAAAGCAAATTGCAATTCCGATCTCAAGTTCTCGCCAGCGCCAAAGCGTTTCTTTGGCCTCAGGGCGGATCACGACCAATCTCCGAGACGTGCTTGCCATAAGGTTAAAGCTGCAACTGCTGCCGTATCCGCACGCAGTATTCTTGGGCCAAGGCTTACGCTGTGGCTGTTTTCCATTTGGGCGATATACTCACTTTCTTTCTTGGAGAACCCACCCTCTGGACCGATAAGAATGGCCCATTTTCCGCCGTGAAGGGCATTTATATCTGTAGTTTCTCCAGCTTTTGTTTCATCACAAAATAACAGCTGCCGTTCTTTTGGCCAGTCAGACAGAAGCTTGTCAAGCTTGGTAAGACCACAGACTTCTGGAACAAACGTACCCCCGCATTGTTCGACGGCTTCGATGGCATGTGTTTGCAAACGGTCCTGACGGATGCGTCCTGAATTTGTAAATTCTGTTTGCACCGGTAGAATTTTTGCTGCCCCAAGTTCAGCGGCTTTTTCGACAATGAAATCAGTGCGCGCTTTTTTTATGGGCGCAAAAACAAGCCAAAGGTCTGGAGGATTCATCTGAAGCTGCGTTTGTTCCAGACACAAAAGCTGACCTGTCTTTTTTTGTGCCTGTTCAATAATTGCAAGCCATTCGCCGTTATATCCGTTAAAGAGTGATATATGATCACCTTTTGATCGTCGCATCACGCCAAAAAGGTAATGCGACTGTTCACGCGTCAAGCGAATGGACTGTCCTTCTTTTAGAACGTGATCTACAAAAAGACGAATTTTAAGTTTCATAGGTTTTATGATATGATCGCGAAGCGCGGAACGGAAGAGGAGAGTGGCCAAGTTTCAGACGCCGTCAAAGGAAATTGGGTTGATCGCTTTGCGCCTCAATGTTCACAACCTTATTTGAGGTTATCTCGTGCTGATCGCCCAATTGGAACTTGGTTGTTGCTGTTACCCTGTTGGTGGGGTTTGACGCTTGGTATCTTAAGCGATGGACGCCCTGTTGTTGGGGACCTATGGATTTTTTTTGGTTGTGGCCTTGGTGCGATTTTGATGCGCGGAGCAGGATGCACATGGAATGATATCACAGACCGTGACATTGATGGCGCTGTAGAGCGCACAAGATCACGCCCGATCCCGTCTGGTCAAGTCAGTCTTGGGCAGGCTATCATTTGGATGGTAATACAGGTACTCCTTGCCTCTCTGATCCTCTTTTCCTTTCATAAAGTGGCCATTTATCTTGGCATTTTATCTTTGCTACCCGTGGCCATCTATCCTTTTGCAAAACGGTTTACTTGGTGGCCGCAAGTATTTTTGGGAATTGCCTTTAATTGGGGAATTCTTCTGGCCTTTGCGGCCCATACCGGCACGGTGACTATTGCCAATGGAATCATGTATGTTGGAGCAATTTTCTGGACGCTTTTTTATGATACGATTTATGCCCATCAAGACAAAGAGGATGATGCGCTGATCGGTGTGAAATCGACCGCCCGTCTATTTGGTGAAAAAACGGTGTTATGGTTTTGGCTATTCATCATTCTCTGGGGGACTTTGACGATCTTTGCCCTCTGGCTGAGCACCGAAGGCAACTCATTCGTAATTGCGATTTTAGGCGTCTGCGCGTTTGAGTTGCATTTGATCTGGCAAATCGTCCGATTTGACACCAATAATCAAAATGGATTGTTGCGCCTTTTCCGTTCCAACAGAGACGCAGGATTAATAATGGTGGTTTTCCTAGGAATCGCAGCAGTTTTGTGATGCATCACCAACGTCTTAACGCATCCTCATCTCTATCTTTTGCGGCAACCCAGCTAGCATGCTTTTGTGTGACTTCCTTCTTCCAGAATGGCGCACGGGACTTGAGGTAATCCATCAAAAATTCTGCCGCTTCAAAGGCGTCCAAGCGGTGAGGCGCTGATGTGGCAACCATCATGATAGGCTCCCGCACGTATAGGCGGCCATAGCGGTGTATCACGCAAGCGTCGCCCAACGACCAGCGTTTGACCGCGTTGTTCACGATGCCTCTAATCGCTTTTTCCGTCATACCGGGGTAATGTTCGATTTCCATAAAGGTCATTGGGCTGTCGTCCAGCTCCCTGACAATCCCTGAAAATGTTACAACAGCGCCCACCCCATTTTGTAGTTTGATAAACGCATTGGTTTCTGCGCCAATATCGAAGTGCTCGGTTTGGACGGAAATTTTCATTTTATCCTCCGGTCATTGGAGGAAAAAACGCCACTTCTTTTGCATCTGCCAAAGGGTGGTCAAAATCAGTCAAGTTTTGATCAACCGCCACATGCAGCGCGCTGAGATCTGAAAAAGCCATATCGTAGCGCGTTTCTTTTTTGCGCAGTTCTGCGATGAGCTCTGCGACGGTTTTTGCCTCTGTTTCCAATGATTCCGATGCTTCGCCTATCCGTTCCCTGACCCATGCAAAGTATAAAATCTTGATCATGTCTTTTCCTTCAAAAGCGGTAGTGCCTTTTGAAAATAATCCCACCCTGTCAAAAGCGTTAACAGGGCAGCCCCCCACAGAAGCCATAGCCCAAGATGTCCGGCCCAAATTGTGCCCAGCATAGTCCATGAAAGTTCTGCATCTTCAAGAGAACTTTTATTAGCCTCAAGTTCAACGAGCAATAGCGCAGAATGATGTTCGAATATTCCCTGCGAAAATAATGTCGCTATCGCGATCATTTGAGCGGTTGTCTTCCATTTGGCGAGCGTTGTTACTTTCAATGATCCTACATCCTTTCCAAGGAATTCGCGCAAACCAGAGACGCAAACTTCACGAAAGATAATCAAAGTCGCAGGAAGAACCAACCAAGGCGACATGCTGGAATAACCGACAATGATTAGCAGTGCGATAACCACCATCGCCTTGTCTGCAATAGGATCTAGCATTCTACCGAATTTTGTTTCTTGTTTCAAAGTGCGAGCGAGAAACCCATCAAACCAATCGGTGATTGCAGCGCTGATGAAAAGGATTAACGCAAACCAATCTGCGTAAAGACGATTGAAGTACAAAAACATTATCGCAATGCCGGGAGCGGCCAAAAGACGTACAATCGTCAGGATATTAGGGATAGTCCAAATCATGGGTCGAGGTGTAATCTCATTCTCACTGATGTCAAAGGCAAAGCAGAAGACAGGCGGATGTCAGCGTGACTTACCATGTAACGGGCACCTCTACAGGACCGCGAAATGCCCAGCCGCTAAATTCAACAGATCCATTCAGAGTCATATTAGGAAAAGCGTCCAGAATCATAGGAAGTGCTACGTTCACAATGAGCGAGCGTGCTGCCCAAGCCCCCGCACAAAAATGAGGGCCTGCGCCGAAGGGTATGGATTTGCTGGTGTCCCGCCAAGGATCAAATTGGTTTGGATCGTCAAAATATTTTTCGTCGTGGTTTGCAGAGGAAAACATAAGAAAAATACGTGTATCAATGGCGAAGTCAACGCCATTGTAGTGGTAGGGTTTCGCAATGCGGCGCGGCGACATTCCAATCGGGGAAATCCAACGGGTAAATTCTTCGAAAACTTGAAGATAACTGACTACTCCTTCGCGTAGCGCCTCTTGCAGCTTAGGTCTTTCAAGTATTGCCCAAAGAATGCCGGCGATGGCATCTCTTGGTTCATTTTGACCTCCAGAGATGGCCAATTTCACATTGGCGCGAAGTTGCGCGTCGCTTAACCCCGCGCGTTGCTGTACAGCGATCAGTGACATATCATCGTCTTTGAGCCCGCCAGAAATGTGGTTACTGATATGCGCATCAATCGAAGCGGTACAATCGTAACAGCGCGCCTCTACTTCGGGATCACCAGCGTAATTGGCACATCCATCAATCATACCCTGACTTACGCTATCCATTTCCTGACTAGTCATCTGCGTAAGACCTGTTATCGCCTTCAACGCGTCGCCGCTCACGGGCATTGCAAAATCTTTGACAAGATCAGCAGTTCTCCTTGTAGCAAGACCATCGAGTATCTTTTGCGTGGCCGCCTTAAATTGCGCCTCCCAAACGGTTTGTACCGTTTTAGGGGACAGGGTAGGAAATATAGCCTTGCGCTCAGTTTGATGGGCTGCACCGTCTTTGCGCATCATATTTTGACCCATTAATTTGGTCATGAGGCCCTCGGGCTGATCGGAGGAAAAGACGTCAATTTTTTTTCAAGAGAAAAGATATCATCGCGTTTCGTGACCAACACTGCGTCCAGCGTTGGTACATAAGCAATAGGGTAGCTTGCCCGCATACGTTCCAAAAACGGATAGGGATCTTTAAGAAACGCAGTAGTATCGATATCGAATACAGGTGCGGTAGACATGTAAGTGTCCTTAGATCGGCTTAGATGCCATTCTGCATGAAATTACAGAGGTTGACTAGAGTTTCAGAATGCCCTTCAACTGCAAAAGCCAGTTGATAAAAGACGAAAGCGCTTAAAGCAGCTTATGAACAGCCTCGACCGCAAGGCCGTAACCGTGCGTTCCCAAGCCAAGGATTACCCCATCAGACCTGAGAGAGATAAATGAGTGGTGGCGAAACTCTTCGCGTTTGTGGATATTGGAAATATGCACTTCGATGATGATGCCATCAAAAGCATTTAACGCGTCTAAAAGCGCAATCGACGTGTGTGAATAAGCGCCAGGGTTAATGATGATTGCATCCGCGTTGTGGCGTGCCTCATGAATCCAATCAATCAACTGACCTTCGGAGTTGGATTGGAAAGATTTTACAGTCATACCATGCAAACCTGCGATCTTTTCACAGTTCTGTGTAACGTCATCCAGCGTTTCATACCCATAGGTTTCGGTTTGACGCTGACCAAGTAGGTTTAGATTTGGACCATTTAAAAGATAAATGCGCTTGCTCATTATCAACCTTCAATTTTTTTTATCACCAAACCGCGTCTAAACACCTTTTATGCAAATGCCCACCAAATTAAAAGGGCTCCGAAAAGAATGCGGTAGATAACATAAGGCGTAAAGCTAACACGCTTCGCAAAATGCATCATTATACTTAGCGCGATATAGGCCGAAATCGCGGCGAAAAATGCACCGATTGCCCCATCGCGTAGAGCTATGAAATTGGCTTGGCGCACAGCGTCCATCGCCCCCAGAGTTGCTGCAGCGAGAATAACTGGGATAGACATTAACATGGATAAACGCGCAGCCTCGACCCGCTTATATCCCATAAGTCGTGCGCCTGTAATTGTAATGCCCGAGCGTGATGTGCCCGGGATAAGGGCTAGTGATTGCCAAAGGCCAAGGATTATAGCTTCTTTCAACGTCCACTGTTCTGCCTGTTTTATTGTAGGGCCTTTTTTATCCGCCCACCAAAGAAAAATGCCGAATCCCACCATTGTCATACCAATCAACCCAGCACTTTCTCTGACCATCAAATCAAATCCTTTCAATTTAAAGATTAGGCCGAAAAATGTAGCTGGGATGGTGGCAATGACAAGGCAAAGTGCCAAAAACTCGTCAGAGTTATGCACTCGGCCCTTGGCAAGACCAAATGCGCCGGTCACGACACGTCTTGTTTCAGTACGAAAATAAATGATAACTGCAATCAATGTCCCAAGATGTACGGCAACATCAATTAGAGGGCCTTGGTCAGTAGCTCCAGTTATGCTTGGAAATAGGATAAGGTGAGCGCTTGATGAAATTGGCAGAAACTCCGTAATACCTTGGATTATGGCGAGAAGAATCAGGTGAAATATCGGCATCTAGCGTCTCTTACAAAGAATGTTGTGGTATTACCTTATCTCTATCCTCTGTTAAAGCTTACTTTTAGAATCACATTTGGGTCCGATACGGACTTAAAATAATCATTATTTTTGTGCGATTTGCCAATTTACCACCTTGTTTTTCATATAAAGGTCAGTATATCTGTCTTTTCTATTTGTGTGTTTTCCTATAGCGACAGCGCACCGCTTGAACAAAAGATACAAGGATGCTCTAATGTCTGGACAGCCCATGCTGAAATTTGTTTCCGTCGATCGGGAAATGCCTCAGAAGCGGTCGGCTGGGGAACGTGCGACAGATTTTAGTGAAATTTACGCGGAATTTGCCCGTGGAAAAGCAGCAGAGCAGGCCAGTCGTTGCAGTCAGTGTGGCGTGCCATACTGTCAGTCGCATTGTCCGTTGCACAACAACATCCCAGATTGGCTTATGTTGACTGCCGAAGGGCGTTTGCAAGAAGCTTATGAAGCGTCTCAGGAAACAAACTCCTTCCCTGAAATTTGTGGACGTATTTGCCCTCAGGACCGTCTGTGCGAGGGTAATTGTGTGATCGAAAGTGCAGGTCATGGTACAGTCACTATTGGGGCAGTTGAAAAATATATAACCGACACTGCATGGGAACAAGGCTGGGTTAAACCAATCAAGCCCTCCGCTGAACTAATGTATTCCGTGGGCATAATCGGTGCGGGCCCTGGTGGGCTTGCCGCAGCGGATCGGTTGCGTCGCAATGGAGTGCAAGTGACTGTCTATGATCGCTATGACCGTGCTGGTGGATTGCTGACATACGGTATACCGGGATTTAAGCTTGAGAAAGAAGTTGTTAACAAACGCAACGAACAATTGACAGCTGGCGGCATAAGGCTTGAGCTGAATTGTGATATTGGAAACGATATCACATTTGAAGCCCTTCGTGAGAAACACGATGCCGTGATCATTGCAACGGGTGTGTACAAAATACGTGATGTCGATATCGCTGGAACAAATCGCACTGGTGTTGTGCAGGCGCTTGATTATCTTACAGCCTCTAACAAAATCAATTTTGGGGACAAAGTCGCGGAATTTGACAATGGCGTTTTGAACGCAAAAGGCAAAAAGGTTGTTGTGATTGGTGGTGGGGATACGGCCATGGATTGCGTACGTACTGCAATACGCCAAGGCGCAATTTCTGTCAAATGTATGTATCGCAGGGATCGCGCCAATATGCCAGGTTCTCAACGCGAGGTACAAAACGCCGAAGAAGAAGGCGTAGTTTTTGAATGGCTTTCTGCGCCAAAGGGATTTTTGGAGACGGCTGAACTGAACACGCTCTCTGACGCAGATACATTGTCTGCCCCTGTAAGAGCTGTTCACGGCTTTAAAATGCGCCTTGGTTCACCCGATGCAACAGGGCGTCGAGTGCCAGAGCCGATTGACGGTAGCGATTACGCTGAAGAAGCAACTTTGGTGATCAAAGCCTTGGGTTTTGAACCTGAAGATTTGCCCAAACTCTTTGATCAACCAGATCTTCCGGTGACACGGTGGGGCACTATCAAAGCGGATTTTAAAACAGGAAAAACCGCGGTTGAGGGCGTTTACGCGGTCGGCGACATAGTGCGCGGTGCTTCCCTAGTGGTCTGGGCGATTCGCGATGGACGCGACACAGCGGATGCGATTTTGAAAGATATGAAAACTGCGGCCGCAATTGCGGCAGAATAATCGCTTCGGGGCGAAGTAGAATGGGGCCCAGAATTTGAGCTCTAAGAGAGCAGGCTTCAAACAGTGACTTCGACAGTGGATGCCTGCAGCTTTTTAAATAAAGAATTAGACGGGAGTTTGGGATGACCAAATTTGATGATAAATGGGAAGTAAAAGAAGCGAGAAAGCGCGCATGGATGGCGGAACACAGCCTTTATCGTGACGCGGATGAACATGCTTCATGCGGCGTTGGTCTTGTGGTGTCTATAAGCGGTAAGCCCAGCCGTCGGGTCGTCGAAAACGGCATTGCCGCGCTTAAGGCCGTCTGGCATCGCGGAGCTGTGGATGCAGACGGGAAGACGGGTGATGGAGCCGGAATTCACGTGCAGATCCCGGTACCTTTTTTCTATGATCAAATCCGCCGCACTGGCCATGAGCCACACAAAGGTGAATTGATTGCTGTGGGTCAGGTATTTCTGCCGCGCGCTGATTTTGGTGCGCAAGAAACCTGCCGCACAGTTGTGGAAAGCGAAGTTTTGCGCATGGGTTATTACATCCATGGATGGCGCCATGTGCCAGTTGAGATTGATTGCCTTGGCGAAAAAGCAAATGCAACCCGTCCTGAGATTGAACAAATCTTGATCAGCAACTCCAAAGGCGTAGACGAGGACACCTTTGAACGTGAACTCTATGTCATCCGTCGCCGCATTGAAAAAGCGTCAACCGCGGCTGGCGTAAGTGGGCTTTACATTGCGTCGATGTCTTGTCGCTCAATCATCTACAAAGGCATGATGCTGGCTGAGCAGGTAGCAGAATTTTATCCTGACTTGCAGGATGAACGTTTTGAAAGCGCATTTGCTATTTATCATCAGCGGTATTCTACAAATACTTTTCCTCAGTGGTGGCTGGCTCAACCGTTTCGCATGTTGGCACATAACGGAGAGATCAATACGCTCAAGGGAAATATTAATTGGATGAAAAGTCATGAAATCCGGATGGCCAGTGCTGCGTTTGGCGATATGGCTGAAGATATCAAGCCGATCATTCCGCATGGTTCATCTGACTCCGCAGCGCTTGACGCTGTGTTTGAAATGATGGTGCGTGCAGGTCGTGATGCACCAATGGCAAAAACCATTCTCGTGCCAGAAAGTTGGTCTAAGCAGGGTGATGAATTACCCCAAGCCTGGCGGGATATGTATTCCTATTGCAACTCCGTGATGGAGCCTTGGGATGGTCCTGCAGCGCTTGCCATGACCGATGGTCGCTGGGTCTGTGCAGGACTTGACCGAAATGGCCTTCGTCCTATGCGCTATGTTGTGACAGGGGATGGGCTTTTGATTGCAGGATCAGAGGCTGGTATGGTTCCTGTGGATGAAGCCACCGTACGCAAAAAAGGAGCGCTGGGTCCTGGACAGCTTTTGGCGGTAGATATGGCTGAAGGCAAACTGTTTCATGATACGCAGATCAAAAATAAATTAGCGGCCTCACAGCCTTTTGGAAACTGGGTCACTAAGATCAAGGAGTTGGATAATGCGCTTGCCAATATCACTGAAAAGGCAATGTTCACTGGAGAAGACCTGCGCCGCCGTCAAATCGCCGCGGGCTACACCATTGAAGAGCTGGAACATATTCTAACCCCAATGGTTGAGACCGGTAAAGAGGCCTTGGCGTCTATGGGGGATGACACGCCAAGTGCAGTTTTGTCTAACAAATACAGACCATTGTCGCATTATTTTCGCCAAAACTTTTCTCAGGTGACCAATCCACCGATTGACAGTCTACGTGAATTCGGGGTGATGAGCTTGAAGACGCGTTTTGGAAACCTGAAAAACGTGCTTGATGAAAGCAGCCCGCAATCAGAGATTCTTGTTCTGGACTCGCCCTTTGTCGGGAATGCGCAGTGGGAGAAGCTGAAAGATACTTTTGACGCTGAACCCGTTGAAATCGATTGTAGCTTTGACAAAAATGCCGGGCCAAACGCACTTCAGGACGGGCTTGAGCGCATTAGAACAGAGGCCGAGGATGCTGTCCGATCTGGTTCAGGGCACCTCGTACTGACAGATCATTTGTCCAATGCAAATCGCGTTGCGATGCCTATGATCTTGGCAACATCTGCAGTTCACAGTCATTTGACGCGCAAAGGACTGCGCACCTTTACCTCCATCAACGTTCGCTCCGCGGAATGTATTGATCCGCATTATTTTGCCGTTTTGGTCGCTGCAGGGGCCACTGTTGTAAACGCGTATCTTGCCGAAGACAGTATCGGTGAACGTATTGATCGCAGACTGCTAGGTGGTACGCTAAGCGAAGCAATGCGACGCTATCGTAATGCCATTGATCAAGGTCTTTTGAAAATCATGTCCAAGATGGGGATTTCTGTGATCTCCTCTTATCGGGGTGGTTTAAATTTTGAAGCTGTAGGACTTTCGCGCGCGATGTGCGCAGAGTATTTCCCGGGTCTCATCAGCCGTATTTCTGGCATTGGTTTGATTGGCGTTCAAAAGAAGGCCGTCGAAATTCATTATACTGCTTGGGCTGGGCAGGCAGATTTCATCCCAATGGGTGGCTTTTACAAATCGCGAAAGTCTGGGGAGACCCACGCTTGGGAAGCGCAGACCATGCACATGATGCAGGCGGCCTGTAATCGGGCAAGCTATGATCTTTGGAAACAATATTCAGCGCGGATGCAGGCGAACCCTCCCATACATCTGCGCGATTTGCTCGCGATCAAACCGTTAAGCGCGCCGGTTCCATTGGATGAGGTCGAAAGCATCACATCTATCCGAAAACGCTTTGTAACGCCAGGAATGTCGCTTGGCGCGTTGAGCCCAGAGGCGCATAAAACGCTGAATGTCGCAATGAACAGGATCGGTGCAAAGTCCGACAGTGGCGAAGGCGGAGAAGATCCCGCACACTTTCACCCTGAACCCAATGGCGATAATCCATCTGCCAAGATTAAACAGGTGGCCTCTGGACGCTTTGGAGTGACAGCAGAATATCTTAATCAGTGTGAAGAGCTGGAAATCAAGGTCGCTCAGGGCGCAAAGCCGGGTGAAGGAGGCCAGTTGCCTGGGATGAAGGTCACTGATCTGATTGCGCGTTTGCGTCATTCGACCAAAGGTGTGACGCTGATTTCTCCGCCGCCTCACCATGACATCTACTCGATCGAGGATCTTGCACAGCTTATTTATGATCTGAAACAGATCAACCCGCGCTGTAAAGTGACGGTGAAGCTTGTGGCAGCATCCGGTGTGGGAACCATAGCGGCAGGTGTTGCTAAGGCTGAAGCCGATGTAATCCTCATTTCGGGACACAATGGGGGTACAGGTGCATCTCCAGCGACTTCCGTGAAGTTTGCCGGTTTGCCTTGGGAAATGGGCCTGACTGAGGCGCATCAGGTTCTTGCGATGAACAATCTGCGTAGTCGCATCACACTTCGCACTGATGGTGGTTTGCGCACAGGGCGTGATATCATTATGGCTGCAATGATGGGCGCGGAAGAATATGGTATTGGAACAGCCGCGCTCATTGCGATGGGCTGTATAATGGTGCGCCAGTGCCAGTCCAATACCTGCCCTGTTGGCGTTTGCACGCAGAAAGAAGATTTGCGCGCTAAATTCACAGGCAATGCGAATAAAGTTGTCAACCTTATTACCTTTTACGCGCAAGAGGTGCGTGAAATTCTGGCAAGCATCGGGGCGCGTTCAATTGATGATATCATCGGTCGTGCCGATCTTTTGAGCCAAGTCAGTCGTGGGGCGGATCACCTTGACGACCTTGATCTAAATCCGCTTCTGATCACGGTGGATGGTGCCGAAAAGATCGTCTACAACCGCGATCGCGATAGAAACTCTGTGCCCGACACATTGGATAAAGAAATCGTGGCTGACGCTGCGCGTTTCCTGAATGATCGTGAAAAGATGCAGTTGAGCTACTCTGTCCGAAATACACACCGTACCGTGGGTACCAGAACTTCAAGTCACATAGTGCGTAATTTCGGGATGCGTAGTGATCTACAGCCAGATCACTTGACGGTGAAACTCACAGGGAGTGCCGGTCAATCACTTGGCGCGTTTGCAACGCGCGGCCTGAAACTAGAAGTATCCGGTGATGCCAATGACTATGTCGGCAAAGGGCTGTCGGGGGGTACCGTCGTCGTGCGACCCAATATGGCCAGCCCCTTGGTGGCGGCAGACAACACTATAATTGGCAATACTGTGCTTTATGGTGCAACAGATGGCTATCTCTTTGCCGCTGGACGAGCCGGTGAACGGTTCTGCGTGCGCAATTCAGGGGCCAAGGTTGTTGTAGAAGGCTGCGGCAGCAACGGCTGCGAATATATGACAGGCGGGGTTAGCGTGATCCTTGGCTCTATTGGGGCTAACTTTGGTGCTGGGATGACGGGTGGAATGGCGTATCTTTATGATCCTGAGGGTCACGCGCCGAGAATGGTCAACATGGAGACCCTTGTTACCGGCCCAGTCAGCGTTGAACATTGGGAAATGCAGCTTAAGGATCTGATTGAACAGCACGCGTTAGAAACTGGTAGCCTTAATGCGCAGGACATTTTGCAGCAATGGTCAAGTGAACTTTCAAACTTTTTGCAGGTCTGCCCAAAAGAAATGTTGGTGCATTTGCCTCATCCACTGTCTTTAGCATCCGAGAGTATTCCTGCCCAATAAACGCAGTTTCGTCTCACACGTCCGGAGCATTATTTAGACCTGTAAATGACACTCAAGGAAGCACCAGATAGCTTTTTCGTGGTATTTATCGGCAACATTGCGAGAATTTCTCTGTACCAAGACAAATTTAGAGCATTGAAATCATGCCGCTAAATGGGCATTGATAATGCGGTATCAAAGACCGGAATAAATGTATGTTTAGGCTCTATCACTTCGCGCTTTCCCCGTTTTCCCGAAAAGTACGGCTATGTCTTGCTGAAAAGAAAATTGAGGTTGAACTTGTCGAGGAAAAATATTGGGAACAATCTTCAGAATTTTTGCGACGCAGTCCAGCAGGTCGTGTCCCCATATTGCGTATTCAGGGACGCAATCTGAGCGAAAGTCTCCCAATTTGCGAATATTTAGAGGAAATCTATCCAAACCCAATCCTTATCCCAAAAACTGCAGAAGAGCGTTATGAAGTGCGCCGTTTAGTCAATTGGTTTGACGATAAGTTCTATCACGAGGTAACCCAAAACCTCTTGCATGAACGCTTGATCAAAAAGATATCGGGTGCGGGTTTTCCGGACAGTAAAAATGTCAAAGAAGGTGCAAAGCAAATAAAATATCATCTTGATTACATGGCTTGGTTGCTGGAACGGCGTCGATGGTTGGCAGGCGATGTGATGACCTTATCAGATTTTGCTGCAGCCTCTCACTTGTCCTGTCTAGATTATATTTCTGATGTGGATTGGAACCGTTCCGCTGCGATCAAAGATTGGTATGCAAAGATCAAATCTCGCCCTGCATTTCGCAGTATTTTGGCCGATCAGGTTCCGGGGTTTGCACCACCGCGTCACTACAACGATCTTGATTTTTGATGTACTCTTCAGGGGCAGGATATGGAGCGTCAGAAGCTTTGAAATCTGCGCTTCGAGCTAATGCCGTGGAAGAAGGTTTCGATGCACTGCGTATCTGCCGACCATGCGATGTCCCAGAGGTAGCTGGGCGATTAAACCAGTTCCTCAAAAAACAGTATCATGGTCAGATGACATGGCTAAAGGAACGCAAAGAATGGCGTGGTGATCCCTCCCGCCTTTGGCCCGAGGCAAGGTCAGTCATTATGTTGGCGCATAATTATGGACCTGAGCATGATCCACTTCACATTTTGGAGGAAAGGGAAAAAGCGGCGATTTCTGTTTACGCCCAGAATAAAGATTACCACAACATCATTAAAAAGCGTCTGAAATCTTTAGCGCGCTGGTTGATTGCTGAGGCAGGTGGGGAGGCCAAAGTTTTTGTAGATACGGCACCCGTTCCCGAAAAGCCACTAGCGCAGGCAGCGGGTCTGGGGTGGCAGGGAAAACATACCAACCTCGTCAGTCGTCAATATGGCAGCTGGCTTTTCATAGGCTCTGTTTTTACGACCCTCACCCTTCCCGTTGATTCAGCCGAAGTGGATCATTGCGGCAATTGTTCCGCCTGCTTGTCAATTTGTCCGACTGCAGCTTTTCCCAAACCCTATCAACTGGATGCGCGCCGGTGCATTTCATATTTGACCATCGAACACAAAGGCCCAGTTTCGATGGATTTGCGTGAAAAGCTTGGCAATCGGATTTATGGTTGTGATGATTGCCTCGCAGTCTGCCCTTGGAACAAATTCGCGCGTACCGCTACAGAGACACGCTATCATGCACGCGATGATCTGCTGGCTCCTGATCTTGCCAAGCTCGCTATGTTGGATGATACCGCGTTTCGCGCCAAATTTTCAGGTAGCCCCATCAAACGCATAGGCCGTGATCGTTTCATAAGAAATGTAGCCTATGCAATTGGAAATTCTGCACAGATTGCGCTGCTTCCTGTTGCCAAACGATTGACCAAAGACGATGACCCCACAGTTGCTGAGGCTGCGACATGGGCCTGTGCGAAATTGAATCGTCTTTGACAAATTACAAACGACATTAAATATGCTGCAAATCAACTATCATACATGATGGTAGTATTATCCCGTACTGGGCGATGAACGAGGTGAATATGACCTATCTTTTGGGGATTGATACTGGGGGAACCTACACCGATGCTGTGATCCTCAAAGAGGAGAAAGAGGTAATTGCCAGCGCAAAATCGCTCACTACGCGAGAAGATTTGGCGCTGGGTATCGGGCGCGCGGTACAAAGTGTGCTTAGCACTTCTGCTGTGTCTGCCGCTCAAGTCTCAATGGCATCTTTGTCCACTACATTAGCCACGAACGCATTGGTCGAAGGACAGGGTGACAGGATCGGTTTAATTTACATAGGGTTTCGTGATGGCGCCGTTGTAAAAAATGGTCTTTCAGCGGCGCTTAAAGGTGATCCATTTTTGGAATTGAAGGGTGGGCACAGCCATGCCGGTATCGAAGTATGCCCGCTGGATGAAGCCACTTTGCGAGCTTGGATCGCGGGGCTCAGTGGCATGTCTGCCTTTGCGGTGGCCAGTCAATTTGCTACAAGAAACCCTGCGCATGAAGTCCGCGCGGCAGAGATCGTGAAAGAGCTTACTGGAAAACCGGTAAGTGCATCCCATCAGTTTTCAGCAAAGCTGAACGGTCCAAAACGTGCGCTGACCGCACTTCTGAATGCGCGTTTGATTGGCATGATCGACACGTTGATCTGTCGCGCAAGTGGCCAGTTACAAAATCTTGGTATTCTTGCCCCTTTGATGGTGGTACGCGGCGATGGTGCGCTTATTTCTCAAGATCAGGCGAGAGAAAAACCTATCGAAACGATATTGAGTGGACCAGCGGCTTCAATCGTTGGGGCGCGATGGCTCACTGGGGCGTCTGATGCGCTGGTCTCTGATATTGGTGGCACGACAACGGATGTTGCTCTTTTGAAAAATGGCCGCCCCGCGATAGATCCGATGGGTGCACAGGTGGGGCCCTATCGCACCATGGTCGAAGCGGTGGCGATGCGAACGACAGGCCTTGGCGGGGACAGTGAAGTACATTTTCAAGTTGAAGGGCTATCTGGGGGTTTCTTTCTTGGGCCTAAGCGCGTTCTGCCTGTAAGCTTGGCCGCCCTTGATCAGCCTCAAGTCATGCATGATGCGCTTGATATGCAGCTAAAATCTTCGTTGCCCGGCGAGTACGATGGGCGCTTTGTTCGAAAAATCACCAACATAGATCCTGTAAATTTTGCCGCTCGTGACAGGCAGCTTTGGCTCAAATTGACAGATACCTTCCAACCCATGGCGCATGTGATTAGCAACAGATTGGAAGCGCAGGGTTTGTCTCGGCTCGTAAGTCGTGGTCTTGCACAAATCGCCGCACTCACGCCTTCGGACGCCAGTCATGTACTTGGTAACACAGATGTTTGGGACAAAGGAATGGCAGAAAAGGCTTTGCTATTGTTTGGACGTCGGCGCACGGGGTTAGGCGTGCAACTGGGCACGGACGTCCACGAACTTGCCCAAAAGGTCGTCGATCAACTGACCCATCAAACCACTCTTGCACTTTTGGAGGCAGCATTTGAGGAAGAAGAGACTGACTTTGGTACACCATCCCTTGCTTTGGCCTCACATCCTCTTTTGCAAAGGGGGCTTGCTGGGCATCGCGGGATCCTGAAAATAGATGTTGGACTGAACGTTCCAGTCGTTGGACTTGGGGCTTCGGCACCAACGTATTATCCAGCAGTTGGGGACAGAATAAACTGTGAAATGATCTTGCCTTCACATGCCGGCGTTGCAAATGCGATCGGAGCTGTCGTCGGGCGGGTCACTATGCGGGCAAGTGGTATAATCACCAGCCCAAGCGAAGGACACTACCGTGTGCACCTCAGCGATAGGGTTTTGGATTTTTCTGATGAGCAAGAAGCACTCTTGGCACTTGAATACAAACTTTGTCAATCAGCCCAATCTGCCGCTCAATCTGCTGGCGCAGAGGATGTGGAATTAGATGTGTCCCGCGATGTCCGCAAAGCAACTATCGAACACAAGCATATGTTTGTCGAAGCTGAAGTGCATGTCGTTGCAACAGGGCGACCAAGGATTACCAACACGGCTTGATTATCTATTAGAAGCTGTCACTCTAATCTTATGTGATGATTACATTCAAGGGATTATAAGATGACTTAACACAGGGTAAACTTGGTAACAGTTGGAGTACCGGCCCTTTCAAAATTCCGATATTTTTATGAGGCAATTCGTCGTCAGTATATCCAGAAACTCAAGACAAAATAATGCTTTTCGAGCTCAATGATCTGGCGTTGGGATTTCTCGGTGTAAGCGACTTGCCAAAGAACCAAGTTCGCTTAGATGCGATTTTGGGCATGGGGGTCTTTACCTCGCTCATCAATTAAACCAGTAAAGCTTGGGCCGGTGATGTTAAAGATACGGCTGTCGAGGCGGATGCCAAGCTCCCCCCCAAATTTTTTTGGGGGGGGAGCTTACTCTGTTTTTTAAGCGGGCCCTGATGAACACCTTTGGGAGATCGTCTTTAACCCGTATTGACCTTTGATATCAGATGGACGCTTGGTTTTGGCTGTTCCCATGGCGTAAAAGACAATCGCGTTAAATCTTATAGTCCATCTTGGACCAAAGTGCTTCCGTCATTGTGCCTAGACGTTTTTCTATTTCGATCATGGCGTCCACGATAGCGTCTTCGCGCCAGCGTTGGCCGATGATTTGAACGTTAATGGGTTGCGGGCCGTTTTCAAGATTCGCAAGATGGGTTGGCAGGTTCCCCGCCGGAAGCCCTACAAAGTTCATCGAATAAGACCAAAGCCCTGAACCGATAGCTTCTCTTACGCCTTCTGTGCCCTCTTTGTCCCGATCTGGCCGGAAATAGGGCTGGGGTAAAAATGGGGTAAGATACAGGGGATATTCATGCAAAAAAAGCGACCATTGACGCGCGTAATGGCTGCGTTGCGCCATGGATTTTAACAGATCAGTTCCCTTGGGCGGTACGAATTGGCGAAAGTATTCTTCAAAAATGCGTTGAATTCCCTCTGATCCTGATGCCTTTACGTCTGGGCCCATCAGCTCTGCCACTTCCCCCATAAGGGCAGCGTAACCGTTGCGTGCAGTTTCTTCCAAAAGGGGTGGTTCTTTTTCTTCGACTTGATATCCCGCATCGCGCAGCGCTTCTGCCGCTGCATCAAGTGCACGGTAAACTTCAGAGTGTGTTTCAAATCCTGGCGTTTCGCGCCAAAAGGCAACTTTGAGGTTGGTCGTTTTTTCAGTCATCCGATAGGGCAGAGGCACGTGGAATGGATCTCTTGGGTCTGTTCGCACGAGTGAGGGCATGGCCAAGTCCAGATCGTGAGCAGAGCGCGTTAAAAGGCCTTGCACCGACATTGATTGGGCCAGCATGCCTCTTTCCGTCTTTTGTGAGGGGTTCCAAGCAGGCACCCGGCCAAGGCCTGGTTTTACAGTAAAGGCCCCGTTGGCGGCGGCCGGAAAACGCAAGGAACCCCCTATGTCATTACCATGGGCGAGCGCACCAATCCCTGCCATTACCGCAGCTCCCGCGCCCCCAGAGGATCCACCAGAAGAAATATGTTTCCCCCAAGGATTGTGTGTACGCCCATACAGCGGGTTATCTGTATCAGCACGAAAGGAAAATTCTGGTGTATTTGTCCGACCAATCACCACCGCACCTGCATCTTGCAGATTTTTAACCAAGGGAGCATCAGAATGTGCAACGAAATCTTTCAAGGCTTTCAGACCGTTTGTTGTAGCCCATCCTTTTTGATCCACATTAATTTTGATTGTCACTGGCACGCCATGCAGTTGGCCAAGTGTTTCCCCTTTCTGGCGAACGGCATCAAGCGCATCAGCCCTTTCCAAAGCTTGCTGGGAAAGATCCATAACAACAGAATTGAGCGCACCGTTCACGTCTCTCATGCGGTCGATTGAAGATTGTGTTGCTTCGGTTGCGCTGATATCGCCTTTGGCGATGGCCTCAGCCTGGTCTTTGGCCTTCATGCGCCATATCGCTTTTTGATCCATGTTGTCCCCTTTCTTTGAGAAAAAAGCTACACAGCCTTCGCAATTACGCAAGATCAATTTCAAAAAAATTCCGTATTTTGAACTGTGTCCTTTTAATCTTTAGCGTAGCCCAACGTCTGCAGTGCGATCTTGATTTCGTCCAAAATAACAGGGTCATCGATTGTTGCAGGCATTTTAAACGCCTCTCCATCCGCTATCTTTGCCATGGTGGCACGAAGAATTTTACCCGAACGGGTTTTAGGCAGCCTCTCGATCACAGTTGCAGATTTGAACGCCGCAACTGGACCTATTGTATCACGCATCATGTTTACGCATTCGCCGACAATCTCCCGGTGCGGGCGATTCACTCCTTTGCTCAAGCATAAAAATCCCACAGGAAGCTGACCCTTTAACATATCACTCACCCCGATCACTGCACATTCGGCTACATCTGGATGGTCGGCGAGTACCTCTTCCATTGCGCCTGTGGACAGGCGGTGACCGGCGACATTGATCACATCATCGGTGCGCGCCATGACATAAAGGTATCCGTCTTCGTCCATCAACCCTGCATCCCCTGTTTCGTAATATCCCGGAAACGTACTTAGATAAGATTTTAAAAACCGCTCTTCTGCATTCCAAAGGGTTGGAAAGGTGCCAGGCGGTAAAGGGAGTCTTACCGTAATTGCGCCAAGCGTATTGGGCGGCAAAAGATTCCCAGCTTCGTCCAAAATCTGGATGTCATAGCCTGGCATCGCTACAGAGGGACTGCCGATTTTAACTGGCAATGGCTCTATTCCAATCGGGTTGCCTGCAATGGTCCATCCCGTTTCTGTTTGCCACCAATGATCGATGACCGGTACATTCAAGAGGTTCTGTGCCCAATGAATAGTATCCGGATCTGCCCTTTCGCCCGCCAGATAGAGCATATTTAAGCAACTGAGATCGTATTTCTCCTTATATTTGCCGTCGGGGTCCTCGCGTTTTATGGCGCGAAAGGCAGTCGGTGCTGTGAAAAAGCTGCGCACACTATATTCGGAAATCACGCGCCAAAAGGTTCCAGCATCGGGCGTTCCCACGGGTTTGCCTTCAAAAAGTACAGATGTATTGCCGTGGATCAGCGGTCCGTAACATATATAGCTATGCCCAACGACCCATCCCAAATCAGAAGCAGCCCAGAACACATCGCCAGGATCGACGTTGTATATATTTTTCATCGACCAATTCAGTGCTACTAGGTGGCCCGCTGTAGGGCGGATCACGCCTTTGGGTGCTCCGGTTGTCCCAGAGGTGTAAAGAATATAGGCGGGATGATTGCCTTCAACAGGAACGCAGGTTGCGGGTTCTGCACCTTCTTGAAAAGTCTGCCAGTCAAAATCGCGTCCTTCCCGAAGTTCTGCGCTGAGTTGCTCGCGCTGATGGACCACAACAAATTCTGGCTTATGTGACGCAAGATCGATTGCAGCGTCAATCAAAGGCATATAGGCGATCACGCGACCCGGCTCTATGCCGCAAGAGGCGGATAGGATAGCTTTAGGACTGGCATCATCAATACGAACCGCCAATTCATTTGCAGCAAATCCACCGAAAACCACAGAATGTATTGCCCCAATACGGGCGCAAGCCAACATGGCAACGATTGTTTCCGGAATCATCGGCATGTAGATGATGACTCGATCCCCTTTGTCGATGCCATTTGTACTGAGCGCGCCAGCCATCTGCTCTGTTTGCGCGAGAAGATCCCGATAAGAGATCTTTTTTTTAGTGCCAGTGATTGGACTGTCATATATTATCGCCGTCTGTTCTGCGCGTCCGTTTTCCACATGGCGATCTAGGGCATTGTAGCAGGTATTGACCTGTGAGTCGGTAAACCAACAAAACAAAGGCGCAGTCGTACTGTCGAGTGCAAAACTTGGGGGTTTAATCCAGTCGATAGCTTTTGCGGCTTCCATCCAAAATCCTTCCGGATCTGACTTCCAGGCCTCATAAATGTCGGAATATGCCATATTTTCCTCTTCTTTGTCTTACGCGTTGGGCGGAACCATTGCGCCAAATGCAAAAATCTTCAAGCCATCTGCGTGGGCGATTTTCTTGATTTCAAAGAATTAGGTGTATTTTCGGGTTAAGTGGCATTTACAAATAAATTGAAAATTGATTTCGCCCAAGTCTTTCTGCTTCGTAAAATACAGGACCAAAAATCTCAATTAAGTTTCCTAAGCCTCACCTTACTAAAAATATTTATCTTCTCTTGCCAAAGCGCTGACAACTATACTTTCGGTGACTGGCTTTGGCATTGCGTTAAGATCGGTGTTTTCTATTAAAACAAACAAACTTTCAGCAGTCTGGATTGCCGCTTTTCGTCTAGTATCAGGCTAGTGACATCAAATGCGTTGACTGTGGAAATTTTGCGATCAAGGCCTGTCCGGAAATGGTTTTTGACATGAACGATGCTACCTTGCGTTGAACCTGAACGGCCAGAGCGGGTTCTTAGAAGCCGCAGGTACGCTCTGTTTCTTCCTTCAAGTTTGATTCTAGTTGGGTGCGGCGTATCCGAATAAGGCAGCGCTGGCAGACCATAGGATACTCTATGCTGCTGCTCTTAAATAAAAAATCTTCTCAGCCAGCTCTGAGCGGGAGGATACCAAACTCTTTGGAAACGTTTTGTTTCATCAAATGCATCGGCGCAGTAGGCTTATTTTATTATCCGTTGAAAGCAAATATATCTTTTTATGTTTCTAAGTTCAGGATCATAGCGTCGCATATGTTTGATTCTTAAAAATCAAGCACTCCTGTGATTGAATGTACTGTCTCAACGGTATACCGCTCTCCGTACAATAGCATGCGCAGAGATAACCTATTGGTCGAAACAGCACCCCTAATCAGAGTTGTTACCGACATTGGTGCTGGATCAGCCAGCTTGTTAAGGAGTAAATACGGTTTTATACATTTTTTGTTAAATAAAAGGTTTCTTTGTGAGGAGATTCTTGACGTGACCCCAGAGGCCGCACAAACAATCGCAATTCAAGCGCTCGGATGGTTGGTGGGCAATGACGAATTACTGCCCGTTTTCATGGATTCAACGGGTACCAGCGCCGAAGATTTGAAGGCCGGTATCGAAGATTCATCTTTGTTGATCTCTGTACTGGATTTTATACTGCTGGAAGATCAATGGGTTCTCGATCTTTGCGATGTTGTAGGGTTTGATCCGCAAAAGCTGCAATTCGTTAGATACGCTTTGCCTGGTGGGGAGATGGTACATTGGACATAGGAATTGGTCAAAGTGGGCTGTAAAATCAAAATTAAGGGCATATTGTTTGATAAAGATGGTACTTTATTTAAGTACTCTGAAACTTGGGATATCTGGTGCGGGCTAGTTCTGGAAAGATTGTCGAATGGTAATAAAACAATTTTAGAGGACCTCGCCAAGGCTATTGACTTTGACATTCAATCCCAAAAAATCAAACCGCAAAGTATGGTAATAGCCTGTACCACGCACGAGATTGCAGAATGCCTTGCCTCTTTGCTGCCCAATTGGTCACTTGAGGCGATCGAAGAATTCCTGAACGAGCAGGTATATGACCTTCCCCTAGCCGAAGTAACACCGCTAAAATCCTATTTTGCTGATTTACGCAGGCGCGGTTTAAAGGTTGGGATCATGACAAATGACAGCGAGCATAACGCTATGGCCCAATTGACGTCTGCAAAGCTGAACCCATTTGATGAATTGGACTTTGTCGCCGGATATGACAGCGGATATGGAGCAAAACCCGCGCCCGATCCTTTGTTGGCTTTTGCCAAAGCAGTTGGGCTTGCACCAAGAGACGTCGCGATGGTGGGCGACAGCCTGCATGATCTAATGGCAGGTAAGCGAGCTGGGATGAAAACTATTGGCGTTTTGACGGGTCCGGCGACACAGGCGGACCTGAGCCCAATGGCAGACGTCGTGCTTCCAGATATTTCTAACATTCTGACTTTTTTGTTCGACGAGGTTGATTGAAAAGGTATCACTGTGCTGTGAGACAAAATTCAAAAGTTAAGTTGAAGAACCGTCTGGTTATAATTTGATCAAAAGATGCGACTCAAATAGTCGCATTTCGGCAGGATTTGCGCACAAACTCAGCTTTTGCTCAGTAAGGCATGTAGGAGGGCTATATTATGGTGCAAGAAAGAAAAAAAAGACGACGCGGCGGGGGGCGCTCGGGAAACGTCCAACGTAGAGGCACGCGGGCCATCGACCAGATGCCTTGGCGTCTACCAATTAATTTGGACAAACCTACAGAACCACTAAGCGAAGAGGGTGTAAACGCAATCCACGAAGGGGCAATGCAGATCCTTGAAGATATTGGTATTGTGATCCTGAACGATGAAGCCCGAGAGATTTTCAAATCAGCAGGCTGCTTTGTTAATGGTGACCTCGTGCGCATGGGGCGTGATTTTGTGATGGAAATGCTGTCCAATGCGCCCGAGACTTGGACATTGACACCACGCAATCCAGAGCGGGAAATTACCGTCGGTGGCGAATATATCTTGTTTGGAAATGTTTCGTCACCACCAAGTTACTGGGATTATGCCACACAGAAAAAGATGTCAGGTACGCGGGAAATGTGCCGGAATTTATTAAAACTTTCCCAATATTTCAATTGTATCCACTTTGTCGGTGGATATCCCGTTGAACCAATAGATATTCATCCAAGCATTCGCCATCTTGACGTGCTTTATGATAAATTGACGCTGACTGACAAAGTGGCGCACGCATATTCGTTGGGTAAAGAACGGGTTGAAGATGTAATGGAAATGGTTCGTATCGCTGGGGGGCATAGCGAAGAAGAATTCGAAGCCAGCCCCAAAATGTACACCAACATTAATTCAACATCGCCGCTGAAACATGACCAGCCCATGTTGGATGGCTGGATGCGGCTGGCGCGACGCAATCAAGGGCTTGTCGTGACGCCATTTACATTGGCGGGGGCTATGGCACCTGTGACGATGGCAGGCGCTGTGGCTCAGTCCTTGGCAGAAGGGCTGTGCGCTGTGGCGCTTGCGCAGTGGATCCGCCCTGGTGCAGCCTGTGCGATTGGAACATTTACCTCAAATGTGGATATGAAATCTGGGGCGCCTGCCTTCGGTACGCCTGAATATATGCGTGCCACCCAGATGACAGGTCAAATGGCGCGGTTTTATAAGCTTCCCATGCGCGCCTCAGGTGTCTGCGCTTCTAACGTGCCAGATGGCCAGGCTATGTGGGAAACATCAAATAGCCTCTGGTCAGCGGTCCAATCAGGGACACATCTCATTTATCACGCGGCGGGTTGGCTCGAAGGCGGGTTGATCGCAAGCCCGGAAAAATTTATCATGGACTGTGAAATATTACAGCAAATTCAGAGGTATATGGAACCGCAGACATTTGCGACAACACCTGATGATATTGCGCTTGAGGCGATTAAATCCGTTGGTACGGAAGGTCATTTCTTTGGCATTCAGCACACACAAGATCGTTATGAAACTGCCTTTTACCAGCCTTTCGTTTCGGATTGGCGCAATTTTGAGGCATGGGAGGCGGCAGGGGCAGCATGGACGGCTGAACGCGCGTATAATCTTTACCTTCAAATTTTGGAGGAATTCGAAACGCCCCCAATGGATGAGCCAATAAAAGAAGAACTTGCCCAATTCGTCGCCAAGCGTAAATCCGAAGGTGGCGCGCCTACAGATTTCTAATTTTCACGGCATAATAGAAATAATTTTTAGTTTAACCATTGGTTAACATTCCGCCCGCAGGATAGGCCTTTTAGGTGGCGATGTTATGTTGGCTTTGATTAACAAAGCGACCGGAAATTTTTCGATCGAAATTTTTGGAATGCGTTTATGGGTAAAATATTGCTGCCTTACCTAAAATGCTTCGGTACCGACTGATTTGGCTATGGAAATGCTAATTTTTATAAAAGTCAAAACCGCCATAGGGCGCGCCGCTCATGATTTAGCCAACTGTCTTCAAGGTACCAAGATCATATCTTAAAACAGGCCTGATCTGATCCTTTGACCGGCTTCAAAATCGCAGGGCACTTGAAGTTGTTGCACATCACTTGCTTGCGTCTTAGCTTTCCTTTTCTTTTATGCAGTTTGACCAGGAGCGCTTCTACTATGCAAGTGATTCTTATGGTCATACTTTGGGTGATCGCGTTATCAAGGAGATGGCAGAAATCCTGCTCAACGCAGCGCACAGTGAGGCTGCTTTACTTCGCCTTTTGGGGTTAGCTTTGTTTTGGTCTTGTCCGAGCCTAAAGACAAAAGGTGGCTTGGCCTCCTGTCAAAACATATTATCAACGCCTTACAAATTCTGATGACAACTGAAGGGTATACAGTTCAAATCTTGGGCATTATCCGCATAACAAACTTCACAGCAGATCGACTTGGTCTTGACGCAGAAAGTCCTTTGAAAATTGATCAAGGGCTCTATCAATCAAAAGTGAACGGTAAATCTTGTTATAGGTTTTATAACGCGTGATTATCTCTTCACTCGGGGCAGAGCCTTTGCAAAGATGGGGGTGCGCTTAACTGCGCAACATCTAAGCCAGCGCCATTTTGCAACATCTTTTTTCAGCTAGGTGAAGATCAGTTACTCCTCTTCGAAAGGATCCCATTCGTCTTCGACTTCGGGAAGTGCTGCTGCCTCGGCTTCACTTGCAATGGCTTCAGGCGTTTTAACCTTAGAGATTTTGGCCCTTGGAAAAGCATCAAAAATCGCCTGAACAAGAGGATGAGCTTTCGCCTCATTTTTTAAATTTTTGTCTTGTGCGACCTTTTTTTCGCTGACGGTTGAGGCGCCACCCTCACTGACGAGGCTTACAGCCCATCGCACACCTGTCAATGATTGGAGCCGACTGCCCAAACGCTGCGCAAGATCAGAGGGCGCCTCTGGGGTTGGTTCGAACTCTATCCGTCCGGGACTGTATTTGGCCAATTGGACATAGTTTTCCACATCCATCAGAAGTTTGATTTCCCGTTGATCTTGGATCAACATCAAAACATGTTCAAAAGTGGGAAATTTCTGCAAGGCCTGTGCGGATGAAAGTGCCAATACTGTATTTGTTCCCGAGGCATTCAAACTAGTGTTCCCGCCCAAACTTTTGGGATGTTGTAGTACCATATTTTTATTTACTTCAGCCCGCGGCGCGTTTTTAGACCCATTATTGCTCGAATTATGTCCAGCCACAGCTGTCGCTGGTGCAGAACCCGTTGGTGTTGGTGTGTCTTGGAGTTTTCTGATTAGATCATCCGGTGTCGGCAAATCCGCAACGTGGGTGAGGCGAATAATAGCCATTTCTGCTGCCATCATTGCATTAGGTGCATCTGCCAATTCTTCCAACGCTTTAAGAAGCATTTGCCATGTTCTTGTTAAAACCCGCATTGGGAGATTTTCTGCAAATCTCTGTCCGCGAATGCGATCATCTGGTGAAATGGTGGGATCGTCGGCTCTATTGGGTGTGATTTTCAAGACTGATACCCAATGCGTGATTTCCGCAAGGTCGCGGAGAACTGCTAAAGGATCCGCACCGTCTGAATACTGCGCCCCCAATTCTCCCAAAGCGGATGACGCATCTCCGCTCATGATCATATCAAAAAGGTCCATTACGCGTCCACGATCTGCAAGTCCGAGCATTGCCCGCACCTGATCCACCGTTGTTTCTCCTGCGCCATGGCTGATGGCCTGATCCAGCAAGGATTGTGCATCACGTGCCGATCCTTCTGCCGCACGGGTAATTAAGGCGAGCGCTTCATCGGTTATGAAGGCCTCCTCCGCTGTAGCTATCTTTTTTAATAGCGCAATCATCACCTCGGGTTCGATCCGTCGGAGATCAAAGCGCTGGCAGCGCGACAGAACCGTTACCGGGACTTTGCGAATCTCCGTTGTCGCAAAGATAAATTTCACATGAGCAGGCGGTTCTTCGAGGGTTTTTAAAAGCGCGTTGAACGCGTTGGTCGAAAGCATATGGACTTCGTCGATTATGTATATCTTGTACCGTGCAGAGGCGGCACGGTAATGTACGCTGTCAATTATTTCTCTGATATCATCGACCCCAGTGCGACTAGCGGCATCCATTTCTATGACATCCACATGGCGCCCCTCCATGATTGCAACACAGTTTTCACATTGCCCACAAGGGTCGGTTGTTGGTCCGTCTGTCCCATCTATGCCGATGCAATTCATACCTTTCGCAATAATGCGCGCTGTTGTGGTTTTGCCGGTTCCTCGAATGCCGGTCATAATAAATGCTTGTGCAATCCGGTTTGCTTCGAATGCATTTCTTAGGGTTCGCACCATAGCATCCTGTCCTACCAGATCCGTAAAAGTTTCCGGACGATATTTACGGGCGAGCACTTGGTAACCTTTGGCGTTCTCTGACATATGACCTCTTGAGCGACGATTGGTCTCACGGTAACAAAACCGTTGTATACTGGAAACTGCATTACTCTCAATCACGAAACGTAAGAAAGACCATTTTGATGTTTTCTATCTCAGAGCTTTTGGTTGGCGCAGGTCATATAGGGATCTGCCCTCTTCCGGGGCGTTTTTCGTCCTATCATGCGGATCTAAACACCATTTTAAAATGGCAGCCGAAACTTGTGATCACGATGACCACTTGGGTTGAATTAGAAAGAAGTGATGTTTCCCAATTCCCTGAAGACCTTACGAAGCGTAAAATACGCTGGGTGCATTTCCCAGTAGCAGATTATGGTACGCCTCAAGGGGATTTGCAAAGTTGGACAGAAATATCTGATCAAGCCCACGACGTCTTATCTTCTGGTGGGCGTGTATTAACGCACTGCTATGGTGGGTGTGGCCGTTCAGGTATGGTGTTTTTACGCCTGATGTGCGAAGCAGGGGAAAATGTCGAATGGGCGTTAGAGCGCCTGCGCCAAGCGCGACCGTGTGCTGTGGAAACCGCCGCGCAAAAAGTATGGGCGGCAGGTACATATCTGTAAATGCAATTAAACTGCGTGGCTACTAAGTGAGAGGCTGGACAACGACCCAAGCGGAGCTCGTTACGGCTGCTTCCTTCCGGATCTGACCGGGTTGGCGAGGTGCCTGCCCGCGCCAACCTCTCAAAGTGTTACTACGTTGGTTAAGTGGATTCTGCAAGGGTTTGCAGGATTGAGAGATTGTTCTGTTCGCGAGGTCGTGTCATATGGATTAAAATTGAAGGGGTCAAAAATGAAACTGGCAGAAACAGTCACTTTCGGTGGATCAGATCTTAACCGAGCTAGTGAATTGCGTGGTAAAGAGGCAGGTCGTCCCAACCCGGGCGATCAGGCCATCGTGCTCTGGCAGGGTAAAATTCTGGTCGACAAAAGCTATGTCCCCTGTTTGAAGCGCGTTGATGTATTGCATAAAGCCGTGGAAAAGGGGCGCTGGGTTTTTTTGGGGCTCGAAGAATTCGGCAAGACTTTTGGCTTTGATATTTCTCATTGGAAACCCGAGAAAGACCAAAATCCAGACTCCTCTATATTTTATGATCTGACGGAACAAATTCATCCTGACTTCCCGAATACCGCCTTCCGCGAATTGCGAGGCCAAATGGGCATTCTTACGCCGCGCGATGCAGAGCTTTCAGCAATGGCTAAGGCGCTTTTTCATTGGCACGATTCTCATAAATTCTGTTCGCGCTGCGGGATTGAGTCTGAAATGACCATGTCGGGGTGGCAAAGAATTTGTCCTGCGTGTAAAGCATCTCATTTTCCGCGCACAGATCCGGTGGTGATTATGTTAATCACGCAAGGACCAAAAGTTCTTTTGGGCCGATCCCCCCAATGGCCGGAGCGCATGTATTCTCTTTTGGCTGGATTTATCGAGCCAGGTGAAACGATCGAAGCGGCAGTACGCAGAGAAGTCTTTGAAGAAAGCGGAATAAAAGTTGGACCCGTCTCTTACCTTTCGTCTCAGCCTTGGGCGTTTCCAAATTCTCTGATGTTTGGGTGCCATGGAGAAGCGCTCAGCACTGACATTAAACTGGATCCAGACGAACTTGAAGATGCCTTGTGGATTTCAAAAACAGAGCTTGTTGAGGCGTTTAATAACAAAAACAGTGTGATAAAACCAGCGCGTTTTGGATCCATTGCGCAATTTTTATTGAAACATTGGCTTGCAGACTCCCTTGGCTGACGTCTATTTATCCATACGGTACCTTAGAAAAAGGGCTATGAAATTTTTCCGCAGATCAAGATTTCGAATTTGCCCAATTCCAATTGGTCGATCGTGTTTCTAATTTTGAGAACTTTGACAGGGAGGCCATTAGCTGAGGTGCGATAGCATCAAGGCAAGGCTCTGTGGTTTGCATGACGGGATTAACATGTAGCTGCTAGTTTAGACTGCTGGGCCATTAGAGAAACGCATGGATTGAGTTTGTAGAATTTTTGTAAGGCCGTTCACTTCATTTTATGTGATAAAAACTTCTTTAATATGCTTATAAAGTGGGACTTTTCTGCTTTTATTGATGAATCACACCTGTCTACGGCCCAATTCTGTTGAGAGCCAAAAACTTGTCGGTACGTCTTTAGGCATAATCGCTGAAGTTTGCGCGGTCCAAGGTAAACATGCATTATAAATTCCGTCTGGCGTTGCAAACATGCGCATGCAAATTGGTTGAGACGTACGGTCAGTCGCGATAGGGCTCGGCTGGGTAAACGCCAAGGATTTTGAGCCTGTTTGAAAAGTACTTCAACTCTTCAAACGCAAGTTTGACATTAGCATCCTCAGGATGCCCCTCAATATCGGCATAAAACTGGGTAGCAGTGAACGACCCGCCCAGCATGTAGCTTTCTAATTTGAGCATATTCACCCCGTTGGTTGCGAATCCTCCCATCGCTTTGTATAACGCTGCAGGGATATTGCGCACCTGAAAAACTATAGTGGTCATCATTTTTCCGTCACCGCGGCGTGTGTGGTTTGGTTCCCGTGACATAATCAGAAAGCGTGTTGTATTATGCCCGTGGTCTTCGATATTTTCGGCAAGAATATCCAACCCGTAAATCTCTGCTGAAATCGCGCTCGCTAGCACACCGGATTGCGGATCGGGAGATTTTGCGAGCTCTTTTGCCGCGCCTGCGCTATCCGCTGCGTTGATTGCTTCTATGCCATGTTGGTCAAGAAATTTGCGCGCTTGCGGCAACAGCACGAGATGGGCGCGCACGGTTTTTACATCTTCAAGCTTTGTTCCGCGGTTTGCCATAAGGCTGATCCGTACTCGCGTGAATACTTCGTCGACGATATGCAAGCCTGATTCGGGTAAAAGGCGGTGAATATCTGCCACCCGCCCGTAGGTGGAATTTTCGACGGGTACCATAGCCAAATCTGCCTGTCTTTCGCGGACAGCCACTATCATTTCTTCAAAGTTTTGACAGGGCAATGGATCCATGCTGGGCCGAGACTCTCGGCACGCTTCATCTGAATAAGCGCCCAAGGCACCCTGAAAGGCGATATGATTGGTCATATTTCCCCCTTTTTTTACAATTTTGGTCGTTTCGTCGCGGCTTCTACATCTTGCATAACATAATAGGAAGCGGGTAAATATCACCAACGGTGAATATTGACGGAGATCAGGCAATGCTTGATACTATGACCCTGACAAAAATCGTTGGCGGATTTTGTGGGTCCTTACTAATTTTTCTTCTGAGTAGCTGGATTGCTGAACTGCTATATCACGGTGGGCACGGTCACGGTGACGGGCACGCTTCCGGATATGCGATAGAAGTGGAAGTCGCAGAGGTTGAAGAGAGCGTAGAGGAAGAGGCGGATTTTGAGGCACTTTTAGCTGCTGCTGATCTTGGAAAAGGCGCGAAAGTCTTCGGTAAATGCAAATCTTGTCACAAACTCGAAGACGGTGCAAATGGCACAGGGCCACATCTTTACAACATCGTTGATCGCTCGGTAGGCGCCGCGTCTGGTTCTGGATATGGATACTCCGGTGCGCTGGTTCAGGTTGCCGATGTCTGGACAACTTATGAACTAAATGGGTTTTTAGAAAATCCGAAAACTTACGCGCCAGGAACAAAAATGGGGTTTGCAGGTTTGAAAAAGCCTGAAGATCGCGCAAATGTAATTGCCTATCTCCAGTCTGTGAACTGACTTTTCCGAAACTACAACGACAATCACGGCCCAACTCGTGTAAATGTATATTTTTAAGCCAAATTTGCGAGTTTGGGCTTGAACGTCGCAATCTGCGCTTCATACTTTACGGTGAATTTATTAATAAGGAGAATATGACTGTGTCATTATTGCCTAACGAAAAAGCCTCCTGCGCCACAGAAAAAACTGCGTCTGTTCTAAATAAACTTTGCTACCTCGCAATTTTGCTGATTACCTCCATTTTCGCAACTGTAGTTCAGGGTGAAGATAAAATTATTAAAAGTCATGGTTATTCATTTTTCGGTGATTTGAAATACTCAGCTAATTTCCAGCACCTTGACTATGTGAACCCTGATGCACCTAAAGGTGGGGAAATGTCCACTTGGGGATTTGGCACCTTTGACTCAATGAATCCATATTCACGTAAAGGGAGGGCTGGTGCGTTGGCTTCATCCGCATTTGAAAGCTTGATGGTGGGAACGGCAGACGAAATTGGTGCAGTCTACGGCTTGCTTGCCAGCGGAGTAGAATATCCTGAGGATTTGTCTTGGGCCATTTTCCATATTCGTCCAGAGGCGCGGTTTTCTGACGGTACGCCTGTAACGGCAGAGGATGCTAAGTTCACCTACGAAATTTTTTTGAAAGACGGTTTGCCTAGTTATAAGGCGGTGCTTGCCCAAATAGTGGACAAAGCAGAAGTGCTGGGGCCACTGACCATAAAATATTCCTTTAAAGAGGATGCGCCCCTTCGCGACCGTATTCCTATGGTGGGCGGGTTTCCGATAAAATCCAAAGAATGGTTTGTAAAAACTGGGGCGGTTTTGGATGAGAGCCGGATGGAGACAGCGGTCGGTTCTGGACAATATGTGCTCGATTCTTATGAAGTGAACCGATGGATTAAATACAAACGCAATCCTGATTATTGGGGAAATGACTTGCCGATTAATCGTGGGCGAGGGAATTTTGATTTTATTCGTATTGAATATTTTGCAGACGGAAACGCGGCATTTGAAGGTTTCAAATCGGGTGCCTACACATTTAAGCTAGAAAACTCATCAAAAACTTGGGCAACAGGGTATGATTTTCCTGCCCTCAATGATGGACATGTTGTGAAGAAAACGCTGCCGGATGGGGGGATAGCAACTGGCCAGAGTTTCGTTATGAATTTGCGCCGTCCACAATTACAAGACATACGCGTTAGAGAGGCGATTTCCCACCTGTTCAATTTCGAATGGTCTAATGAGTCACTTTTCTATGGTCAGTATGCGCGTGTAAATTCGTTTTGGGAAAACTCGGAATTTGCCGCGACTGGCACACCAACTCCACAAGAGCTTGCTTTGCTCACTCCGGTTGCCGATAAATTACCGGAGGGCATTCTGACCGATGAGGCAGTCATGGGCGTGACATCAGGTATGCGTGCAACGGACCGCAAAAATTTACGCACGGCCTCTGTCCTGTTTGATGAGGCTGGTTGGAACGTTGGCGACGACGGATTACGCAGAAATTCGGCAGGTCAAACGCTGAAAATTGAGCTTTTGGAAAGAAGCCCCGCCTTTGATAGAGTCGTCATTCCTTTTGTGGAAAACCTGAAAGCAGCAGGGGTAGACGCTACTTACAACCGCGTTGACTCCGCGCAATATACTGACAGAACGCGCAATTATGATTTTGATATCATTACGGATCAGTTTCCCATGAGCATGGAGCCTGGTTCAAGATTGAAACAATATTTCGGATCTGAAACGGCAGATGACTCTGTCTTCAATTCAATGGGCATAAAATCCGAAGGTATTGATGCTTTGATTGAAAGCGTTGTTAATGCAACGGATAAAGAGACGCTGAAAAATTGTGTCAAAGCGCTCGATCGGGCGTTGCGTTCCTATCGTTTTTGGGTGCCGCAATGGTATAATGCAACTCATCGGGTCGCCTATTGGGATATTTATGAACACCCCAAAACCATCGCGCCTTATTCCCTCGGGGAACTTGATTATTGGTGGTACAATGTCGACAAAGCCCAAGCTCTAAGAGAAGCGGGTGTTTTGAGGTAAATTCAGTATGGTCGCATATATCGCACGGCGGTTATTGCTTGTTATTCCGACCCTTTTGGGTATTCTTGTGATAAATTTTGCCATGGTACAATTCGTGCCAGGCGGACCGATTGAACAGATTATCGCCAATCTTGAAGGGCAGGGGGATGTTTTTGAAAGCTTTGCCGGCACGGGTGACGATTCCGGTAGTAGCGGTGAGGCGCGCGATGATTATGTCGGTGCACGTGGATTGCCTCCCGAATTTATTGAAGAGCTTGAAAAGGAGTTTGGCTTTGACAAACCCCCATTAGAACGGTTCTTGCAGATGATGTGGAATTATCTGCGCTTTGATTTCGGCGACAGCTATTTCCGTTCAATTTCAGTAGTGGATTTGGTGATTGAAAAAATGCCGGTATCCATATCTCTAGGGCTGTGGTCTACGCTTATCGCCTATTTGGTATCTATACCGCTTGGTATTAGAAAAGCCGTACGTGATGGGACACGTTTTGATACGTTAACGAGTTCGATCATAATTGTGGCCTATGCGATCCCCGGATTTTTGTTTGCGATATTGTTACTGGTGCTGTTTGCGGGTGGATCCTATTATCAGATTTTTCCGTTGCGCGGTTTAGTATCAGAGAATTTTTCCGAACTGTCTCTGGCTGCGAAAGCTGCTGATTATTTCTGGCATATCGCGCTTCCGGTGATTGCGTCGACCATTTCGGCATTTGCCACCCTCACCCTATTGACCAAAAACAGTTTTCTGGACGAGATACAAAAACAATATGTCATTACTGCCCGTGCGAAGGGTTTGAGTGAGCGCAATGTGCTTTACGCACATGTGTTTCGTAACGGGATGTTAATTGTTATCGCGGGCTTTCCAAGTGTCTTTATCGGTGTATTCTTTGGCAGCTCGCTCATAATTGAAACGATCTTTTCGCTGGATGGACTGGGCCGTATGGGCTTTGAAGCTGCAGTTGCACGCGATTATCCAGTCATTTTTGGAACCCTTTTTGTGTTTGGCTTGATGGGTCTTGTCGTGGGCATTTTGTCGGATCTAATGTATGTTTTTGTTGATCCACGTATCGATTTTGAGAGGCGTGAAGGATGATCGCCTTGTCGCCCCTTAATCAGCGCCGTTGGCGAAATTTTCGTGCAAACCAACGCGCCTTTTGGTCGTTGGTAATCTTTAGCGTGATTTTTATAATGTCGATGTTCGCGGAGCTTATCGCAAACGACAAACCTATCTTGGTAAATTATCGCGGCGATTACTTCATGCCGATTTTCAATTTCTATCCGGAAACTGCCTTTGGCGGCGACTTTAAAACTGAGGCTGTCTATAGTGATCCGGTGGTTCAATGCCTGATCCAAAGTGGTGGTCTTGCGATTTGTTTTGATGAGCCGGAACGGGTAATTGGTGACATCAAGGCCAAGATATTGGATCCGGATCTTGATGGCTACTATAAAGGCTGGGCGTTATGGCCTTTGATCCCCTATTCCTATGATACATCTGTCGAACGTCCTGGTGCGGCACCTCTGCCACCAAACGGGCTAAACCTTTTGGGCACAGACGACACGAAACGTGATGTGCTGGCGCGAATTATTTACGGATTCCGCCTTTCCATTTTGTTCACAATCATCGTCACCACTCTTTCTAGTATAATAGGTATAATAGCCGGTGCTGTGCAGGGCTTTTTTGGTGGGCTGACCGACCTTTTATTTCAACGATTTATTGAGATTTGGGGCGGTGTCCCGTCGCTTTATGTGATTATCATTATGTTCGCAATTTTGGGGCGAAGTTTTTGGTTGTTGGTGTTTCTCACTGTATTGTTTGGTTGGGTTGGGCTTGTTGGTTTGGTGCGGGCGGAATTCCTGCGCGCACGCAACTTGGAATATGTGCGCGCTGCACGTGCGCTGGGCGTGAGCAACTGGAAGATCATGTTTCGCCATATGTTGCCAAATGCGATGGTCGCTACACTGACATTCTTACCATTTATCGTGACGGGTACGATTGGTGCTTTGGCCAGCCTTGACTTTTTAGGCTTTGGCCTCCCTTCTTCTGCGCCATCGTTGGGAGAGCTTACTTTGCAGGCGAAACAAAACCTTCAGGCGCCTTGGCTTGGCTTCAGCGCCTTTTTCACCTTTGCGATAATGCTGGCCCTTCTGGTATTTATTTTTGAAGGGGTGCGCGATGCTTTTGATCCGAGGAAGACGTTTCAATGACGGTATTGGAAGTCCGTGATCTTTCTGTAAATTTTTTACAGGATGGAACAAAAGTTGAAGCGGTCAAAACTGTTTCTTTTGGTGTTGGCCGCGGTGAAGTGGTAGCTTTGGTTGGCGAAAGTGGCTCTGGCAAATCAGTGACGGCATTAAGTACGGTGTCACTTTTAAGCGCCAATGCAGAGGTCAGCGGGTCGGTTCTTTATGAGGGTAACGAAATGATCGGCGGCTCGGAACAGGACCTGCAAGCGGTTCGGGGCAATGATATCAGCTTTATTTTTCAGGAGCCGATGACGTCTCTCAATCCGTTACACACAATTGAAAAACAGCTTTTGGAATCACTTGCTCTGCATCAGAGTTTGGTTGGCCGACCTGCAAAAAAACGTGTGATCTCTTTGCTTGAGAGGGTCGGAATAAGTAATGCACAATACAGGTTAAACGCCTATCCTCACCAGCTATCTGGGGGACAGCGCCAGCGTGTGATGATTGCTATGGCACTGGCCAATGAGCCCAAGTTACTGGTTGCTGATGAACCTACTACCGCGCTTGATGTTACGATTCAGGCACAAATTCTTGAACTTTTAGAGGATCTGAAACGCAACGAAGGCATGAGCATGCTGTTCATCACTCATGATTTGGGCATTGTGGGAAAAATCGCGGATCGTGTCTGTGTCATGCAAAATGGTGTAATCGTTGAAACGGGCGTGACCTCGGAGATATTTTTCAACCCTCAACACGCTTATACACAAAAGCTTTTGAAGGCGCATTCTACGGGAGCACCAGATGCAGTTGCATCATATGCTTCAGTGGTTGCTGAATCAGAACATGCCAAAGTCTGGTTTCCGATACAGCGTGGGCTTTTAAAACGAACAGTTGGTCATGTGAAGGCCGTCAATGGCGCAACACTGAAAATCCGTGTCGGCGAAACCGTAGGAGTTGTGGGTGAAAGCGGATCTGGCAAATCTACTTTAGCAATGGCAATGATGCGGCTGATTTCCTACGAAGGAAAAATCAACTTTGATGGTCGTGACCTTAATAGTTTGCGGACGAGGGACTTGCGCACCTTGCGCTCAGATATGCAGATTGTTTTTCAAGATCCCTACGGATCTTTGTCCCCGCGCCTGACATGCGCTCAGATTATTGCCGAAGGTCTGGAGGTGCATGGCGCCCCAGACGGGCAAAATCATAGTGCTTTAGTGCGTGAGATTTTGGTGGAAGTCGGATTGGACCCTGCAATGATGCATCGCTATCCACATGAATTTTCTGGCGGTCAGAGACAACGGATTGCTATTGCCCGCGCTATGGTGTTACGTCCAAAATTTGTGGTGCTAGATGAACCGACATCAGCGCTTGATATGACCGTTCAGGTTCAGATTGTGGATCTTTTGCGTGATCTTCAGAAGAAATATGGACTTGCTTATTTGTTCATCAGCCACGACCTAAAGTTGGTTCGCGCCATGTCACATTATGTATTGGTCATGAAAGAGGGTGATATCGTCGAAGAAGGTCCAGTGCGGCGTATTTTTGATGCGCCACAGACAGCTTATACTCGAAAATTGATGAATGCGGCGCTGGATGTGCCACAGTTGAATTTTAGTTAGTAGCTATCCTTAGCTCGGACCAAGGGTACGGCATTCGACGTTCCTTGCGACCAGTCTTTTGCACGCCCGTTCCGCGGCTTCTTCGCTAAGGCCAATAAAATTTGCCTCAAAGCCTTTGCTGCTTGATACAACTTTACGCAGGGACTCATCCAATGTGGACATTTCTGCTAGTGCCGTTTTAAGCAACATTTTCTCTGCGGCAAAACGGGTTGTGAAACGACCTACGTTTATTGCCCAATCTCGCCCTCCCGAGGCTGAAATACGGGTCACAACTTCTGGAATTAATTTGTCCATTTTTAGGGTCGCAGCAACTATTCCCTGCTTTTTGTTGGTCAACTCTTTGTTTCTTTGAATAATATCTGAAGACGTATTCAGGTGCGCAAGAGTTAAAGCTTCTGCAACCTCTTGTTTCAGATCCAAAGAGGCAAGTTTCGTGATCGTATCATTTTGTGATTTTGGTGCAGGGCGTGCTTTGGGGCGCAAACTTGTTTTAACGGCCAGCTTTGTGTTTCTGGTACTGACTGCATAATTTGGTTTACTTGGCTTAATCACCGTTGCATGACTAGGTGCTTTCTTGAAACCGTAATTTAGTAGCTTGGCCACTTGCTGATTACGGGTTTTTGTTGATCTTCCGCCGAATACAGTCGCGATGATACGTTCATTTCCCCGTTCTGCTGAGGCAACCAAGTTGAAGCCCGCAGCATTGGTGTATCCTGTCTTGATCCCATCTGCACCTTTGAAGTCTCTCAAGAAGCGACGGTTTGTATTTGGGACTACGCGTGAGCCCACATCAATATTTATGCGTGAAAAAAGGTGATAATAGTCAGGATAACTATAAAAAAGATGTCGTCCCAAAATCGTCATGTCCCGCGCAGTGGACAGATGCCCCTTTTCGGTCAGTCCATGAGCGTTTTTAAATGTAGTGCGTGTCATACCCAAAGCTTTGGCTGTGCGGTTCATACGACGGGCAAAGGCAGCTTCGGATCCTTCAATCGCTTGGCCAATCGCTGTAGCTGCATCATTGGCGGATTTCACGGCAGCTGCACGGATAAGGTGACGCAGTCTTACACGTTGGCCTTCCCTCAAACCAAGTTTTGATGGCGGTTCAGAGGCCGCTTGTCGGGAAATCCGTACCTTTTTATCTGGCGAAATCTCACCATTCTCGATCGCTTCAAAAGCAATATAAAGCGTCATCATCTTTGTGAGCGACGCTGGATGCAGTCGTGTGTCTGCATTTTCAGAAGAAAGCACTTTACCGGTGCGTGCATCCATAACCATATCTGCGTAAGGTGCTCCGATGGCGCTGAGCGGAACAACTACGCCCATCCAAAATCCGATACATACCCATAGCCATACCGTTGAAGGTCGTTTCTGCCTTCTCTTCATGAAGACTGTCCTTATCTGCCTCAAACGCCGATTTTCCGGCTTGTTTATTTTAAATTTGGATATCATACTTTTGATTCGAAATAAAGTATTCAATTTTTAAGAAAATTAATCAAAAATGGATAGGTTTTTTAGCATATATTGATATCATATCCCAATCGGGTACCATATCAGCCATTGGTAAAGCTATGTATGACTGCGTATCTTCTGGCTAAAAAATAGATTGTTTGTTCTTTTAAGGACCCCAACGGATTTTATTTTTACAAACAACTCATGCATTACATCAACGAAGGGGTTTTCATCACTCCTGCACATTCTATATACTACGAAGGCTAGGTCAAATTGAGCGTCTTAACAACACATGTCATTGTTACCCGATCATATGTCATCCGATAAAGATGATCCATCTTTGGACATCATAGTCGAAACGCGCCCAAAAACAAAACGGCCACCGCTATATAAAGTGCTTTTGTTGAACGACGATTACACGCCGATGGAATTTGTGGTCATTGTCTTGGAACGGTTTTTCGGCATGAACCATTCACAGGCTTTTGAGATTATGCTCACGGTGCATAAAAAAGGGTTGGCTGTAGTGGGCGTCTTCAGCCATGAAATCGCTGAAACCAAAGTGTCTCAAGTGATGGATTTTTCGCGAAAACATCAGCATCCTTTGGTGTGCACCATGGAAAAAGAGTAAAACCAAGTTGTTTATGTCCCAAAAACTTGTCGCATGTTTAGCGCGCGATTAATCCACGCAGAGCGTGCGGGTGCAGCTGCGTCGGAGTATCGTCAATCTGTGCATCTATTTCCCTCAGACGAATTTGATTTGTGTTTTTCGGCAGAAGAGCAGCATTTTGTGCACCGATTTTTCCCAACGATTTCTCGTTTAAACGCAGTTGGCTTTAAAGGTGGGGCAGAGGTCTCTGGGCATTTTGATGCTGCAATCGTTCATGTCCCGCGATCAAAACCTCTAGCACGCCATTTGGTGCATTGGGCCTGTCAATTGGCACCCGATGGAATGGTATATGTAGATGGCGCAAAGAATGAAGGTATTGCGAGCCTGCTGAAGGCTGTTAAGGCGATTACGCCACTTACCGGTATGATTTCTGCTGCACATGGTAAGTTGTTTTGGTTCCGTGCCACCAATCTCTTTTCCTCTTGGGACGCCTCTTCTTTTTTTGAAATTGAAGGCGGTTTTAAGACGAAAGCTGGTGTGTTTTCGGCCGCACGTGTCGATCCCGGGTCTGCGTTGTTATCTCATGCGCTGCCCCCCTTATGCGGACATGTTGCTGATTTGGGAGCGGGCTGGGGATACCTGAGCCGTACTGCTTTGACATCTTCCGCGCTTAAATCCATTGATCTGATTGAGGCGGATCACGCTGCTGCAGAGGCAGCGGTTCTGAATTGTGATGATCCAAAAGCGCGGATTCATTGGGAAGATGTGATCACTTGGCGCGCGCCGCACCTGTATGACCATGTGATTATGAATCCCCCGTTTCATCTCGGACGCAAAGGTGAACCGGACCTAGGCAAAAGCTTCATTCAAAAAGCTGCGGCCATTTTGAAGAAACAGGGAATGCTATGGATGGTCGCTAATCGGCATTTACCCTATGAAGAGACTTTGTCACAGCTGTTTGTTGATTTTCGCGAGATTGCAGGGAATAAACGCTTTAAGGTGTTCCAAGCGGTTGGCGCGAGTGTAAACGCGCCTCGGTCTCAATTCGGATGTTGAGGAAGGGAAAGAGCATGGCATTTTCAATTGATGGGAAAACTGCGATTGTAACAGGAGCAGCTAATGGTATCGGATTGGCAATTGCCCGCCACTTCGCCTCAGTCGGCGCAAATGTCATGCATGCGGATATGGATGAGGCAGGTTTGGCAAAAGAATTTGGTGGGGACTGGGATGAGACTGGCCAGTCTTATTTTGCCGGTGACTTGCGTGAAAAGCTGACTCTTGCAAATCTGCTCTCTGCAACGCTTGATGCCTTTGACCGTGTGGATATTCTGGTAAATGCTTCTCGTCAGGTATTGGCATCAAATTTTTTCGATGTTGAGGAAAAATCGGTTGAAACTGCGCTTGAACAAAATGTTTTGACTAGCCTGCGTTTGTCACAACTCGTCGCCAATCGTATGATTAAGCAATGCGAAGGACAAGAAGAAGGGCAAGTGGGTGCCATAATCAATCTGTCATCAATTGCGGCCAGGCGGGCGACATCTTCGCTGCTTGGCTATTCTATATCCAGTGCTGCGATGGATCAGATGACGCGTTCTATGGCAGTCACGCTTGCACCCCATCGCATTCGTGTAAACGGGGTCGCTGTAGGGTCTGTGATGTCTGCGAGTTTGCAGCAGGCTTTAAAGGATCATGGTGATTTTCGCGCTGATATTGAAGAACGTACACCTATGGGCCGCGTGGCGCGTGCTTCAGAAGTTGCCGAAACGGTACAATATCTCTCCTCTGAAAGCGCGGGCTTTGTCACGGGGCAAATCGTGACCATTGACGGTGGTCGTACCTTGATTGATCCGGTCTCTGCGCCCGTACATTAAGGTTGACATTTTTGTTAATTGATATTGACAAATTTACCGCAGAGATGGCTTTGTGCTTATGTAGCTTTAGCACATGAAAGGTGCACCATGAGCGAGATTTCAGAAAGTCAGAAAGACCAGGCCAGCATCTGGTTTATGGCTCTGCGTGATGAAATTGTTCAGGCATTCGAACATTTGGAAGCCCAACACAGTGAAGGACCCTTTTCAGATCACCCTATTGGTCAATTTGACGTTACCACGACGCGGCGTCATTCAGATAGCGGTAAAGATGCAGGGGGTGGCCTGATGAGCGTCATGCGCGGTGGTCGGGTTTTCGAAAAAGTGGGGGTCAATGTCTCCACGGTTTTCGGCCCGCTCGGGCCACAGGCGCAAACCGCCATGGCTGCGCGCAAAAGTATTCCGGGTATGGAAGAAAATCCCTGTTTTTGGGCCAGTGGTATTTCGCTTGTCGCGCATATGCAAAATCCCCATTGTCCTGCGGTTCATATGAACACACGCATGTTCTGGACGCCCGGCGCGTGGTGGTTTGGTGGAGGAACGGATCTGAACCCTTGTATTGAGTATGAAGAAGATACGGGTCACTTTCACGATACGCTTAAGAATTATCTGCGCCCCCATGACGCGGGACTTTACGACAAACTCAAAGATTGGGCAGACGAATATTTTTATATCCCGCACCGTAACCGCGCGCGCGGTGTGGGGGGAATATTCATGGATGATCGCTGTACAGACGATTGGGAAAAAGATTTTGAATTGACCAAAGACATCGGGCGTGCCTTTCTTCCCGCTTTTCTCCCTTTGGTCAAAAAGCGTCTGATACAGCAATGGGGTGACGCCGACAAGGATGCTCAATTACAGCACAGGGGACTTTATGCGGAATATAACCTTGTCTACGACCGTGGCACGAAATTTGGTCTAAACTCTGGGCATGATGCAAATGCCGTATTGATGAGCTTGCCGCCCTTGGCAAAATGGGTCTAATCTCTGCGCATTGTCTGATGAGCAGAGAAAGGGATTCTTGGTGGACTTGATTGATAAGCTTGGTCGAATTGTCGGCCCATCTCATGTGTTTTGTGAAGAAAAAGGCGGAAAATACGGATCAGACTGGACAGGTCTATATCAGTTTTCTCCTATTGCTGTGGTGCGTCCAGCGAATGCGATAGAGGTGTCAGAGATTTTAAAACTGGCAAATGCGGATAAAACTCCCGTGGTGCCGATGAGTGGTAACACAAGCCTCGCTGGCGGTACCTTTGCGGAGGGGAGTATTGTTCTGTCCCTCGAGCGATTGAATAAAATTCGAGAAATACGCAGCACATCTCGCATCGCAATTGTCGAAGCTGGCGTTGTTTTGTCCAACCTGCATCAAGCTGTGGATGAACACGATCTTATTTTCCCGATGACCTTTGGCGCAAGAGGTTCTGCGATGATAGGGGGGATGTTGTCCACGAACGCGGGCGGATCAAATGTTCTGAAATATGGCAATACCCGTGATCTCTGTCTCGGGCTTGAAGTTGTTTTGCCCAATGGCGAAATCATGGAAATCATGTCCGAACTCCATAAAGACAATTCTGGCTATAACCTTAAACATCTTATGATCGGTGCTGAAGGGACGCTCGGCATCATTACCGCCGCTGTCTTGAAGCTTTCGCCAAAGCCCAAGGCCGAGGCCACAGCCATGCTGGCGACATCATCTTTGGATGAGGCGTTGCATGTTCTGAACCGCCTACAATCTGCAACAGGTGGATCTGTTCAGGCTTTTGAATATATGCCAGGCGATTATATCGATGCATTTTGCGCGCGTTTTCCCGAGCGAAATGCGCCATTTAATGTGCGCTATGACACAAATATCATGGTTGATCTTGGCTCTACTGTGGGGGCGATGTGTGCCGCTGATAAGAGTGGTAAAACCAAATTGACCGAATTTCTCGAACAGGTTTTGTCAGAGGAATATGATCGCGGTGCCGTGCTAGATGCAGTTGTGGCGCAGAACGAAGCTCAAAGACAAGAAATGTGGGATCGCCGCGAATGCGCTGCCGAGGTGACGATCACACGCCGCCCCATTGTCGCCAACGATATTGCCGTTCCTTTGGACCGGTTAAACATATTTGTCACGGAAATGGAAAAAAAGTTACAAAGCATCGATCCGGGCGGTAAATCTGTCAATGTGGCACATCTTGGGGATGGAAATATTCACTATACAGTATGGCCCGCCAGCGAAGACATAGAGGTACATGCCAATATCGTTGAAGAGGTCGAAGAACTTGTGCTATCCCTCGGTGGTAGCTTTTCCGCAGAGCATGGTATTGGGCTGAGCAAACTGCCATCTATGGAGAGGCGCAAAAATCAAGTTGCCATGCAGGTTATGCGCCAAATTAAGGCTGCGATTGATCCAAACAATATCCTGAATGCGGGTAAGGTAGTGCCTTAAATGGCGTAAGCCCTGCTACTTTCATCTGAATCAATTGGAAGCACCATTATATTGTACCACCAATAGAGAGAATTAAGTTGGTAGGCAAGAATCGTTATTAATGTTGCAAATCCTTTCACAACTGTATCGCCTAAGTCTCTATTTAAGAAACCTGCCAATTTTTTTAACAATTAATGGCGATGTAAGGCAGCTCAATCTGCAAAGCCACAAATGGTAAAAGACAACACAAAAAGACTAACGGTTCTAAAATTAATTGCAAAAGATACCAGCCATTATTGGCGGTAACATCATTTCTTAATCCTATTCGCATCTATTACAGTACTAAGTCCCATTTTCAAAATAAGCATTGAGGTAACTTTGGCGAAATATTTAAAAGTGTTGATGTCAGAACCTAAGTGGGTTTTTTGGGTAAGTGTAACCATACAACTTGGTTCTTAAAAAATGTCGCCTTCGTGACACTAAGTGACTAATCGTTCAGTTTTCAACTTGATCTAGTGCCTAAGTATCTTTTCTCTAACAGTCAAAAAATCCCTCGCCCGCCTCTGATAAAAGCTTTTGCGCCATTTCTTGGCCAAGTAAAGCTCCGTCTTCGATGGGGGCGATGGCAGCATCGTTGATGGCCTCTGATCCATCTGGGCGCAGAACTTCGCCGCGGAGGTAGACGTGTCCTCCTTGCAGATCAGCAAGGGCCGCTATCGGTGTTTCGCAAGATCCATCCAATTCTTTTAGAAAGGCACGTTCCGAGTTGAGACGCTGACCCGTTGGAATATCGTGAATTGCCTCAAGAAGGCTTGCGGTGTTGAGATCATTTTCCCGCCGTTCAATCCCAATCGCCCCTTGCGCTACAGCGGGCAGCATCTCTTCCACAGCCACTGCAGATTTTGCTATATCAAACATGTCCAACCGGTTTAGACCGGCCATCGCCAAAAAAGTGCAGCTTGCGACCCCATCTTCAAGCTTTCGCAGCCGTGTTTGTACGTTTCCTCGGAATTCCACGACAGTGAGGTCAGGCCGTTTGTTTTGAAGCTGCGCTTTGCGGCGTAGCGATGATGTTCCAACCAATGTCCCTGAGGGCAGATCTGCAATCCTCTCAAATGCGGATGAGACAAAGGCGTCACGGACATCTTCACGCGGCAGATATGTTTCAATGCACAATCCTAAGGGTTGTAACACTGGCATATCCTTCATTGAGTGCACAGCGATATCGATTTTTCCCGCTAACATATCTTCTTCAATTTCGCGGGTGAACAATCCTTTGCCACCAATTTCTTTCAGCGGGCGATCAAGTACCTTATCGCCAGTTGTCTTGATCACAACAATTTCAAACGCCCTTTCGTCTAGGTCAAAAGCCGTGCAGAGCCGCCGACGGGTTTCATGGGCTTGCGCTAGTGCGAGGGGCGAACCGCGTGTACCAATTTTGAGTGGCGCGTGAGGACTGGGTAACATTAGTGCCATAAATCAGTCTTAGAGATGTAAATCTGGTCTGACAAGACTGAATACTTGACTTTACACTTAAAGGTGGCGACGAATGGGCAAACGAACGGCAAAGAATGGCGGAAATGAAAAAAATACTTAGGTCTCTCGCTGGAGAGGTTTTGGAAACACCTCCAATTTGGATGATGCGGCAGGCGGGGCGGTATCTTCCGGAATATCGTGCGACACGCGCAGAGGCGGGGGATTTTCTGTCTCTTTGTTATAATAGCGATCTGGCCGCTGAGGTAACGTTGCAACCCATTCGGCGCTACGGTTTTGATGCGGCGATTTTATTTTCTGATATCCTGCTTTTACCCCAAGCATTGGGCGCGGATTTATGGTTTGTAACTGGCGAAGGCCCGCGATTGTCCACCATCACCCGCGACGAAGAATTTGCAATCCTGAAAGGGGTAGATGACATTCATGAAACACTCTCCCCGATCTATGAAACGGTGCGTATTCTGGCACGTGAACTTCCGGAACACACCACGCTCATCGGGTTTGCAGGTGCGCCTTGGACAGTTGCTACATATATGATAGCAGGTCGAGGCACACCAGATCAGGGGCCTGCGCATGCGCTAAAAGGTCAAAACAGAGATCTTTTTGAAAAGCTTATCGAACGTTTGACGCTTTCGACTGTAGAATACCTCGCTGAGCAAATTGAGGCTGGTGCCGAAGTAGTCAAGCTTTTCGACAGTTGGGCTGGATCGTTAAAGGGGCAGGATTTTCACGACTTTGCTCTTGAACCTGTCAGACAGATAATCGCGGCGCTGAAAGAACGCTTTCCAAATGTTCCTATTATCGCATTTCCGCGCGAAGCGAGCGATAATTATATTGGCTTTGCCTCAGCGACAGGTGCAGATTGTGTCGCTGTTGATAATTCGGTTTCTCCTGAATGGGTGGCACAAAATGTTCAAACTGACGGATGTGTACAGGGGAATTTGAAATCCTCTCATATGGTCAGTGGTGGTCTGGCGTTGATTGATGAAACCCGCCGTGTTGTTGATGCATTGTCAGAAGGCCCTCATATTTTTAATCTTGGTCATGGAATTACACCTGATGCAGATCCTGAAAACGTTCAAATCATGGTTGATACTGTCAGGGGCGCATGAGCGTAATGGGGAGAAAGGCATGCTAAGCGAGCGATACGAAAAAGACGGAAGCATTGCGCGCATTACGTTAATGCGTGATGAGGTGATAAATTCCATTATGAACGAGTTCGTGGTAGCGCTTGAGTAATCAGTGGAATAAGCAGATGCAGACTCGGATATCGATGTAATGTTCTTTTTATGTCCGAGATCGGCCTTCTGTGCCGGTCATGTCCTAAGTGAATTCGCATATACGACAGGTTCTGTATAATACAGTTAAACCATGGCATGAGACTCAATGAAGGATTTCCATTTCATTTGCGAAAATACGCATTATTACGTGTCCCCCTTGCGAGCGATGAAACCATTTCTTTGCAAGATCCATTGGTATGCTGTTGCCGGTGCATCGAACATTGCGTTGTGTACCCTTTTGATGGAAGAGGATGCAGAAATTTGATAAACGCCGAAACGTTTTTGGGCGGTTGTCTGACGACGGCTTTATGCGTCTATAGGTCTGTAGCATGAAAGGCCGAACCCGTGCTGTTTAATG
>CAJXHI010000010.1 GCA_913051655.1 uncultured Alphaproteobacteria bacterium
GGGTGCGGCGGCGGCGGCGGGATGTACCATGATTCTTAAGCCGTCCGAAGAAAGTCCCCTTAACGCTGTAATATTTGCTGAAATGATGGACGAAGCCGGCTTCCCACCAGGTGTTTTTAATCTTGTCAATGGGGACGGCGTTGGTGTGGGTACACAGTTAAGCAGCCACACAGATGTTGACATGATCAGTTTTACCGGTTCGGCACGAGCGGGAAAATTGATCTCTAAAAATGCTGCAGAAACGCTCAAGAAAGTTCATCTTGAGCTTGGCGGTAAGGGAGCCAACATCATTTTTTCAGATGCAGATGAGAAAGCCGTGAAGCGTGGCGTCCTGCATTGCATGAACAATACGGGCCAATCTTGTAATGCGCCGACTCGCATGTTCGTGCAGCGGCCTATCTACGATCAAGCAGTTGAGGCTGCTGCAGCAGTTGCGCAAACTGTATCCGTCGGTGCGGCATCCGATGAAGGGCGTCATATTGGACCAGTGGTTAATGCGGTACAGTATAGCAAAATTCAGAATTTGATCCAAAAGGGAATAGATGAGGGTGCGCGCGTTGTTGCTGGTGGCACTGGCCGTCCTGAAGGGCTAAATAAAGGCTTTTACGTGCGCCCAACGGTTTTTGCGGATGTTGAAAATTCAATGACAGTCGCTCAGGAGGAAATCTTTGGTCCTGTACTGTCCATTATTCCGTTTGAGACCGAGGATGAGGCCATCGAAATGGCAAATGACACAGTCTACGGTCTGACCAATTATATTCAGACTCAAGATCAGAAAAAGGCCAAACGTGTGGCAAGGTCATTGCGGTCTGGTATGGTGGAAATGAATGGCCATAGCCGTGGTGCTGGTTCGCCCTTTGGCGGGATGAAACAATCTGGTAATGGACGCGAAGGCGGGAAATGGGGTATCGAAGATTTCCTAGAACTCAAGTCTATCGGCGGTTGGATGGATTAAGCATTTCGACCGCTGCCACATTTTAAAGTCCGTAATGTGGTAGCGGTTATTTTCAGATGATGGATCTCCATCTGACCCCAGTTCTTTGATGCTATGCCCGCATATTTGCGCCATTAGGATCATATATCGGCTCGCCGAGCACTTCTGCATCATACATAAAACCCATTATTTCTACCTGAATAACCTGCCCGGGGGATGCCATATCCTCCGTCACGTATCCCATTGCCATAGATTTTCCAACATGATGGGCAAAACCGCCTGAACTGACGTATCCTACAGCTTTGCCACTACTGAGGATTGCTTCGTCACCTGTGACGTCGATGCCTTCCACATCAACCACCATGGTTATCAGTTTGCGATCGGGTCTACCGGTTTTAAGGATTTGGGTGGCTTCTTTACCAACAAAGTCTTTATTCCAATTGATATAAGCATCCATCCCACTTTGCAAAGCGTCGAAGTCTGGACGAAAATCCAAATTCCAAACACCCCAGCTTTTTTCAAGCCGCATAGACAGCAAAGCCCGTGCGCCATACCATCGATAGCCGAGATAGGATCCTGCCTCTTCTACTGAAGTGGCAAGGCGTAAAAGATATTGCGGTTTGCAGTATATTTCATATCCCAATTCTCCGCTAAAGCTGATCCTGACCAGTACCACGGGTACGCCCCCAACAAAACACTGCCGGACATCGCGAAATGCCATGCTGTCGGCGGATACATCTTCGCGCGTGATTTTTTGAAGCAAAGCACGGGCATTTGGACCACTTAGCGCGATTCCGTGCCAGTCATCTGAAACATTCTGGTAGGATACATCTTCGATGAGGTCTTTTTCAAACCAGCGACGATGGGCTTCTTGCATCGCGCCAGACCCAAAGAGCATGAAATGATCTTCTGCAAGACATGCAACAGTCAAATCACCATAGAGTTTACCTTTTGGCGTCAACATTGGGGATAGGGTCAAACGGCCGGGCTTGGGAATATATCCGGCCAATGTCCGGTTCAGATAGGCGCGCGCGCCTGCACCTTTAAATTCATGTTTGGCATAATTCGCAATTTCGATACCGCCCACGGCTTCTCGGACGGCTTTGACCTCGCGTGCGACATATCCATGGCTACGATTGCGTTCAAATGTGGGATCTTCAAGCGCGTCCTCTGGCCCATCTGCAAACCAAAGCGCGTGCTCTAAACCAAAACTTTGGTCCATACGCGCTCCCTTGGCGACAAGGCGATCATATAATGATGTGGTTTTTTGCATCCGTCCTTTCGGAAGGGTTTCATTGGGAAAGGTCATTACGAAACGGCGTTCGTAATTTTCTGTTGATTTCAAAGTGCCCCAGTCTGGTGTTGCGAAATCCCCGAACCTGGCCACATCCATCGCAAAAACGTCGATTGAGGGTTCTCCATCGATCATCCACTCCGCAATGGTCAATCCAACGCCGCCGCCCTGACAAAACCCTGCCATCACGCCGACGGCGACCCAATAATTGCGCATCCCCGGAACAGGCCCGATCAACGGATTGCCGTCTGGTCCAAAGGTAAATGGACCATTAATCGCATCTTTGATCCCTGCATTTGCAATTGCAGGGATGCGTTCAAAACCAAGCTCAAGGCGATCTGCAATCCGTTCTAGGTTTGGCTGTAACAATTCATGGCCAAAATCCCATGGCGTTCCGGTGATCATCCACGGTGTGCCTTTGGGCTCATAAGTGCCAAGCAACATGCCTTCGCGTTCCTGGCGGAAATAGATATTTGCTTCGTAATCAATCCCGCAGGGCAGACGGCCGGGATGGTTTACAACACCATCAATTTTTTCAGTTAAAAGATAGTGGTGCTCCATGGGTTGAACGGGCAGGTTGATGCCCTGCATATGACCAACTTCACGCGCCCAGAGACCTCCGCAATTGACGATATGCTCTGCATTGATTGATCCGTATGGCGTGATGACATCCCAGCTTCCATTTGCGCGCTGAGTTGTGGCAGTTACTGGAGTATGTGTGAAATACTGTGCACCATGTACCCGCGCTGATTTGGCAAAGGCATATGTCGCGCCGGACGGATCAAGATCCCCGTCCTGTTCGTCCCAAAGGGCTGCAAAGTAATGGCTTGGATCAATGAGCGGATGGCGTTCTGCCACTTCTTTAGGACTGATAAATTCCTGATAAAGCCCCATGTAGCGCGCTTTGGAACGTTCGCGTTTCAGATAATCATACCATGTTTTGTTCGAGGCAAGGTAAAAACCACCAGTCATATGAAGCCCAACAGAATGGCCTGAGGTTTCTTCGATCTCTTTATAAAGATCAATCGTGTAGCCCTGAAGCCTGCTTATGTTCGGATCGCTGGAAATAGTATGGATTTGACCTGCCGCGTGCCAGCTTGACCCCGACGTCAGTTCATCTCTTTCCAAAAGCACCAAGTCTTTCCACCCAAATTTTGCCAGATGAAACAGGATGGAGCAACCCACAACTCCACCCCCAATCACAACAACCTTTGCGTGGGACGGAAGCGGTTTCTGATTTTTATTATCTTCTTTTTGAAATTCTGGCATAGGTTTCTCCCTTGCGCTATTTAACCTTAGTACCACGCATTTGGAAGCTAAGTTTTTTTTGCTATAAACGCTAGTAAACGCTTAAATTGTTGCATCGTCGATGCTTGATGATTCGCATCGGTTTAATAAAGTGTTCCAGCGGTCATAGGCGGGGGTGCGCATGTCATTTGCCCCTTTTTCCTCCCAGCTTTTGACATTTTTGCTATTGCTGAGCGCCGGTTCATAAACGACAGTTTTTAATTGCGCATGGTATGGGCATAGCCCATGAAATGGCCCCCGGATCCACTCCTGCGAATGCACTCCGCGCGCGGCTATTTTCGTTGACCTTAAACTCACCCAGAAGTTTGTGATAACTTCTAAGCCGGTTCGCATCCATCAGCAGCTTTTCAAAGCACAAATGCCACCTTCCATCCACCCCCTGCCACGAGTAAGACGTCCCCGTCTACCTTTGCCCCTGGTGAAGTCCAGGGATCGATTGCCTCTGGATCATCGCGAAAGGCGATCCCGACTTTTTCTATGATTCAATCTACCTGCACTCCGAGTTTTACAGTCTGTTCTTCGTCAACCGGCTTAAAAAACAGCAAATGACGTACTTTTGAAGGTGATTTGGCGCAAGAGGGTGATGATGCGATACGGGATCTTTCGGATTGAGATTTACCGGCCATTGATCTGCTCCTTTAATTGGAGGCAGCTTAGCTACGATAGAATAAAAGAGACATTTCATATAAAATAAGCGAGTTATTCCTACGCTTTTAGATTAATTTTATCAACCTCATTTTGCTTTTGAAAATAATCGGCATGTTCATGCAATTGAGTGTACATGAAGCACCTCATTCGAAGAAAGCTGAGATAAATGAGATTAGTACTGGTAGGCTTCAGTAGCATTTGATTCCTTACGAACCGGTGGATGGAAGTTGATTGCTTTCGCGCCAACGGTTCGTAATCGGATATCTACGATCTAGCCAAAAGGCGCGTGGGCTGAGCCTGGTTCCTGGTGCTGACTGAAACCGTTTGTATTCGCTGATATAAAGAAGGCGCTCTACGCGTTCGGCATCCGTGCGACTGTATCCTTTTGCTTCACAGTCCTGCAGAGAACCATCTTCATCCACTAAAATCTCTAAAATGCCATCCAAGATAGGATAATCGGGAAGGCTGTCACTGTCTTTTTGATCAGGGCGCAATTCAGCGCTTGGCGGTTTGGTAATAATATTTTCCGGAATGACTGCGCCAGACGGTGCTTTCATCCAATTTCGGTGATTCTCATTTCGCCACCGGCAAGTGTCAAAAACGCGGGTTTTGTACAAATCCTTGATCGGGTTATAACCGCCTGCCATATCCCCATAAATGGTTGAGTATCCCACTGCGACCTCAGATTTATTGCCTGTGGTAAGCAGCATTTCGCCGAATTTATTCGAAAGTGCCATCAGTAGAAGCCCGCGTAAGCGTGATTGAATATTTTCCTCTGTCAGATCTGTAGCCATTCCGTCGAACAAGGGCGCCAATGTTTTTGTAATCGCTTCCCGACCTTCGGCAATGGGAACAAAATCATATCGGCATTTTAGGGCCTCAGTCAAAGTTTTGGCGTCATTCAGGGACGCTTCAGAGGTATATTCAGAGGGTAACATGACGCAGCGGACATTCTCTGCCCCTAATCCATCGGCTGCAATAACTGCGACCAAAGCGCTGTCTATTCCCCCTGAAAGACCCAGAAGCACTTTGTTAAATCCCGTTTTCGCGCAATAATCGCGAAGTCCCAAGACCATTGCATGATAGTCGGCTTCTTGCTGATCGGGCACCGTTGCTTTGTCATCTTCCTCTATGACCCACCTATCGCTTTCACGTTTCAAAACAATATCACTGATCGTCTCCGTAAACATAGGCATCTGAAGCGCAAGGGATCCGTCCGCGTTTAAAGCAAAACTACCCCCGTCAAAGACCTGATCATCCTGACCACCGACCATATTGAGGTAAATCAATGGAAGGCCGCTTTCCACAACACGGGACACCATAATATTAAGCCGTGTTTCGCGTTTACCGCGGTGGTAGGGCGATCCGTTTGGGATCAAAAGAAACTCTGCCCCAGTTTCCACATGAGTTTCCACCACATCTTCGTGCCACGCGTCTTCACAGACTGGGCTTCCGATACGCGTATTTCCCACGGAATAGGGACCACCGATCTCCCCGCTGTCAAAGATACGAACTTCGTCAAACACACTGTTGTTGGGTAGGTGATGTTTTTCCACAACCGATTTGATCTGGCCCGATTTGAGGATAAAATAGGCGTTAAATACACTGTTTGCCTTTTTCCAAGGTCCGCCAATCGCCAAAGCGGGGCCGTCTGCGCAGGCAATTGCAAGTCTTTGAATAGTCTCAATTGCCGCCATATGGAATGCGGATTTTGATATCAAATCCTGTGCATTATATCCGGTGATGAACATCTCCGGCAGCGCGACTAGGTCAGCGTTGCTTTTTTTGCCTTTCTCCCATGCTGCGAAAGCTTTGTTTGCATTGCCTTTCAAATCCCCAACAGTAGGGTTGAGCTGCGCTAGCGTTATTTTGAACGTGTCAGACATTATGAGCCTCAGATACTTTAGTCTTATTTAGCAGATTATGAGGCAAGGGAAAGAGAGTGAACGCTAAATCTCTTCGACTTGCAATACGCCGTCAAGGCTTTTGAGCGCACCTTTGATTTGCGGGTTCAAAGGGAAATCTTCGCCTGCATTAATGGTAACCTCACCGGGCAATGCTTGATCAAGCAGACAAAATTCAATCGGACCGTTGTGTGCTTTGATGCCTTGTGACCGAGATTGCGCCAAAACAGAGGCCACCGATGACACAGCATTGGTGTTTTGTACAAAAATGCGCAGTCCCATTGCACTTGCACCCGCCAGAGAATTGTCAATCGGCGTAACAGAGCGTCCCAGAAGTTTCAGCTGATCTGTCTCAAGCGTGGCTTCAACTGTTACGATGATCTTTTTGCCAGTCTCTAGATTTTCGCGACATGCCTCGAGTATTTCCGAAAATAGCGTAACCTCAAAAGCGCCGCTCACATCGCTTAGCTGTACAAAGGCAAAACGATTGCCTCGAGCGGATTTACGTTCCTGCCGCCCTGACACGACACCAGCAAGTTTTGTGATGCGTGGCCCGTGCTGCACTTTTTGCAACAACTCTTCCAGTGTCACCACATCTTGTCTGCGCAAGGTGCTCATATAATCATCCAATGGATGCCCTGAGAGGTAGAACCCTATCGCGCGAAATTCTTCGCCCAAACGTTCCGCAGGAAGCCAATCAGGATGATCAGATAATTTGGGTTCTGGAAGGTCTTCGCCCGCCTCGCCAAAAAGTGACACTTGATTAGATTCCTTTTGTTCGTGAATCGCGCTGGAATAGTTTGCCAAAGCATCAAGTGCCTCAAAAACGCGGCGCCGATTTGGATCAAGTTGATCAAAAGCTCCCGCGCGGGCCAGCATTTCAAGTGAGCGTTTTCCAATCCGTTTAAGATCCACTCGACGTGCGAAATCGAACAGAGTTACAAACGGTTTTGCAGCTCCATCTATTCCACGGGCTGTTACTATCAATTTCATCGCATCTGCGCCTACGTTTTTAAGTGCGCCAAGCGCATAGACAAGTGCTCCATCTTTCACGTCAAAAGTCGCCTGAGAACGGTTCACGCATGGCGGGATGTAGGGTAGCGAGAGCTCTTTCTTAACTTCTTCAAAATAAACAGCGAGCTTATCGGTAAGATGGATATCACAATTCATGACACCAGCCATGAATTCAACGGGGTGATTGGCTTTAAGCCAAGCGGTCTGATAGCTCACAACCGCGTAGGCAGCTGCGTGGGATTTGTTGAACCCGTAGTTTGCAAATTTTTCCAACAGATCGAAAACTTCGGACGCTTTTTTTGCTTCGACGCCATTTTCTGCAGCCCCTTTTTCGAATTTCGGGCGTTCTGCATCCATAGCCTCTTTGATCTTTTTCCCCATGGCGCGGCGTAGTAGATCCGCACCACCAAGTGTGTAATTTGCCATGACTTGGGCAATTTGCATCACCTGTTCTTGATAGACGATGATGCCCTGGGTTTCTTCGAGAATATGATCAATAAGGGGATGGATGGATTCTCGTTCCCGCAGCCCGTTTTTCACTTCACAGTAAGTGGGAATATTTTCCATGGGACCAGGGCGATACAGCGCGACAAGTGCAACGATGTCTTCGATGCAGGTAGGTTTCATACGCTTAAGCGCATCCATCATACCGCTCGACTCCACCTGAAACACCGCCACGGTTTTGGCAGATGAATAAAGGTCATAGGTTTGACCATCGTCCAATGGGATTGCGGCAATGTCATTTACAGCACCCTCAGGCGGCGCATAAAGCGCATTTCCCTCAATCCCAATGTGAAGGTGCCGGCCCGATTTCAGGATCAGATCGACTGCGTTTTGTATGACCGTCAAAGTTTTAAGACCCAGAAAGTCGAATTTTACCAGTCCTGCCTGTTCCACCCACTTCATATTGAATTGGGTTGCAGGCATGTCAGACCGAGGATCTTGGTACAGCGGGACAAGATGATCAAGCGGTCTGTCTCCGATCACAACGCCCGCAGCATGGGTCGATGCATTTCTCAACAACCCTTCGACCTGCTGTCCGTATGTAAGCAAGCGATCTACGACTTCTTCGTTTTTTGCCTCTTCTCTCAGGCGGGGTTCATCGGCAAGCGCTTTCTCAATGCTGACAGGTTTCACTCCCTCAACAGGGATCATTTTGGACAGCCGGTCTACTTGACCGTAGGGCATCTGTAAAACCCGTCCGATATCGCGCACGGCGGCCTTGGATAAGAGCGCACCAAAGGTGATGATTTGACCAACCTTATCTCGTCCATATCTTTCTTGGACGTATTGAATGACCTCTTCACGTCTATCCATGCAGAAATCGATATCAAAATCAGGCATGCTAACACGGTCTGGATTGAGGAAGCGTTCAAACAAGAGCGAGTAACGCAGAGGATCAAGATCCGTGATAGTAAGGGCATAAGCCACAAGGCTACCCGCGCCAGAACCCCGGCCAGGGCCTACGGGGATATCTTTATCTTTGGACCATTTTATGAAATCAGCAACGATCAAAAAGTATCCTGGAAATCCCATGCCCTCTATGATGCCAAGTTCAAAGTCTAGCCTTTTTTCATATTCTTCGATCGGCGCGGAAAGTGGGATAACTGCCAAACGTTTTTGTAGACCTTCTAGTGCCTGGCGGCGTAACTCGTCAACTTCGTCTTCCGCAAATTTGGGTAAGATTGGATCACGAAGAGGCACCTTGAACGCACAACGCCGTGCAATTTCGACGGTATTTTCGATCGCTTCTGGAAAATCTGCGAAAAGCGTGATCATTTCATTTGTGCTTTTGAAATAATGCTGAGGTGTCAGGCGTCGTCGTGGTTCTTGTTGGTCCACATAAGCTCCGTCTGCAATACACAAAAGTGCGTCATGGGCTTCATACATTCTGGAGTTTTTGAAAAATACGTTATTGGTCGCCACAAGTGGAAGCGCAAGATCATACGCAAAATCAATAAACACGGGTTCACTAATTCGTTCCGCTTCGGGCAAACCCCCGTCTGTGGGGTGGCGTTGTACTTCGACATAAAGGCGGTTTTTGAAAATCTCTGCATAGGCCATCAGCAAGGATTTAGCTGCTGTCTTTTGGGACTTATTGATAAGCTGTCCAATCGGCCCTTCGGCACCGCCAGTAAGGCAAATTAACCCGTCTGAATTTTTGCCAATTTCTTCAATCGTCAGGTGGGGCAGTTGGCCTTTCTTATCGACGTAAAGACATGTGTTCAGCTTCATAAGATTTTCGTAGCCTTGCTTATTCTGCGCGAGGAAAACCATTGAGGCGCAAAGCGGAGGTTTGTCTTTTCGATCAGAGTTGGAGTAGGCAATATCCATTTGACAACCAATAATTGGTTGAATACCAGCTCCTGAAGCGCTGACTGAAAACTCTAAAGCTGCAAACAGATTATTTGTGTCGGTTATGGCCATCGCAGGCATGTCAAATTTGCGACAAAGGTCTGCCAAACCTTTCACCTTCACTGCGCCCTCTAAAAGCGAATACTCGGTGTGAACACGAAGATGGATGAATTTTGACGGGTTGCTCATGCTCAGCGATATAATTTTTGAAAGGTAGAATTGTCGTTGATTTATACTAACGCGGCCAGATTTAGAGGAAAAGCACTAAACGCATGCCCCACAATAAAAAAACTTCTTGCTTTTTAAGGAGCCTTAAATGTAGTTTTGACCCGTTATCGCTCGCGTATTTTCTACGCCGCATCGAGGATATGCAAATTACGGGCTCTGGGTAACGCGGTTTATTTGTCATGGATATAAGGTTCCTTCTCAACGGAGAGGTTATCGTGCTGGATCAGATAGACCACCATGTGACCTGTATTGATTTTTTGCGTGAGACGCTTGGTCTTTGCGGAACGAAAGAAGGCTGTAACGAAGGCGATTGTGGTGCTTGTACGGTGATCGTGATTGATCAGGATACGGTGAAACCGCTAAATGCGTGTATCCTGTTTATTGCACAGATCAACGGAAAGGCCATTCGGACCGTCGAGGGTATAGGGCAAAAAGACAACCTTCATCCTGTGCAATCGGCGATGGTGGACAAACATGCAAGCCAATGTGGGTTTTGCACTCCGGGTATTGTCGTGTCGCTTGTTGCGGGACAGATCAATGAACGCAGCGATCATGATACTGTGTTGGCGGGCAATCTGTGTCGCTGCACTGGATATGCCCCAATTATAAAGGCTGCGAGTGACGCTGAAGTTCTTTCCAAGCCTAGCTGGCTGACAGAGGATCGACAAAAACTAAGATCGCTTAATGCGTCCTTTGATGGGTCTTTTCCAACGTCTGGTGATGCGCTCGCGGCGCTTCTTGTTGCAGAACCAAAGACGCAGCTGATTGCAGGTGCGACGGATGTTGGTCTCTGGGTGACAAAAGGATTAAAGGATCTTTCTCCTGTCGTGTTTCTGGCCTTTGCCCGTGACCTTGCAAAAATCACAGAGCGTGATGATCATACAGAGATTGGGGCGATGGTCAGCATCGAAGATCTTTTTCGATGGGCAACAAAAAACAGCCCTTCCTATGCTACGTTGTTGCGTCGATACGGATCTCTTCAGGTGCGCTCGGCTGCGACATTGGGTGGCAATATTGCAAATGGATCACCCATTGGGGATAATCCACCAGCATTGATTGCTGCAGGGACTGAGCTTTGCCTACGCAAAGGGGATCATCGTCGAAATATTCCGATTGAAGAATTTTTTATCGATTATGGGAAGCAGGATTTGCAGGCCGGAGAATTTGTCGAATGCGTACGAATTCCCAAGGAGTTGGATAGACTCAGGTGCTATAAAATTTCCAAACGCTTCGATCAGGATATTTCTGCTCTCTGTGGATGTTTCAATATTCACGTGAAGGAAGGCATTATATGTGCTGCGCGGATAGCCTTTGGTGGCATGGCGGGCATTCCGATGCGGGCTTCCCATGTTGAAGCGGCGCTTATTGGAAAGCCGTGGTTAGACACTACGATAACGAACGCGCAAGAGGCTTGGGCGCAAGATTTTACACCGCTCAGCGATGCGCGCGCCAGCGCGAACTATCGTATTAAAGCGGCTCACGGTCTTTTGCGGCGTTATTTTCATGAGCACGCCGGCTATATGACAGATGTTTTGGAGGTACAGCCTTGAGCATTGGATCCTCTTTTACCCATGACAGTGCAAAATTACACGTGAGTGGACACGCGCGGTATATTGATGATATTCCATGCCCCTTCAATACATTGCACCTTGCTTTTGGTCTTTCGACTGTCGCAAAGGGTCAGATTGATCATATGGATTTGAGCGGGGTTTTATCGTCCGAAGGGGTGGTTAAGGTGATCACTGCCCAAGATCTGCCATATGAAAATGATAGCTCTCCGGCAGCGATGGATGAACCTTTTCTCGCTGACCGAGCGGTGCATTACATTGGCCAACCAATCTTCCTTGTCGTAGCAGAAAATCATCTTCTCGCTCGACGGGCAGCGCGGAATGCTGTGATTTCCTACAAGGAAGACACCCCCATTCTCACAATTGAGGACGCGCTGGCAAGGGATAGTTACTTTGAAGATGGACCGCGGACCTATGAAAAAGGCGCTGCAGAGCAAGCAATCTATCATGCGCAAATGTGCCTTGATGGGTCAATTTCCATTGGAGCACAGGAACATTTTTATCTCGAAGGCCAAGCAGCGTTTGCAGTTCCTTCAGACGATATGGAAATGGTGGTTCACAGTTCGACCCAACATCCAAGCGAAGTGCAGCATAAAGTTGCCCATGCGCTGGGCCTTGGAATGCATGAAGTTCGGGTGGAAGTCAGACGCATGGGCGGTGGATTTGGTGGTAAGGAAAGTCAGGCTAACAGTCCTGCCATCGCCTGCGCCATTGCCGCATGGGTCACAAAGCGACCTTGTAAAATGCGCTATGATCGGGATGATGACTTCATGATCACGGGCAAGCGGCATGATTTTCGGATCGATTATTCCGTCGGATTTGATCAGAGAGGTAAAATTCAAGGGGTCAGTTTCACCCATTATGTGCGCTGTGGCTGGTCGCAGGATCTGTCGCTGCCTGTAGCGGATCGCGCAATGCTTCATTCTGACAATGCTTATCATCTGGATCATTGTCGCATCGAAAGCCATCGCTTGCGCACAAATACCCAAAGTGCTACGGCTTTCCGTGGATTTGGTGGCCCACAGGGTATGATCGGTATTGAACGGGTGATAGATCACATCGCCCATCACCTGCGTCTCGATCCGATCACGGTGCGTAAGCGCAATTATTACAAAGACGCAGGATCAGAGACTAAGCTAGATACACAAACAACGCCATATGGGATGGAAGTCACGGATTGTGTGATCAATGCTATGACGGATGCTTTGATCGAACAAAGTGATTATTTCGCGAGACGGAAAAATATCGTTCAATGGAATAGGGAAAATATTCTTTTGAAAAAGGGTATCGCACTTACGCCGGTCAAATTTGGTATTTCCTTTACCTTGACCCACCTCAATCAGGCAGGTGCACTTGTCCATGTTTATCAGGATGGAACCGTGCGTATGAACCATGGTGGAACAGAAATGGGTCAGGGGCTGTTTCAGAAGGTATCGCAAGTCGCGGCGTTTGAATTCGGGCTGGATATGGACCGCGTTAAGATTACAGCAACGGATACTGCCAAAGTTCCTAACACCTCTGCTACAGCGGCAAGTTCAGGAAGCGATTTGAACGGAATGGCAGTTAAATTGGCGTGTGAGGATATTCGCCTCAGGATGGCTGATTTTCTGGGGGGCTATTACCAAGTGGGCGCAAATGAGGTGGTTTTTGTGGGTAATGAGGTGCACATTGGCGGGCACGTTTTGTCTTTTTCTCAGGCGGCAAAGCTTTGTTATGAACACCGCATCAGCCTATCTTCGACAGGATATTACAAAACCCCCGAAATTACTTGGGATCGGATCAAAGGTCAGGGACGCCCGTTTTATTATTTCGCCTATGGGGTCGCGGTAAGCGAAGTTGTTTTGGACGTACTTACGGGTGAAAATCGAATGCTACGGACAGATATTATTCATGATGTAGGTCAAAGCCTGAACCCCGCGCTGGACATTGGACAGATCGAAGGAGGCTTTATTCAAGGGGCGGGTTGGCTGACAACCGAAGAACTTGTTTGGAACGATCAAGGGCGGTTAATGACACACGCACCTTCGACGTACAAAATTCCTGTGGCTTCTGATCGTCCTGGAATTTTCAATGTGTCCCTCTGGACTAATGAAAACCGTGCAGCGACAATTTACCGATCAAAGGCCGTAGGTGAACCACCCTTTATGCACGGGATGTCAACGTTTTTTGCACTTTGTGATGCCGTAGCATTTTGCGCCGTGCAATATCCGATGTTGGATGCGCCGGCTACCCATGAACGACTTTTTTGGGCCTGTGAAAGAGCAGCAGATGGCCATTGACCTTTTGGAGCTTCAAAAGCAAGTGATGCAATATGGCTCTGTGGTACGTATTGTTATCACTGATATTAAAGGATCTACACCGCGTGACGTCGGGACGTCGATGCTAGTCTGGGCCACGGCAGAAAGTGGGACCATCGGTGGAGGCGCTTTGGAATATCAGGCGATAGAGACTGCCCGCGATGCGTTGAAAACGAAAACAGGCTGGACAGCATCCCACCTGCTTGGGCCTGACCTTGGACAATGTTGTGGCGGCTTTGTAAAGATCGCTGGAGAGTATTTTGATGATACAAATCTTCCGAGTGAAAAAGAGGACTATTATCTGCGCGCCTTGCCAACCAGAGGGGTTCAAAAGGGTACAGATGAAATACCCCTCTCGTTGTACCGGCGTTTGTCTGCGCTGCGCAAAGAAGGGACTGTGTCAGAGCCGATTTTGGTCGAAAATTGGTTTTTAGAACCACTGGCAGGCATCACGAAAGATCTTTGGGTTTGGGGTGCGGGCCACGTTGGTCGTGCACTTGTGGATGTATTTTCCAAATTACCAGATTTGAGTATTACTTGGATTGACACGGCAGCAGATAGGTTTCCCGAAGACCCGAACGAGTCTGTCCAAATCCTCTATTCAGATCAGCCGCAACAATTTGTCAAACATGCATCAAAAGATGCGCATCATCTTGTGCTGACGTATTCCCACGCGATGGACTTGGATCTCTGCAACGCGCTACTCACTCACAGATTTGGTTCTGCTGGGCTTATCGGGTCTAAAACCAAATGGGCGCGCTTTAGAAAAAGACTTAGGTCGATGGGTCATCCTGAGGTTCTGATAAACAGAATTACCTGTCCAATTGGACAGCCGGAGTTCGGCAAACATCCTTATCAGATCGCAATCAGTGTTGCCAGTGAGTTTTTGATGAGTGATATCGCATCCGATAGACAAACAAAGAGCTTTCTCAATGTATCTGGCAGTCGATGATGGAGCCTGTAAGCAAGAATCTGGAAATGGCCACAAAACAGATTAAAATAACTGGTCGTTTTGATGACATTGCCTTTCGCGATTGGATTTTTCATCGTTCCGCTGTTTTGGGATTGGATATTTCTTCCCTGACTTACGGGCAAAGCTCTATTATTTTTTCTGCATCGGGTCACTCGGTTCTGTTGGATGCTATGGAAATTGCCTGTAGCCTCGGACCGTCAGATGCAATGGTTGAAAAAATTCAAGCTACCGATTTGGAACTGGAACAGATAACACACAATGATTGAAGATTTGGAAATCGTTGCTCGACGCTGTAAGAAATAGCAATATATTTCTGGACACATGCCGGATTCTGTGTCTCAATCAGTTGCATTAATCGAAGGGTAGGATCTTACTATTGATGTAAATCTCAACGCCTTCACAGCTTTGGTATTATGTATGGCGTGTACAGGTGTTGGTTTCAGCAAAAATTTGTCAAATGCACGTGTCATGCGTGCATTTGTAAATGGCAAAGATGTCGTTATCTGGCGGAGCCGTTCCGGAAAATTGTCTGCTTGGGAAAATCGTTGCCCACATCGCGGTATGCGATTGTCTTATGGATTTGTTCGTGGAGAAGCGCTCGCCTGCATGTATCATGGTTGGCATTACGGTGTAGATGGCAAATGCAAATACATCCCCGCACATCCTAACCTTGAACCGCCCAAAACAATTCAAATACAAAGGTATTCTTCCTGTGAAAAAGATGGGGTGATATGGGTCTCTGAAGGGATTGAGGCGAATACTCCTGAGATCCCGGCAGGGCTTTTCCCAATACGGTCGATGGAGCTTCATTGTTCCGCTGATGTTTTGAAAAATACGCTCTGTGGCTTAACAAGTGCGTCTTTAGAGAATGATCAACCTGTTTTTCATGTGACGGATGAGCAAGAAGATGTGATGTACATTGACATTCCAAAACGGAAATTTGCGCTCTGTTTCATTTTACAAAACTTCCCACATTCAAGATGTTTTATTCATGTACTCTCCGAACGGGAGTGTGCCCCACGAGATAAAAAATGGATTTCACGGGTTTTGGAACGCCTTCGCAGAATTGCAGAAAACCGAACTGGTGAAGCAACATGATGAATCCCGTCGAGCGCGCTAAGCAGGATTGGTATCCAATAGGGATCGTCAGCGATCCGAGACGTCCCAAGCGGTACGCTACCCGAGTATTGGGAAAAGATATTGTTCTTGAAACAAAAGAAGAGGGATCGCTCTCGGTATCCTGCGGAGATGAATCATGGGAAATCACTGAGGCCTATGATCACATTTGGACAAGCCCCTCTCAAAACCCAAAGCCTCTGTTCAGTATTCCAGAGGAGAATGAGCGCGACAGGCGATTTGTGCCCTGTGGCGTTGTTCACGTTAGATGCTCACCGCTTCGCGCCGTAGAGAATTTCTTGGACATCGCACATTTCCCGTTCGTTCACACTGATGTTCTAGGGTCTGAACCTCACACCGAAGTTGCCCCTTACAAGGTCAATATTGATGAAACAAAAGATGAAGTAATTGCGACAAAGGTAAAATTCTTTCAGCCGCAAGCTGCGAAATCAGCCAATGAAGGCATTGTTACTGAATATATTTACCGCGTCCCTGCGCCAATGACGGCAATCTTATACAAAACCTGTCCGAACAGAGACGATGTTCTTGATATTATTTCCCTGTTCGTTCAGCCAATAGACGAAGACAATTGCGCTGTTTGGCCTTGGATGGCGCTTTATGACGACGAAAGCTCAATGGCCGATATGGTAGAATTCCAGCAGCTGATTTTTCTTCAGGATCGTAATATCTTGGAAAATCAAATTCCCAAACGCTTGCCAATTGATCCGAAAATGGAAATTCCGACGCGCGCTGACTTGACTTCGGTTGCCTATCGTCGCTGGCTTAAAAAAAGTGGTGCACTTTATGGAGCATTGATACAACCAGCCGAGCAAAGCGCAGAGTGACACGAATGGAATTTACGCTTTATGATTACGCCCTTTCTGGAAATTGTTATAAAGTAAGGCTTTTTGCCAGCATCCTTGGTGTCAATTACGAAAAAATATCTGTGGAGTTCCATCCCGCGGCGGAACATAAGTCCGAAACGATGCTCCAGATTTCCCCAGCGGGAACTTTGCCGATTCTCACAGTGGGTGAAATGGTACTGTCTGAAACGCAGGCAATGTTGTTTTGGATGGCAAAAACTTATGACCGTTCTGGGGCTTGGTGGCCAAATAACTATGATCCAATGGCGCAAGCGATGGTTTTGCAGTGGTTGGGGTTTTCAGGGGATTTAACCGCTACGATTGGGCAAGCCAGATTGAATTCATTGTTTCAAACACCAATCGATAGGGCCAAAGTTGTCAAATGCTCTGTTACTGCACTTAGACGTTTGGAGGCGCATCTGACGGAGCAGTCGTTCGAACAGAAGAAATTCATTACAGGCGTATTCCCGACGATCGCGGATTTGGCATGTTTCCCCTATGTTGCCCTTAGCGGGGATGTGGGTACTGATCCTGGTTTGGAGCACGACAGTTATCCTGCGATCAGAAATTGGATATACGAAATTAAATCTTTGCCGGGATTCATTCCAATGCCAGGCATATTTGAAATGCATCAATTGAAAGATCATGAAGCGGATCCCACTATTAGACAGGTGCCGGAAGGATAAAGAATATGGGTTATATTCTTTTCAAATCGTGCGATGCCATCGTTACATGTGATGAAACATGTCCCATCCATCGCAATGCTGATTTGTTAATCAATGGTGCAAAAGTGGAAAAAATCGGGACTGGATTTGTCTTTGATGACCTTCCTGCTGATACAGAGATCATAGACGGAGCAGGTCTCTTTTTATACCCAGGTCTCGTGAATACCCACCACCATTTTTTCCAGTGTTTTGTTAGGAATAATGCGCATCTGGATTGGACAAAATATTCTGTGATCGAATGGCTTAGTCTTATCTATCCAATTTTTTCACGGCTGGATGAGCCATGTTTTTATCACACTTCTGTTGTGGCAATTGCAGAATTGATCAAACATGGGTGCACAACGGCTTTTGACCACCAATATAATTTTCCAAGACATGCTGGAAAATTTTTGGTTGATCGCCAATTTGAAGCAGCCGAGCTTTTAGGGATACGATTCCATGCGGGTCGTGGTGGTAACACCCTGCCAAACTCTGAAGGCAGCACAATTCCGGACGAAATGCTGGAAACCACTGACGAGTTTATATCTGATTGTGAGAGGCTTATCGACACTTTCCATGACGCAGAGAAATATTCTATGAAGCAGGTGGTTATCGCACCATGTCAGCCGGTAAATTCCTATGAGGCGACATTCAAAGAATCGATCAATCTGGCGCGGGATAAAAAAGTTTTCTTGCACACTCATGTTGGCGAAGGCGAAAGCGAAGTCATGCATCAGCGCACAGGACTTCGGACCGTTGATTGGTGTGAACAGATCGGATTTCTGGGAGAAGATGTGTGGTTTGCCCATTGTTGGGAATTAGATGGTCGCGAAATAAGTAAGTTGGCCAACACGAATACTGGTGTGTCTCATTGTCCGGAACCTGTGTATTTGGTTGGGGAGCAAGTGACACCTCTCTCAGAAATGGCGGCCAAAGATATTCGCATCAGCCTTGGTGCTGATGGGGCGGCGTCCAATGATAACTCGAATTTAATGCACTGTATCCATAGCGCCTACATGCTTCAGGCACTTGTTTCCCGCACGACGAAGTTTTCGGTGCCTGAGCCAAAGGAATTTTTGAATTTTGCGACGCGTGGCGGTGCTGATTGTTTAGGCAGATCTGACATCGGATGCCTAAGAGAAGGCATGGCAGCAGATTTATTTGCACTTAACACCAATAAATTGGATTATGTTGGTGCAAAGCATGATCCGGCAAGTTTAATCCCGAAAATGGGCGTCAGTGAATATGTCGATTTGACAATGATAAATGGAAAATTTGTCTGGAGAAATGGTGAGTTGGTTGGATTGGATGAAGAAAAGCTAACTTTTGATGCGGCGACTCACTTAAATCGCGTTGTTTATGAAATCTAACCACAACAAGGAGAGAAGAAAATGAAATCTCACTTAACAAAAATTCGGAATACAGCAGCCGCTGCTTTGTTTTCCGTCGGTGCTGTTTGTGCCGCCGCAAGTGCCGAGACATTGAATATTGGGGTGTTGTTACCATCGCCTATTGCTGATGTGGGATGGTCACACGCTCTCGTCGAAGGGTTTAACGGAGTCAAAGAAAAATACGGCGATAATGTTAAATTCAATATCGTCGAGAATATTCAAGAGGGTCCAGATGCCGATAGGATCATGAACAAAATGGTCGGTGATGGGAATAAGTTCATTCTTCTCGGGTCGTTTGGCTACATGAATAGCGGCTTGAAATTGGCAAAGCGTAACCCTGATGTAACGTTTGTCCACGCTTCGGGGTATAAAACCGCCAAAAACTTTTCGCCATTCACCGCGAAATATTTTGAAGGGTCCTATTTAATGGGAATGGCTGCGGCCGAACTGACGAAATCGAAAAAACTTGGAGTGGTCGGCGCCTATGCTATCCCTGAACTGATTTCTACAATCAACGGATTTACCTTAGGCGCACGTTCCATTGATCCGGAAATTACGGTCGACATCATCTGGCTGAATTCTTGGTTTGATCCCGCGAAAGCGCAAGCGTCCGCAAAAGCGCTTATCGCAAATGGTGCCGATGTGCTTTTTTCAAACTCTCAGGATACGCCGTCTGTGGTTTCTGTTGGTGAAGAGGAGGGCGCTTATGTCTTTAATTTGAACGGTTCGATGAAGGCCTATGCCCCAACGAAATACCTCGGCGTGGTGACAACAGATTGGTCACCATTCTTCACAGCGTCTGTTGATGGCCATTTGAATGGAACATTCGAAGGTCGCAATGAGTGGTTGGGCGTTGATGCAGACGTGGTTGTCGCCGAAGAATGGAGTGCAGATATTAGCGCAGAAATGATGTCAAAAATTAAGGCAGTCGAGGCAGAGATTGCATCTGGTGCACGCCATGTTTATGCCGGTCCAATTCTTAACCAAGACGGTGAACAGATGGTTGCCGCTGGCGAACGACTGGATGATGGAGGCATTCTTGGCATCAACTGGCATGTCCAAGGTATCAATACACCACTGCCAAAATGATACTTTCATGTGTCCCAGCATATTTTTTCTGGGACACAGATCCATCTAAAATTCTGACAAAGCGACGACATGCAAAATGAACAAAAGCCTTTGCTGAGTCTAAGTCAGCTGACAAAAATCTACGGTTCGTTGGCTGCAAATGACTTAATTGATCTCAATGTTTTTTCGGGGTCAATACACGCCATTCTTGGAGAAAATGGTGCTGGTAAATCAACATTGATGAAACTGGTGTATGGAGTGGAAACGCCGGACGCGGGGGAAATTCATTGGAATGGTCAGAAAGTTAACAATTGGAATCCAGCCGTCGCTCGACGTTTGGGCATTGGTATGGTGTTCCAGCATTTTTCACTTTTTGAAACCTTATCTGTTGTCGAAAATATTGCCCTGACCATTGAAGGTTCGCGGCCCGAGTTGATTGAACGTATTCGCAAAATTGGTGCAGATTACCAACTTGAAATTGACCCAATGGCTATGGTGAATTCTCTGTCGGTAGGTCAACGCCAACGCGTAGAAATTATTCGCTGCTTGATGCAGGATTTGAAATTACTCATTCTGGATGAACCAACATCAGTGTTGCCGCCCCAACATGTGGGCGCCCTTTTCGATGCGCTTCGTAAGCTGCAGAACGATGGTGTCGCAATTCTTTATATTTCCCACAAACTCGAGGAAATTCGCGAATTATGCGACGTAGCTACGATCCTTCGGGATGGTAAGGTCACGGGCACTGTTGACCCAAACCAATCAACGGCACAGGAATTGGCCACCCTTATGATTGGCCGCAGTATTCCAAAAATTGACAGACACGACAGTCAAAATAAAACAAAGTCAGAAGTCTTGGCTATACGTAACTTAAGTGTGAAAAACCTTGATCCCTTTGGTGCAGATCTTAGAAACTGCAATCTGAACGTCTTTGGTGGGGAAATTGTAGGGATTGCTGGCGTTTCTGGAAATGGGCAGCAAGAGCTTGGTCGCATCATTTCCGGAGAGGAGCTGAACAGCGATCTTAATCCAAGCAGTATTGAAATGTTTGGTCAGTCGGTGAAAGGAAAGGGCGTTATAGAAAGACGTGATCTTGGCTTTTCCTTTGTGCCGGAAGAGCGGCTTGGACGCGGCGCCGTACCGTCTATGTCACTCAGGCAAAATTCTCTTCTCACTGCTTTCAAAAAAGGCATGCTCAAAAAAGGTTTTATCCAAAGTGACAGGGTGGCAGAATATACTGATCAATGTATATCCGAATTTTCGGTAAAGGCTTCGGGATCTTCTGCAACAGCCAATTCTTTGTCAGGTGGGAATTTACAGAAATTTTTGGTGGGGCGAGAACTTTGTTTGCAACCTAAATTGTTGTTTTTATCTCAGCCAACGTGGGGCGTTGACGTTGGATCAGCCAATGAAATCAGGCGCAAATTAATTAATCTGCGTGACGCGGGGGTTGCTATTCTTGTGGTTTCAGAAGAGCTCGAAGAACTGTTCGAAATCACGGATCGGATGTATGTGCTTCGCAGTGGAAGCCTGTCGCCCTCCATGAAAACGAGCGAAGTGACCCCAGATGAAATTGGCGAATATATGATAGGCGAAAAAAGAGAGGAAATGGATCATGCTATTTCAGTTTGAAAAACGCAATTCAGCCTCTAGAGCACTGATATTGGCAACCCCGTTTTTCGCCATCGCAGTAACTGTGCTGTTGAGCAGCACGATGCTTTTGCTTCAAGGAAAATCTCTGCATACGACGTTTTTTGCGTTTTTTATCGAACCATTTGAAAGCACATATGCGATTTCAGAAATCTTTCTGAAATTTGGGCCTTTGCTTCTGATCGCACAGGCATTAGCGATTGGGTTTAGAGCAAAAATTTGGAACATTGGTGCAGAGGGTCAGATGATCATGGGGGCGGTAGTGGCGTCGTCTATTCCAGTCTATTTTACGGACAGTGAGTCAATATTTCTTCTGCCTGCTATGATCATTCTGGGGGCTTTGGGGGGAATGGCATGGGCCGCGATCGCCGCCTTTTTGAGGGTGCGTTTTAACGCAAATGAAATTTTGGTGACGCTGATGTTGTCCTCTGTGGCTTTGCAAATTCTTTATTACCTGCTCTTGGGTCCATGGAAAGATCCGATGGGTTTTAATTTTCCGCAAACTGTAATGTTTCAGGATGCCGCATTATTCCCGCCTATCATATTTGGCTTCCGTCTAAATTATTCTTTGATCATTCCATTAATCTTCACAGTCTTTGTTTGGATTTATATGGAAAGACGCTTTGGTGGATTTCAACTGGTTGTTGGCGGTCTTGCCCCTAATGCGGCGACATATGCAGGATACAGTTCTGGCGGAGCGGTATGGAAAAGCCTTTTGATCGCAGGTTTCGCTGCAGGGATCGCGGGCATGAGCGAAGTGGCAGGCCCTATCGGACAGCTACAACGCTCTGTCACTTCAGGTTATGGTTATTCAGCGATCATTGTTGCATATCTTGGGGGATTACATCCTGTAGGCATATTTTTTGCGGCCTTCTTTTTGTCTGTGATCCATATCGGTGGCGATTATGCGCTAGTGACTGCGGACCTTCCAATTAGTTCAGTGCATATTTTTCAGGGACTCCTTTTGGTGACTTATCTCGCAAGTTATACTTTTGTAAATTATCGTTTCAGGTCGCGCAAAGCACAGCGCGAATATATCGAAAGTTCTGCGACATGACCCCTCTTGAATTCTTCCTCTCTGGGACAATGAGCGCAGCAACAGTCTTTCTTCTAGCTGCTTTGGGTGAATTGGTTGCAGAAAAATCAGGTATGCTTAATTTGGGGGTTGAAGGAATGATGGCCATTTCTGCTGCAGTTGGGTTTGTTGTTACCTATCAAACCGGAAGCCACATTTTTGGTTTTTCGATTGCGGCTGTGGCTGGGATATTTGTGTCCCTAATCTTTGCGCTGGTATCCATCACCTTTTTGGCAAACCAAGTTGCCACTGGATTGGCCGTTGGAATCTTAAGCCTGGGCGTTTCTGCCTTAATTGGGAAAAAATATGAAAGTCTTACAATAAGCGCACCTGACCCGATCTTTATACCGGGATTAAGTGATATTCCTTTTATAGGCGCAGTATTTTTTCAACAAAACATTGTAGTTTATTGCGCGATCTTGATGTCTGTTATGATTGCTTTTTGCCTCAACAAGACCCGACTTGGCCTTGCTATTAGGGCATGTGGTGAAAATCCCAAAGCTGCTGAAGCATTGAGCTATTCGGTTTGGAAAATAAGGTATGGTGCTGTTGCTTTTGGTGGTATGATGGCGGGGTTTGCAGGTGCTTATGCCTCCACAATCTATACTCCACTGTGGGCAGACGGGATGATCGCGGGACGAGGTTGGATCGCCGTGGCGCTTGTCGTTTTCGGCACATGGAAAACGAGCCGTATTTTCCTTGGGGCTTACTTGTTTGGGATGGTCACCTTGGGTGAACTAGTGGTGCAATCTTTGGGTTTTGCCGTGCCCTCCCAATTCTTGACAGCGATGCCTTTTGTGATAACGATCGTGGTTCTAGCTATCATCTCTGCGGATATGAGCCGCCTGCGCTTGCACGCGCCTTATTCTTTAGGTGAAACATACGACGGTTCTGAGTCGCGATAAACGTCTGTTACTTTGAACCCACAGGCTCTGTTACATGGAATTTATGGTTTAGTGTAATACGTGTTTTCTGCATTTTGATACCATCAAGGGCGATAATTCATCTTTACGTGTTACAAATTATATATTAATGGAAATATTGTAACATTTATATTGGATGTGAGGGCTTTGTGAGCGCTTTTATAATTGATGCAGTCAGAACCCCGATTGGTCGTTACGGAGGATCTTTGTCTGGTATTCGCACAGATGATCTTGCAGCACTCCCTATCTGTGAATTGATGCGTCGCCATCCTAATTTTGATTGGGAAGATCTTGATGACGTCATTTATGGAGACGCTAATCAAGCTGGTGAGGATAACCGAAATGTCGCGCGGATGGCTGCGCTTTTGGCAGGTTTGCCAACCAAGGTTCCTGGATCAACGATCAATCGTTTATGCGCTTCTGGCATGGATGCTGTGGGCATGGCAGCGCGCGCAATTAAAGCGGGGGATTACACTGCCGCCATTGCAGGTGGTGTCGAAAGTATGAGCCGCGCGCCCTTTGTCATGCCAAAGGCAGGTAGCGCTTTTGCTCGGAACAATGTTGTTTATGACACCACGATTGGCTGGCGGTTTGTGAACAAAAAGATGCAAGCGCAATATGGTACTGATTCCATGCCCGAAACAGCAGATAATATTGCCGAAGATTTTCAGGTGAGCCGCGAAGATCAGGACGCGTTTGCTGCACGATCTCAGTCGCGTTATGCTGCCGCTCTGAGCTTGGGGCGTTTTGATGATGAGGTGATGCCGGTTAGTATCCCACAGCGCAAAGAGGCCCCTATTATTGTTGATACGGATGAGCATCCTCGTGCAGGCACAGATGTTGAAAAGCTTGCCAAATTAAAAGGAATCAATGGTCCTGAAAAAACCGTCACAGCTGGCAATGCCTCCGGCGTGAATGATGGAGCGGCAGCGATGTTGCTTGCCAACGAAGATATTGCAAAAACTCATGAACCGCTTGCACGGGTGGTGGGGATGGTCGCCATGGGAGTGGAACCGCGGATAATGGGTATTGGCCCGGTTCCTGCGACTGAGAAATTATTTAAGAAGACAGGGCTTAAGATCGATCAGATGGATGTGATTGAAATTAATGAAGCCTTTGCGAGCCAAGCCTTAGCATCGCTCCGCGCACTCGGCCTGCCCGATGATGCAGAGCACGTCAATCCAAATGGTGGCGCAATTTCACTCGGGCATCCGTTGGGGATGTCCGGTACGCGTCTTGTAATGACGGCGGCCTATCAATTACGCCGGACAAAAGGACGCTATGCACTTTGTACTATGTGTGTTGGGGTTGGGCAAGGGGTTGCCCTGATCATAGAGCGCGCGTAACAGTTTCTAATCAAAGGAGACACGACATGTATGCACAGATGGTCAAATCGACAGGTCAGGCCGTGCGCACGCGCGACGACATGACTGTGGAAGAACGTGCCTTCCAGGATCGTATCGATCGGGGTGAGAAAATTGAACCCAAAGATTGGATGCCCGAAGGGTATCGCAAAAACCTGATCCGCCAAATCGGGCAGCATGCCCATTCAGAAATTGTCGGACAGCTTCCCGAAGGCAATTGGATTACTCGGGCCCCAACGCTTGAACGCAAAGCCAATCTTCTAGCCAAAGTGCAGGATGAGGCGGGTCATGGGCTTTACCTTTATTGTGCAGCGGAAACGCTTGGCGTGAGTCGAGATGAACTTTTTGACATGCTGCACACGGGTAAAATGAAATATTCGTCGATATTTAACTATCCAACCCTGACTTGGGCAGATATGGGGGCTGTCGGTTGGCTTGTAGATGGTGCCGCGATCATGAACCAAGTACCTTTGCAACGGACTTCATATGGTCCCTATGCGCGTGCGATGGTGCGTATTTGCAAAGAAGAAAGCTTTCATCAACGGCAAGGCTTTCAGGTTATGCTCACAATGGCGCGTGGAACAAAGGACCAGAAACGTATGGCGCAAGATGCGCTGAATCGTTTCTGGTACCCAGCATTGATGATGTTTGGTCCTTCTGACAAAGAGAGCGTTCACTCGGCTCAGTCCATGGCGTGGAAGATCAAAATGAACACCAACGATGAGTTACGCCAGAAATTTGTCGATGAAACTGTCCCGCAGGCAGAGTTTTTGGGTCTAAGTGTTCCAGACGAAAAATTGACATGGAACGAAGAGACCGAGCATTACGATTATTCTGAGCCGGATTGGAGCGAATTTTTCGATGTGATTTCGGGAAATGGCCCGTGCAACGCAGAGCGTTTGAAAACCCGTAAAAAAGCATGGGATGACGGCGCTTGGGTGCGTGAGGCGATGCTTGCCCATGCCCGTAAATCCAGAGCGCGCAGAGAAGCGGCAGAATAACCATGTCACGGTGGTCTGGCGTTCATTGTGCTATTAACACCTGATATTGATCATTAGAGGTCCATAAAATGGCTGACAAAGTTGCCCCTAAATCTCATGCTTCTGGTAAGTTTTCAGATCCAAAATCAGAATGGCCCCTCTGGGAAGTTTTTATTCGTGGGCAGCATGGAATGAGCCACCGTCATGTTGGTTCATTACATGCATCTGATACTGAACATGCGATCAAAAACGCGCGTGATGTCTATACCCGACGAAACGAAGGTGTGAGCATTTGGGTTGTCGAAGCCTCAAATATTTCGGCTTCCAGTCCTTCTGACAAAGGTCCAATGTTTGATCCATCCCGCGATAAGGTCTATCGCCATCCAACCTTTTATGACTTGCCTGACGAAGCAGGAAATATGTGATGCGCGATACTACCTCTGCTTTGTTTGAATTCCTTCTGCGACAGGGCGATAACGCTTTGGTGCTTGGTCACAGAACCTCTGAATGGTGTGGCATGGCACCTGTCATAGAGGAAGACATTGCTCTCGCCAACATTGCGCTTGATCTGATTGGGCAGGCGAAGCTTTGGTTGGAATATGCCGGTGAGCAAGAGGAAGCGGGGCGCTCTGCCAATGACCTTGCCTTTCTTCGGGATGCTTACGACTTTCGTAACCTTCTGATGCTGGAATTGCCTAACGAAGATTTTGGCCGAACTATCATGCGACACTTCTTATTTGATGCCTTCCAGGTTCCATGGCTTGAAGCATTGTCCGAATCCTCTGATCAAAGGGTATCCGATATCGCTCAGAAAGCCTCAAAAGAGGCAACCTATCACCTTGAACGCTCAGAGTATGCTGTGATTGGGCTGGGTGATGGTACGGAAGAGAGCAATCGACGCATGCAAAATGCATTGACCGATCTCTGGCCCTTTGCGGGTGAGGCATTCCGTGATGATAATATTGATCGCGCGATGCATGACGCCGCGATTTCGCCTTTGCCGTCTATGCTACAACCCGTTTGGAAAATTAAAGTGCAAAGTACCTTTCAGCTTGCGTATCTCACTCCCCCTGATAGCGAATTTGCACATTCTGGAGGGCGGATTGGATTTCGCCATACCGAACATCTGGGCCATATGCTGGCAACTATGCAGTTTCTTCAACGCGCCTATCCGGGTGCCACATGGTGACGTCTGTGGCGCTTAGCAAAGATCAGATATGGGACTGGCTTGATTCAGTGCCTGATCCTGAAATTCCTGTGATTTCAATCGTTGATTTGGGTGTTGTGCGTGATGTTGCGGTCAGCGAGGGAGGTGTCTTAATCACAATTACCCCCACCTATACGGGCTGCCCCGCGATGAGTGTAATCGCCTTTGATATCGAGACGGCGCTTGCACAAAAGGGCGTAAAAAAAATCACTCTTGAAACACAAATCGCTCCCGCATGGACCACGGATTGGTTGAGTGAAAAAGGACGTGCAAGGCTGGAAGACTATGGAATAGCACCACCACAGGCCGCGGGGGGACCAGAACGTTGCCCTCAGTGTAAATCCTCAAATGTCGAACGGATCAGTCAATTCGGATCCACCCCATGCAAAGCGCAATGGCGTTGTAAAAGCTGTATGGAGCCGTTTGATTACTTCAAGTGTATTTAAGGCAATCATCATGGCACAATTTCACGCGCTTCGAGTAAGCAATATTCAAAAAACGATACGTGATGCGGTCGTGGTGAGTCTTCAGCCAGAAAATGGTGCTGATTTTAGTTTTGTGCAGGGCCAATACCTGACCTTTCGCCGCGACTTTGATGGTGAAGAGCTGCGTCGATCTTATTCCATATGCGCAGGAAAGGATGACGGTATTTTACAGATTGGTATCAAACGGGTCGATGGTGGTGCCTTTTCCAGTTGGGCCAATACCGAACTTGCTGTGGGCGATATGGTTGAAGCCATGCTGCCTATGGGAAAATTCTATGCCAAAGCTGATCGAGCTGACGCGCATTACATTGCCTTCGCGGGGGGGTCAGGGATCACGCCGATCCTGTCTATATTGAAAACAGGCCTCGCTTCTGAACCAAATGCTAGGTTTACGTTTGTCTATGCCAATCGAAATTTGAACACGATCATGTTTAGAGAAGAGATCGAAGACTTAAAAAATCTTTACATGGGCCGATTGAGCGTGATCCATATTCTGGAAGATGACAGTCAGGACATTGATCTTTTCAAAGGTCGGGTAGATGGCGCGAAGTGTGCGAAATTATTTGAAGGCTGGATCGATATAAACAGCGTTGACATGGCCTATATTTGCGGACCTGAACCGATGATGATGGCGATTTCTGAGGCTTTGAAAACCCATGGCTTGGACAAAGATCAGATCAGGTTTGAACTTTTTGCCAGTGCCCAATCGGGCCGCGCTAAAAAACGCGCAGTAAGTCATGCTGCGAGTGAGATTGGAATACCCGGCCGTATCACTTTGGATGGCGAAACCCGTTCTGTGCAAATTCAAAGTGATACGAGCCTTTTAGAGGCTGCTTTGGGCAATAGCATAGATGCACCTTACGCGTGTTGCGCCGGCGTATGCTCGACCTGCAAAGCAAAGCTCATTGAAGGTGAAGTTGAAATGAAATCAAACCATGCCTTAGAGGATTATGAAGTCGAAGCAGGATATGTGCTGACTTGTCAAAGCTATCCAATTTCCAATCGGGTTGTTTGGGATTATGATCAGGCAGGACATTAATTTTTGGTGATTGATCAGTTTTGAAATTGCTTGGAAGCACCAAAAATAATCAGATGAGTGATGGTTTTAGCATAGTCTTTGCGCGAGGCAGCATCGGCCTTTGGTTGCCATACGTAGTACCAATTTAACATACCGAAAATCGACATGGTGACGCTGTGCAGGGCGCGTTTGTCATTTGCAATGTGCTCTGCAACAATGGTCCTAAGGACATCTGAAACCATCGCCACCATATCGCGCTGATATCCTTTGAGTATCTCTTGTTGATCCTCTGTCAAAAGCGGTAGACCTTCAATCTGGATTTTATGCTCATGATCCATGCCCTCATAGGCCAAAAGGTATTCTTCCAAAACACACATAAGTTTGGTGGCATCATCCAAATCAGACTGCGGTACTTGCAAAATCCGGTCTCTTAACGAACACAGATAGGCCTCCAAAATATCAAATAAGAGCGCACTTTTACTTGCGTAGTAATGATAGATATTGGCCTTAGAAATGCCGCCAGTTTTAGCCACTTCGTTCATAGAGGCACGCGCAACCCCATCTCTGGCAAAGACTTTGGCGGCGGCTTTCAGGATTAGCCGCCGTTTTTCGTCATGGTCTTTAGCGATAGTGCGCGCCAAGGTGTTTATCCTTTGTGACGCAGGTCGATCACACGGCGTGCCTTGCCTTCAGACCGTTCAATCGTTCCGGGTTCGCCAAGATCAATGGATACACTGATGCCGATCGTATCTTTGATCCGTTTTTTGAGTTCGCTGCTCGCATCTTGCGCTCCGCTGGCAGTAGGTATGCGTTCCACCTTCACGTCCATTTTGTCCATTGGGCCGTCTTTGGTCAGTTCAATCTGGAAATGTGGAGCGAGAGTATCGTTTTCCAGTATCAGTTCTTCAATCTGTGTCGGGAACACATTGACACCTCGCAGGATGATCATATCGTCGGCGCGGCCCATGATTTTTTCCATGCGACGCATGGAACGCGCAGTGCCGGGCAAAAGCCGGGTGAGATCACGGGTGCGATACCGGATCATCGGCAGGCCTTCTTTAGTCAGCGTCGTGAATACTAATTCGCCCATTTCCCCGTTGGGCACAGGTTCACCGGTTTCGGGGTTGATAATTTCTGGATAAAAGTGATCCTCCCAAATGTGAAGCCCGTCTTTGGTTTCCACGCATTCATTTGCAACACCTGGGCCCAGCACTTCGGAGAGCCCGTAGATATCGACTGCATGCATGTCGAAGGCCTGTTCAATTTCCTGACGCATTGAGTTGGTCCATGGTTCTGCCCCGAAGATTGCAACTTCTAAAGACGTATCCCGAGGATCAATGCCCATTTTATGGAACTGTTCTAAGATGTTGAGCATATAAGACGGGGTCACCATGATGGTAGAAGGTTTGAAATCCTTGATAAGGGTCACCTGCCGTTCAGTCATCCCACCAGATACGGGCACAACTGTGCAGCCAAGCTTTTCTGCGCCGTAATGGGCGCCAAGTCCCCCTGTGAACAATCCATATCCATAGACAATATTCACAAGATCGCCGGGTTTTGTACCGCTTGCCCGCATAGAGCGCGCAACCATATCAGCCCACATGTCTACATCGTTTTTGGTATATCCAACGACCGTAGCTTTGCCAGTGGTTCCAGAAGATGCATGAATACGGGTAATCTGATCACGTGGTACAGCAAAAAGCCCAAAGGGATAATAATCGCGCAAATCATTTTTATGGGTAAAAGGAAACTTTGATAGATCCGGTAGTGATTTCAAATCATCGGGATGCACGCCGGCCTCATCAAAGCGTTTACGGTACATTGCGACATTATCATAAGCATGGTTCAAAGACCATTGCATCCGCTCTAGCTGAAGCGCCTGAATTTCATCGGTTGAGGCGGTTTCGATAGGTTCTAATGTGCTTCTGTCCGGTGTCAGATCTTTCATAATTCTCTCCTATTCCTCAAATAAATGTCCGCGAATTGCGCGTGAGCATCCTCTAAATTCAGCGATGATGCGTCTGTGCTGATTTGTGACTGTGACGTCATATATACCGTTTTTGCCGGTCAGGCTTACTTCTTCTGCGCATGCGGTGAGTATGTCGCCCAAAGTCCCAGGTGAGACAAAGCTAATGGTATTGTGTTGGGCCACTGTGGATTGGTTTCTGCTATTGCATGCAAAGGCAAAAGCCGTATCCGCGAGGGTAAATATGATACCACCGTGGCAAATACCGTGACCATTTGTATGGTGTTTTTTAACTGTGAGAGACATGACAGCGCGCCCTTCGTCCACTTCCACCATGTCAATTCCGACCCAGGGGCTGGAATTGTCACTTTCCCACATTGCAGCAGCAGATTTTTCAGCTTTTTCTCTAGGTGTCATGTCTATTTGAGGTCCTTTGACATCTATTCTTGATTTTTATGACGCTTCATTCTAACGATGTAAAGTATAAACCGACCGATTGGTCAATTAATGTATTTCTGCTATTCTGTAGCGGTTTAGATCACATCGGAGCAGAAGACGGAATTACATTGAGGCTAGTTAGAAACTTGACTCAAAGCAGAAAACACAAAAGGGAAATTTAATGACCATTCAGGACGTTCAAAGTTTTGCAAAAGGCGCATGGGTTCAAACCAATGATAGCGCCCGCCCCATTTATTCCGCTATTAACGGAGACATGATTGCGCGCGCTGGTAACGATGCGCTCGACGCTGTGGGCATGATTGATTATGCTAAAGCGGTCGGAGGCGCGAACTTGCGCAAGCTGACCTTTCATGCCCGTGCGCGTATGCTTAAGGCGGTGGCGCAAAGCCTGATGGCACAAAAACAGGCATTGTACGATATTTCCTTTTCCACAGGTGCTACACAAAAGGATCATTTGATTGACATTGATGGCGGTATTGGGACACTTTTTGCCTATTCATCCATGGCGCGGCGCGAAATGCCTGACTCAGATATTTACTTAGACGGCAAAGTTGAACGTCTGTCGCGTAATGGAACATTTTTGGGGCAGCATGTGTGCACATCACTGCCTGGTGTGGCAGTACATATCAATGCCTTTAATTTTCCGGTCTGGGGCATGCTGGAAAAACTTGCTCCTGCCTTTTTAGCAGGTGTGCCTGCCATCGTGAAACCGGCAACTGCCACCTGTTATGTAACAGAACTTTGTGTGCGGCTGATCTTAGAAAGTGGGTTTTTGCCTGAGGGCGCGTTGCAATTGGTATCCGGCAGGCTTGGGTCTATGCTGAAATATGTGGAATCTCATGACGTTGTGAGCTTTACGGGATCGGCAGAGACAGCGCTTATATTACATTCAACGCCTGAGATATTGCAGAATGCGACGCGCTTTATTGCAGAACAAGATAGCCTTAACGCTTCGCTTCTCGGCCCTGATGTTCTGCCTGGGACGGCGGAATTTGATCTTTTTGCCCAAGAAGTAATTCGGGAAATGACCACCAAAGCGGGACAGAAATGTACGGCTATCCGTCGGATATTGGTCCCTGAGGCACAGTTAGAACTGATGGTTGAAAAACTCAAGAAAAGCCTTTCTCAGGTTGTTGTTGGAGACCCGCGAAACAAAGACACCTGTATGGGGGCGCTGGTATCAGAAGCGCAAAAGCGCGACGTTTTAAAAAAAGCAAAGCTCATCGGGCAGGATGCAGACTGCGTCGCTGGAAAACCTTATCAATTTGATCTCCAAAATGTAGATTTGCAAAAAGGCGCTTTTGTGCCGCCTTTATTGTTTTGTTGTTGGAGTCCTGATAGCGCTGAACATGTTCATGACGTTGAAGCTTTTGGCCCTGTCTCTACCATCATGGCCTATAGGGATTTGAATCACGCAACCGAGCTTTTGAACAGGGGCAAAGGCAGCCTTGTGGCATCTGTGATTACCAATGATGCGGATGTTGCAAGCGACATTGTTTTAAAGAGTGGCGCCTTTCATGGACGCCTTTATTTCAACAATGGCACCTCAATGGCGGAAAGCACTGGGCATGGATCGCCCTTGCCGCATATGGTGCATGGTGGACCCGGTCGTGCAGGAGGCAGCGAAGAATTGGGAGGCGTCCGTGGAGTTATGCATTACATGCAACGCACTGGGCTTCAGGGGAGTCCTGACATTATAGCCCAAGTGGGAAAGAAATGGGTGCCAGGCGCAAAAGAGGTGACGGAGAAAAATCATCCTTTTACCCGCCGGTTTTCAAGCCTCCAGATCGGGGAAACGCTTTATACTGCGTCACGTCAAATTTCGATGGAAGATATTGAACATTTTGCACATTTCACTGGGGATAAGTTTTATGCGCATATGGACGAGGAGGCCGCAAAGCGTAATCCGTTTTTTCCAGGGCGCGTGGCTCATGGATATCTGCTCTTAAGTTTTGCTGCTGGTCTTTTTGTGGAACCCAACGAAGGTCCTGTTCTTGCCAACACGGGGTTGGATAATTTACGGTTTATGAAGCCCGTTCAGGCTGACGACAGCATAAAAGTGCGTCTGACAGTCAAACATAAAACCCCCCGCAATAAAGAATATGGTGAAATAAGATGGCACGTCAGCCTGACCAATCAGGACGATGAATTAGTTGCAGAATACGAACTTTTGACAATGAACGCATTCTGATTCTTGGTTACTTGTGATGGCATCTATTGAATCTTTGTTAACCTCTGGCCAATAGGTCCGGTATAATGCTACGGTAAATTATGCTACCTTTGCCCTGAACAGAGACAATAACGATTGACTGAAGCTACAGCCCTGATTCAGGATTTATACAAACTTGAAACGGTCAAAACGTGGTCGTTGATCGTGACATTGTTTGGTGATCTGGGCGGAGAGCCGCAAGCCGTGTTATCAGGAAAAGACATTGGTGCCATTATGGGCCATATCGGTATCAAACCTGAAGCTACTCGTGTTGCTCTTCACAGATTAAAACGGGACGGGTGGATTGACACCGAACGCGCAGGTCGTGAAGTTTTCTATTCCTTGTCTGAACGGGGAAAAGCTGAAACAGCGGCCGTATATGTCGATGTCTACAGCCAAAGTGTTAAATATCCAGAAGGCTGGCAGTTGATTTTTACAGAAGACAATACTGATATTTCCTATCTACGTGTGGCCCGTAACTTCGTGCTTTTGCCAAAGACGAAATTGGATACCGTCGCCGGTGTAGCGATGTCTTTGGAAACAAATAAGCTACCCGTTTGGTTTGAGCATTTGATCGTTCCATCCAAGACACTTGATCTAGCCAGTCATTTATTTAACTTACTGGTACGCTTTAACCGAATTGATAAGAACCAAGCACATCTTGATTCCTCTGCTTTGCGCCTCTTGTTTCTGCACCATTGGCGGAAATTAGCCCTAAGGGAGGCTACTTGGGCGCATATTTGGCTGAAAAAAAATGGTGCTATTTCACAATGTCACAGTGGGATAACCGCCCTTTTGTCAAATTTGCCGAAATTTGAAATCCCTCAAGAAAAGCACTGAAGCGCGTCGCCCCGCTAGTAGATGTCGATGCTTGACACTAATCCTCCGGGGAAAGATTTCAGGCGGAAGAGCTCATAAATCAGTAAATTCTTTTGCATCAAGATTGGGACCGCCATGCCCCCGCCAATGCGAACAATGCTATTGCAGGCATACAGATTGCGAAAATGATCACAAGATCATAATCCCCATGCATCCACATAATAGATCCAAGTGTTGGCGCAATCGCAGTACCGATCACAAACCCAACGGCCAAGAGACCTGCAATAATTCCGAAATCGCGGCGGCCCAAAAGCTCTGCGATTGCAGTTGGACGAATGATACTTAGAACCCCATAACCTGCACCCTGCAAGATCACGAAGATTGCGATTAAAATCATGCCCATTTCACCAAAATAAAGTGCCCACCCGGCAATAAAAATCGCGACGAAACAGGCAACACAAATCGCATAAACAGAGACATGATTTTCGAACGCCATCATTGTCATCCGCCCTCCAACCTGCATTGGCCCGATAAGAGACGCCATAAGGACTGCCAAAGCGTCATTTAATCCCCGCTCATAAAAGATCGGAAGCATATGGCTAATTACAATTCCATGATTTACAGAAATTAGAAAGAAAGTGACTCCGATAAACCAAAATCTTGGGTTTTGTGTCACGTTTAGGGCCTCTGAAAGGGTCTTTGACGCTTTTGGCGCATGAGCTTTTGACTGCAGCCTTGCAAAGTATGATCCATATAAAATAAGTGGGACACAAATTATAGCCACGGTTGCGGCAAAGATCAAAATGGCGATACGCCAGCCAAAAAGCTCTGTCAGCAAATAGGCGCTGGGAAAGGATACTGTCCCCGCAAATCCTGCAGCAAGTGTGATCAATGTGATGGCGCGCCGTGCGTCTGTGCCAAGGCTGTATGTTACAGTCGCAAAACAGGCATCATAAAGTGATCCGGACATTGCCATCCCAATGAAAAACCAGATGGTATAAAATTGCCAAATCTCTGTCGCCTGCGAGAGCATACAGAGCATAGCACTTGCCAAAGCTGCGCCCCCTGCAAAGACTGCGCGGCCATAGCCTTTGTCGATCAAACGTCCCACGCCGGGTGACAAAACCGCTGAAACCACAAGAGACAATGTAAAGGCACCTGTTAAATTGGCTTTGGAGAACCCGAGTTCCGCCTCCCAGATTGGCAAAAATGCTGGAAAGGAATAAAAATATGCGGCCCAAACGAGTGTCTCCGCGATTGCAAAAGGAAAGACGATACGACTGAAATTCCGGTTCCGGGTAGTCACCTCAATTTTTTTTATATCGTTCATTAATTACACCCAAGTTAGAAAAAACCATGGATCTATGTGGTGATTTGGTCAAGGGAACATATAAAGTGCTAATTTGTGGATTAAAATTTTCACTGTTTTTTGGATCTCGGTGTTACAGCGTGACGGTCAAAAGCTGACATTCCTCATAGACTTCGATAACGCTTAGCGCCGCAAGCGCAGCAGCTTCATAGGTATCCTTGTCTTCAAATTTTCTAATCTCTTTATACATCATACCCGAATCGTAACGTGTATTAATGACTAACAGGTGAAGCCCAAAAATCTCTTTTTGTTCTGCTATCAATAATGATGCTGAAACAGAGCTGTTTTTGGTCAGCTCATTAACCTTTGCCATCATCGTAGGTGAAACCATATACTAACTCGCCGCTTAATTTTGTCCTTCAAGAACCTAGGTCAAAGAGCGTAAACCGCAATAAACCATTATTCAGATTTCAAATACGATGGCAGATCGCAAAGGTCAGGTGGTTCGCGACGTTATCGCTGTTTCTATCTTATCAACTTCCGCATCTTCGGTGATCGTTTTACCTTCTGGATCAATAACGTCAGGAAGCAAGTCTTCCGATTCTTCTGAAATTCCGACAAGAAGGGGGAGCATTTCAAGGCCGGTGGAAGAGGACATATTGGCCACTGGCGGTGAAGTCCAAGACAAGGTGTCGAAACCTTCGCAGTTTTCGCAGACTGGCGTCCATTGCGCATGCGCTGTGTGACAATTCTCACATATCCATTGTGGACCACGCGGTGCCCCGAGCGCTTTGGCAAGCCAGCCGCGGACAAGCTTATCTGCTCCGCCCTCTCCGCGCTCAACTGCCGCCATAATCGTTAAGCTCCGCGCATCAGGTTCGTTTTCCAACAGCCCGTCAATTTCTTTGCGTGCTTTTTCAAAGTCCTCTGCAGCAAGACAAAGCTCTGCCATTGCCAACTTGGTTTCACGATGCTCTGGAGCAAGTTTCCGCAAATTCGCAAAACGTTTTAATCTTTGGTCTGGCGTTTCGTCAGGTGCGATTTCTGAAAAGGCGGCGGCTAGGTCGGGATGTGGCTGGGCTTGCCATGCTTTCTGGATCACGCGCGCTGCATATTTTGGTTTGCCGCTCTTAATATAGCTTCGTGCGGCCATTGTTGCGGCAGGTACAAGGTCGGGTGACAGCCGGTTTGCCTCAATCGCATGTTCGCTTGCGTTTACGCTTTGATCTTCTTCCATGATACCTCTTGCCTGCGACAAGGCTAATACGGCATCTCGGCGTTTATGCAAATCACGGGGCAGGCTGCCTTGTTTCAGTTTTGTGCGAAGTGTTTTTCGTGCACCGTCCCAGTCTTCGGTTTTGGCTTGAAGTTGCAACAATGTGTCCTGAATTTCCGTATGCTTTGGTTTGATCGAAAAGGCGCGTTCGGCAAGTTTCAATGCCACATCTACATTGCCGTCTTCAAGTTTCTGTTTCAAAAGCCCGCGTACCCCGACGAAGCGGGTTTCCGGCATTTGGAGCAAGTTTTTATAAATCTCTTCGGCTTTGCTGCGATTGCCAGACAGCTCCGCTGCCTGTGCCGCCAGAACATTGGTCAGGGATGGATTATCCAGAAAACGTGAGGCTTTATTGGCTTTGTCCATCGCCAATTGGCCTTCGCCAGAGGCGAGCGCTAACATGCCTTCTGATAAGGCTTGGTACCCTTTGCGTTCGCGGTTGCGTGTGAAGTGGCGTGAGATTGCTGTATCTTCGCCGTTGATAAATTTCATGACAGATACAATTAACGATAACACTTTGAGGAAAAGCCAAATCACAGCGCAAAGCAAAGCGAGTAAAAGAGCCGCTTGAACAGGTGTAACGATATATTCAGTCCCTGCAATTGTTGCCTTAATTTCGCCCAGAAAAATGTCTTTGGCATCCAGCAAATAAGCAAGGCCACTTGAAATAAGTACTACGATCACAATGAATAGAAGGATCTTTGTTAGGGAAATGAGCATTGATCTATCCTAATTTCCCACAACCGCAGAGAGGCTCTTCAAGGCTCCCACCAAGTTCAGCCTTTGTTGTGCCTCTGCTTGCCATTCTGCCATAGCCTCTTTTGCAGGTGACTGGAGCGCTTGTAGCTCTTCAACTGCATTTTCCAATTGACCGTCGCGCAATGCAGCCTCTGCGCGCGAAAGGACCGCATCCGCGTCGGTACCCTCCTTTGGCGTCACTGAGCGCGCTTGGAGCTGCGATTTTATAAATCCCAGAAGGCTTTGTGTGGTTCCGTCATAGCTGTTCTCAGATCGCTCAGCTGAAATCGCTGCCCGCGCTGCTTCGGGGAAGGTATCGGTAAGTGTCTCAAGTCGCGGAACACCCTCACCAGAAATTTTTTGGAGTTTGGTCGGTATTGGAGCGTTGGTCAGCTTTGAAAATTCATCCAGCTCTTTTGCAAAGCTTTTCCCTGCGTTGAAAGCCGTTTGGATAGCATTAAACGTCAGATTAGCCTGCGTGTTGCGCGCTACTTCGGAAGCTTGGGCCTTTTTAGTATTGGCTTCGTGCAAAAGGGTTTCCACTTCTTTACGCTGGGCTGCCATTGTTTCCAAAAGCCTGTTAACTTCCGAATTATACGCGTCGATTATTTCATCTGATAGTGTGGCTGCAACGGGCCTTTTTTCAAGTTTACTCATAAGTTGACTGATATCTGCTGCTAGCATTTCTATACTGTCAACCCGCGCGTTAAGGGCATCAACGGTTTCGGATAAGTTGGCCATAGACGCTAGGCTACCATTTAAAGCTTCGAAATGATCATCATGCGTTTCTAGTTTGGCTATAATGTTATTAAGCTGCGTGTCTTGATCGCCGTTGGTCTTTGCATTTTGTGATATACCATTCGCGTTGCCACTAATATTTATGCTCAACTCGGACTGAACGTCTTTTATGGTTACCCCATTGGTCAGAATATTGGACGTAAAAAGGTAATAGGCAGCACCAAAGCCAAATGCACTGGAAATAATTCCTCCAATCAACATTAGGGAAATGGAAGAATTTTGTTTTTCTTGCTTTACAACTCGTGCAACGGGTTGTGCATTTGCATGCGGGTGGTTTTTTTGTAAGTTTGGCTCAGATTTTTGGATATCTTCCGGAGTTTGATCGTCTATAAACGGAATTTCTTCTTGTTTTGTATCATCTTGATTCGGATATTTGTATGTTCCTTGCCCTGCTAAGCTATTCAAATTCTTATCATTTGAAGTTGACGCTTTAGTAGAAACTACTTCGGCAACTTCGATGTCATCAGTCTTATTTCGTGGGTTTTCAGAGACTTTTGCGTCTTTGTCCAAAATCTCAGAGCTTGGCACTTCTATTTTGCTCGCAATTTCTCTTTTTACTTTATTTTTCGCCATAATGAACCTTCTTGCCTAGCAAGGTGCTGTGAGTATTCTACGTATCCGTTTATGAGGCCTCAAGGCTTGAAATATATTCAAATGTCTTTACGAGCTCATTTAACATAGAGTCCGAATTGGGTGCCTTGGCGACAGTTAAACTTGACAGATTACAACCTTTAAACGGTTTAGCGACTGCGTTGCTTAATGCGATCATGTGACTGTGCTCAAATGGGACGCTCTGAGTAATCAATAGCTGAGCTGTTCGGGGTGAAAATAGTGGAAGTATCAAAGGTTTTCCCCCTTCGAATGCATCCAGCGCTTCATTTGTTAGTGAAAGTGGTTCTTGTTTATAGGCAACGATACGTTCACAGCTATGCCCAGCCTGCGTCAATTGTGTCGAAATATTGCCGCGTGTATGCTCCCCACTGATGTGTAGCAACCGTCCGACGCTTGAACGGGATAAAATCAAAGAAATAAGATCATCTGCATTGCCTTGCCCATGTGAGGTCAAAAACCCAAGCCCCGAAGCCCGTTTGGCTGTTTTTGGACCCACAGCGAAGCAGGGCATATTTTGTGGAACGGAAAGATTTTCAATCGCTTCAATGCCGTTGGATGATGTAAAGATGATCCCGTCAAATGAAGTCAAATCAACGTTGAGGTTTGTGAACTTAATGGTGATCAAAGGGCTGATGATAATCTTTACCCCTGGTAATCGACTCAGGATATGATCGTTGAAAACGTGCGCTTCCTTTTTGGGACGCGTGATGATGATTTCAGGCATGGTATCGCTGGCATTGTCAGTCATGTTAGACAATGTTACCTCCAAAACCATAAAGGTGACAATATTGGAAAACCGTAAATTGGATCAAAAATTTTTTCTTGGCTTGGAAAGCAGCTGTGACGAAACGGCAGCCTCTGTTGTGTCGGTAAAAGATGGCAAAGATCCAAAAATTTTGTCGTCCGTGGTGTTTGATCAATCCATGTTGCATGTCGATTTTGGTGGTATTGTGCCGGAAATTGCGGCGCGTGCCCATGCTGAACGTATGGATATTTGCGTTTCAAACGCCCTTGAACAGGCTGAGCGAAAATTATCAGAGATGAGTGCGATTTGCGTGACTGCGGGTCCGGGGTTGATTGGAGGGTTGTTATCAGGGGTCATGTGTGCGAAGGGTTTGTCACTTGGATCCGGGAAACCCGTCGTCGGTGTAAATCACTTGGCTGGGCATGCATTAACCCCGCGTCTGACAAATGGAGTGGCTTACCCTTTCTTGATGCTTTTGGTATCAGGCGGACACTGCCAATTTCTTTTGGTAAAAGGTGCAGATCAATTCGAACGTTTGGGGGGTACGATTGATGACGCTCCCGGTGAAGCCTTTGACAAAACCGCACGCCTTTTGGGATTGGCTCAACCCGGTGGGCCATCGGTAGAAGAAGCTGCACTATCAGGTAATCCACGACGTTTTTCTTTTCCACGTCCGTTACTGGATCGTAAAGGATGCGACATGTCTTTTTCTGGACTGAAGACGGCTTTGTTGCGAACCAGAAATGACTTGGTGGATAGACAAGGTGGATTATACAAACAGGACCGCGCTGATTTCTGTGCAAGCTTTCAGGCCGCGGTCAGCGATGTTCTGGTGCAAAAATCTCGCGTTGCGCTAATTGAATATCTGGCGTTGTGTCCGGAAGAAGTCAGTTTCTGTGTCGCCGGTGGCGTAGCAGCAAATCAGATAATCAGAAATTGTTTGGAACAGGTTGCAGCAGAGGCAGGCGCGAGGTATATCGCGCCGCCGTTAAAGCTCTGTACGGACAATGCTGCTATGATTGCCTTTGCTGGTGCAGAACTCTATTTGCTTGGGAAACGCGATGATTTGTCGCTTTCGGCGCGATCACGCTGGCCGCTTGATTCCCGAAAACCTGCGCTTTTGGGTGGTGGTAAAAAGGGGGCCAAAGCATGATGGTTTCAATTCTTGGTGCTGGGGCCTTTGGAACTGCGATCGCGGTGGCGTTAGCAAAAAGGCAAGGTATAGTAATGCTTTGGGGGCGGGATGAGGTTTTTGTTTCCGACATGGCTATAAACCGTCAAAATGATCGGTACCTCAAAGGTATTGATATCCCAGACAATATTGCGCTGACCCATAATTTAGATGAAGCGCTGGCTTCAAATATTATCTGCCTAAGCGTCCCCATGCAGCAGCTTTCCAATATTCTGCATGCGTGCGGGCCAAATCTTAATAATAAAATTTTGGTTGCCTGTTGCAAGGGCATTGATTTGACAACAAGCGACGGTCCAACTGCACTAATCCGAAAATATGCGCCTGATGCGATAGCTGCTGTTTTAACAGGTCCAAGCTTCGCCCATGATATCGCGAAGGGACTTCCCACAGCATTAACGCTGGCCTGCGTTGATCCAGATGCGAGACAGATCTGTCAGGACCATCTTTCTACCTCAACATTGCGCATCTATTCATCCAGCGATATAATCGGCGCTGAACTCGGAGGTGCATTAAAGAACGTAATTGCCATCGCTTGCGGTGCAACCATAGGTGCGGGATATGGGGACAGTGCGCGCGCCGCATTGATGACGCGCGGATACGCCGAAATGTGCCGGATCGCAAGTGCGCTTGGAGCTAAGGGCGGCACTATGTCTGGTCTCTCAGGATTTGGGGATTTGAGCCTCACCTGTATGTCTGAAGGTTCGCGAAATTTTTCCTACGGCGTTTCGCTTGGCAGTGGGTGTAGCTTTGACCCTTCTGTCACTTTGGAGGGGGTGGCAACTGCCAAAGCTATTCTCAATCATCCTAGTTTGCAGGAACAAGATATGCCGATCACGCGCCTCGTTCAACGTCTGTCCAGTGGTCAGGTTTGTGTGAAAGACGCCATGCAAGAATTAATGTCCCGTACTCAAAAGGAAGAATGAAGTGTTAGTAGCGTCCTAATTACCGGTGATAGAGCAGTTCATATCGACGTATAAAGCCAATCGTACAGATCATATAGAATATTTGAAGTTTGGTACTGCAGTGGCTCAGGCGGGCCCAATTTTGTAGGTTGCACACAAACTTCGTAATCAAATCGTCGTGCTTACCCACTTGTTAAACCCTTGCACATAAAGTGTATCAACAAAACCAATATCAGGCTTCGCTCAGTTAAGTCACGAAAAAGCATCAAATTTTTTTGGGGGGGGAACTTTTAAAATAATCCTTTGTTCGGAAAAAACATACCATAATGCACGGCCTTAAAGACCGCACATTTCGTCAAATCAGTATTAAATCAATAACGATAGTGTTCTTGTTTAAAAGGACCGTCTGGCGTGACACCGATATAATCAGCCTGATCTTTCGCTAATTTAGTCAACTTCACACCAATCCGTTCTAGATGCAGGCGCGCGACTTTTTCATCGAGGTGCTTTGGAAGGATATAGACATCATTGTTATATTTATCGCCGTTGTTCCACAGCTCCAACTGCGCCAAGACCTGATTGGTGAAAGAGGCGGACATTACGAAGGATGGGTGTCCTGTTGCATTCCCAAGGTTCAAAAGGCGCCCCTCTGATAAAAGGATCAAACGGTTACCGTTTGGCATTTCGATCATGTCAACCTGATCTTTAATATTCGTCCATTTATGGTTTTTCAGATGGGCCACTTGAATTTCATTATCAAAATGGCCGATGTTTCCAACAATCGCCATGTCCTTCATTTCGCGCATATGTTCGATCCGGATCACGTCTTTGTTTCCGGTGGTTGTAATAAATATGTCTGCATCCAGATTTTCTTCAAGAACAACAACTTCAAAACCATCCATCGCTGCCTGTAGGGCGCAGATTGGGTCCACCTCAGTCACTTTCACCCTGGCTCCAGCACCTCGTAAAGATGCAGCAGAGCCCTTACCGACGTCACCATACCCGCAGACAACGGCAACCTTACCAGCCATCATCGTATCTGTTGCCCTGCGGATGCCATCAACTAGGCTTTCTTTACAGCCATACTTATTGTCAAATTTGGACTTTGTAACAGAATCATTTACGTTTATAGCAGGGAACGGCAATTGACCTTGTTTTACAAGCTCGTAAAGGCGATGGACACCCGTTGTTGTTTCCTCAGACACACCCTTAATCGCGTCACGAGTTTTTGTGAACCAACCAGGTGATTGTTCCATACGTTTTAAGATTTGTGCTTTGATCACCGCCTCCTCTTCGGAAGTCGGCACAGAAATGATGTCTTCGCCAGCTTCGGCCCGTGCACCGAGTAGAACATAAAGCGTTGCATCGCCTCCATCGTCCAAAATCATATTAGGGCCGTCTGCAAACATGAAGGACTTGTCGAGATAATCCCAGTGCTCTTCGAGCGATTGACCTTTAATCGCAAAAACGGGTATACCAGCGTTGGCGATCGCGGCCGCCGCATGATCTTGCGTAGAAAAAATGTTGCACGATGCCCAACGCACATCTGCGCCTAATTCAGCAAGTGTTTCGATCAAAACTGCTGTCTGAATCGTCATATGAAGCGAACCGACGATGCGGGCGCCCTTGAGTGGTTTTTTATTCTTATATTCAGCTCGCAGAGCCATCAACCCAGGCATTTCGGTTTCCGCAATATTGAGTTCCCGACGCCCAAATTCGGCCAAACCTATGTCTTTTACTGTGTAGTCGAGTGCCATTTTGCATGTTCCTTCGCCTAAGAATTAATTTAATTGTGCTTTATCATAGGTGTATGAATGAAACAAACAGATAACAATCCAAAGCACAGACCTATTTATTTCGCTTCCCTGCGCAGCGTTTAGAGCAGTATTTTACCTCCTCCCAATGCTTTTCCCATTTTTTTCGCCAAGCAAATGAGCGATTGCATGTGGAGCAGATTTTGGTTGGGAGATGCTGTTTTTTCATGGCGTGATACTTTTTAAAAAGCGGTGAGTGTCCTCACCGATTGCCTGTTTTTTATCCTTTCCCATTCGGTCATAGGTACGATACATCATGCCGATGCGGGGGTTTGGGGCCAGTTTTTCGCGGTTGCGAACCAGAAAGTCCCAATAAAGATAGTTAAACGGACAGGCATCAGGCCCGTTTTTCTTGGCGACCTTGTATCGGCAAGAAGTGCAGTAATTAGACATTTTGTTTATGTAGCTGCCTCCAGCTGCATAGGGCTTGCTTGCCAGAATGCCTCCATCAGCAAAAAGAACCATTCCGGAAACATTGGGAAGTTCCACCCATTCATAAGCGTCTGCATAGACGACCAGAAACCATTCATTGACGTCTTTGGGTGACAATCCAGCAATCAAAGCAAAATTGCCTAGAACCATGAGCCTTTGGATATGATGCGCATAGGCGTTGGCCTTTGTCTCCAATACACATTGTCTAAGGCAATTCATTTGAGTTTCGGCGGTCCAATAAAAATCAGGCAGAGGCCTATTTGCATCAAAATAGTTCTGATCTGCATAATCCGGCATTTTAAGCCAATAAATCCCTCGTACAAATTCGCGCCATCCAAGAATCTGGCGAATAAATCCCTCGACTGCATTCAAAGGTGCTTTGCCCTGATCATAGGCTTTTTCTGCCGCCTCAATGCACTCCATTGGCAAAAGAAGGCCGCAATTGAGGTACAGTCCAATATGTGCATGAAACATCCATGCTTCGCCCTCTATCATAGCATCCTGATAATCCCCGAATTGGGGTAGCCGTTGATCAATGAAGGATGACAGGGCTACTTTAGCCTGAGCATGCGTGACGGCATAGTGAAATCCCTCTAGTTCGCCAAAATGGTCGTCGAAGAAGTCTGCCATAATATTCAAGACATCATTCGTTATATCGTCGGGTTGGGACTGATAGGGTCGCGGAATATCCAACCCTTCTTTGGGTGGTTTTCGGTTTTCCGCGTCATAATTCCATTTTCCGCCCACTGGCCCGTCGGGGTTCATCAACACAGAATAGCGCTGACGCATATGGCGGTAGAAATACTCCATACGAAGCTGCTTGCGTTGCTCTGCCCACTGCTCAAATTCTTCTGGCGAACAGAGGAACCGATTGTCGGCGCGAATCTCTACTGGGAGTGCAAATTTTTCTTCCCAAGACTGTATTTCTACCAACACTCGAAATTCGCCGGGATGTGTGACAACGATCCTGTCAAAAGAAAATTCATCCAAACAGCGGGCAGCTTCGCCCGCCAAAGATCTAGCATTCAGTGGATCATCCAATTTAGTATATCGTAACCGATATCCGTTTTCCACGAGCGTTTCTTTGAAGTGACGCATCGCAGAAAAAAGAAAGGCTATTTTCTTCTTGTGGTGTTTGACGTAAGACGCTTCGCCCTGCACCTCACACATTAAGATGAGGTCGTTATCTTTGTCGCACCCGTCAAGGGCGGTTAAGCTGGGGCTAAGTTGATCCCCTAAGATAATGCGCAGAGCTGGCATAGTTGAACTGCCTTGTAAAATTTAAAAACCGGAATTCCACTTTCGGAACTAAATCAGAAGTTGAGGATGTCCAGATGACAGGTCACATAACAAGGACGTGACCAAATGACTGCACCTGCCGCTTGTTTTTATCATTTCGGATGCTAGTTGACCGTTCCAGCTTTGGCGTCACCAGCGCTGCCAAATTTAAGGAATCTTGTTTTATGAAATTCAATTGGATTATTGCACCTCTCATTTTAATGATTGCCACAACTGCACTGGCCCATGAGGATGTGAAAAACCTCACAGTAAAAGAACGTATGGTGTCCATGGGCAGCATTGTTGGAAATATGAAAACCCTTGGCGGAATGGCAAAGGGGGCTGTTGATTTTGATCTTGAACAAGCAAAAGCAGCTTTGGCGGAGATCGAAGATATCGCTAAGACCGTACCTATTTTGTTTAAGGAGAACAAAATGGACCCCAAATCAGAAGCTTTGCCCGCCATTTGGACAAATTTTTCTGATTTCACGGCCAAATCGAAGGCTATGGAAGGCGCGGCTGCAACAGCACTGGCGAATTTTTCCGACCAATCTGACCTAATCCCAGCGATGCGGGCTTTGGGTGGCACATGTAAATCGTGCCATTCTGAATACCGCAAATAGTTTGCAAAGCATCGGCATCTTTTCTTGACTTTGAAAATATCGTTTTTGATTTTTCTCATGTTTTTGGGGGGCTCGTATTATGCGCTAACTTCTGTGCACCCTTCAGAAAGCGCTCAGCTATCTGAGCTCACGGGCGATGGTTATAACGGATCTTATGTTTATAATGCCGCCGGTTGTGCGAGTTGTCATATGGTAAAGGGATCGGAGGATAGGCTTTCCCTTGCTGGGGGACAATCTTTTGGCAGTGAATTCGGAATATTTTATGCTCCCAATATTTCGATGAGCCACACACACGGAATTGGGGCTTGGAGACTTGATCAATTCGCCGCCGCATTACGCGACGGGGTCAGTCCTGAGGGAGAGCATTATTTCCCTGCTTTTCCCTACACTGATTATGAAAAAATGACTGATCAGGATATTGTGGATCTTTGGACCTTTTGGCAGACACTTCCTGCGGTAGAGACAGAAAATAATGAGCATGACATTTCTTTTCCATTTTCAATACGTCGCAATCTTGGGATTTGGAAAGTGCTCTATACGGATGTACGCTACGTCTCACAAGAGGGTACGCGCGGCGCATATCTCGTCGAAGCTTTGGGACATTGCGCGCAGTGTCACACGCCGCGGGATATGCTGGGGGGACTCGATAAGAGCCGATGGATGAAGGGCGCGCCCAGCCCAGATGGTCGCGGAAATATACCTGCCATTTCGCCCTCTCAATTAAAATGGAGCGCAGAAGAGATATCAGAATTTCTGACCACAGGCTTTACACCTGAATACGATGTGGTCGGGGGTCATATGGCGGCAGTCGTAGACAACACGTTAAGGTTGACCCCAGAAGATCGCGATGCAATTGCCACTTACCTTAAAAAGCTTCCGGACTGATTGGACTTAGTCGAGCCATCCTTTGAGGTTGTCTTCGATAATCTGGCTTAGTGCTTTGACATGATCGTCATCATCATTGAGGCAGGGAATATAGGTGAAATATTCGCCGCCCGCTTCTTCAAAGCTCTCTTTGATCTCCTCATTGATCTCTTCAAGCGTTTCGATGCAATCTGCTGAAAAGGCTGGCGCAATGACGGCAATGTGTTTCTTACACTCTTCCTCGGCAAGGCGCGCGACTTCCTCAACCGTGTATGGTTTAAGCCATTCCTCGGGACCGAATTTTGACTGAAACGTGGTCACGATATCCGTATCCGACCAGCCGAGGCGTTCTTTCAGCAATCGGGTCGTTTTCTGACATTGGCAGTGATAGGGATCGCCTTCCATAAGATAACGCTTAGGAACACCATGATAGGAACAGACCAAAATTTCGGGTTTCGATTCTGCTTCCTCGTAGGCCCGTTCTACGGACTTTGCCAAAGCGTCGATATAAATATCTTCATCATAATAAGCTGGGACTACACGGGAGGTAGGTTGCCATTTTTCCTTCATTAATGCGCGGAAAAACTGATCATTTGCTGTTGCTGTAGTAGCACCGGAATATTGGGGATAAAGTGGGAAAAACAGAATTTTCTGACATCCTGCAGCCGTCATTTCGCGTACTTTGGATATAGTTGATGGATTGCCATAGCGCATACAAAAGTCGACAATGACCTCACCGCCGTAGCGCTCGTGCATGAATTTTTTGATCTTACGCGTTTGATCTTTAGTGATCGTCATCAAAGGGCTTTCGCCGGCATCTTCGTTCCAGATCGACTTATAATTTGCACCGGATCTAAAGGGACGTGATGTCAGAATGACAAGCTGCAGCAAGGGTTGCCAGAACCAAGGTGAGTAGTCAATGACTCGGCGGTCTGACAGGAATTCACCTAGATAACTTCTCATCGACCAATAATCGTAATTATCGGGTGTGCCGAGATTGGCCAGAAGGATACCAACTTTCACCTGAGGGATTTTCGGGTGATCATCTGCCGCAAATAGGGGCCGTTGTGAAATATTTGTGGCGTCTAACATCATGCAGCCCCGAATAGCTTAAGCTTGATCCGGATGTAAGACACACGGACAACTATTCAATCCTTCAGCGATTTTTCCTCGACTTGCAATGCGTCGGACAGGCGCATTTTGGCTGATCCGGGGCGTAGTGGTTTTGGCTGTGCCTCACTAGGCGCCCAACCTGTCAGCCACGTCAATTCAAAGGTTGCATTTACGCGTTTTTGGTCATTAGAATAATGTGTGCAGTAAGTTTGGATCATTTCACTAAAAATCGTGCGGCGGGTAAAACTTTTCTGACGTGCATTTTGCGCGTTGGTCTCTCCCATCGCTCTGAGGTCAGCCATAAGGTGCAAAGGTGTTTCGTAACTTGTTATCAACTTCACACTATCAACCACTGGGAGCGCAAATTCTGCACGCTGTAACAACGCACCAAGATCGCGAATGTCTGCCATAGGAATCACGCGGGGTGATAAACCACCGGTTACCTTGCTTTCCGCCGTTGCAAAGGCGCTGCGCAATTCCTTCAGCGTTTCACCTCCCAATAAACATCCAAGGAAAAGCCCGTCAGGGCGCAAAGCACGGATTGATTGGATCATCTGCCCCAGAGGATCATTTGACCAATGCAACCCCATGACATGCAAAATGAGGTCAAAACGGTGGTCTTGGAAATCAAGAAAATCTTCATCTTCAAGGATGAGAGCATAAGGAAACTCGTCTTGCCAAAGAGATCTATGAGGTGTGATGATCGCAACATCGTTGAAGGATTTGTTAATTATATTCAGACGATCCTGAACCTCAATTATTGCTTCTTCGTGCAAAAACGCCCCGCGGTTTGCGTTAAATCGTGAACGGTGTCTGCGCAAAGCGGTGCGGTCAATCAGGCTGTTATGATCAATCATAGTGGTTAGATAAATGAAAATAATGCCAATTCAATCCGCTTTAAGTATTCTCTATCCGGCAAAACGTTCGATTTGTAGTGATATTGTGGATTATGATTTTGGGCTCTGCGTAAAGTGTTTGGTGGATATGCCGTCTTTGTAAAGGTTTTCCTATGATAATTCTGGTGCGTTCCTCATCGGAGTGAGCTTTGATTGAGCCGAAGATTATCATGACTTTATCGCTCGGCTAAGATCATGGAATAAAGTGCGAGCCGCGCTTTATTCTGAGGGGTCTGGGCTCAGATTGATTTGGAGCTTGGAGCCAGGCGTCTTTGGATAGGATAGACGTACTGCCTCCCGCCGCGAAACGACTGTTGTCCTATCGTGAAATTCTCTCAGAAAATCGCTGGATTAACCCAGCGCTATTACATAAGTGGCGCAAACTTAAACGGAGCTAAAATCAATCTAGTCTGCTTGCTTATGAGATGGCAAAATTCGAAAAATTTGACCTTTATGATGGTGCTCTGCAATGCATCACTAACATAAACCCACTTGAAAATATCATCGCAGAATAGCTCGCGAACATGCTATCAGGCGTAATTAAGGTTTCTCAAAAAAAACAAAACAAATTGTCAGCCCATTCTTTAATTTTGGTGGATGATGTTGTGATCTCTGCCCTAACACGGAGGGTCTGCACAGAAGTCTTGCCGGCAGCCAATTGCACCCGCATGGATGTAGCGGTATTGGAAAAGTCGGTATGGAACAATTATTCAGCAAATCGAAAACAATGTCTGAAGTTGGAATTTATTCTGCTCAGACAAGTGGATTTTGTAACATGGCAAAACGATTATTGGGTCAAAATCGTTGCATTTTAAGGAATATGATGTCACGTCAGCTTTCAGTAAACATATCGGAATGGAACAAAGATCTAAAGGTGGAAGTTCTGTTCCACAGATTTTTACTGATGGGACTTACATGGCGGCTTTACTGATCTTTGTTAGCTAAATGATCGTGGTAAATTTTATAGTCTGCTAACTACAAAGCAGACGGCCTCTTAGTCAAAAGCGCTCGCAATATCATGTTATACTTAGCTGACATTGACAGCCCTCCATAAGTTATGTCATCGCTGTTTTGATTGATTTAGAGATGGTCAGGCACCTAAATGACAGATGAAATTGGCACTCTGGCGATTTCGCTTTTCAGCGAAATATTGACGGTTGATCAACTATTGCGTAACAGTCTGGCTAAGGTCTTACCCAAGGGAATGGAGCTTTCTCATTTTGCCGTTCTCAACCAATTAGCCAATATCGGCGCGGAGCGTACACCTGCGCAATTGGCCAAAAGCTTTCACGTCACTAGGGGTGCTATGACAAATACATTGGCAAAGCTGGAAATGGCGGGATACATACATATACGCCCTGATTGGGAAGATGCTCGGCGTAAATTTGTGGCCATTAGTCCAGCAGGACAACAGGCGCGCACCACAGCTTTGGCCTCTGTATCTCCGATTATCAGCGGTTTGATAGGCAATATTGGGTCAGACAAGGTTAAGCTGGTCTTGCCAATTCTAAGGGAATTGCGGCAACGTTTGGAACCTTTGACCGAATAGTTTTCGCATATTTTGCTATCGTGTCGGTACAACTTAGCTTCTCAGACTTGTACCTTTTTAAAAAACCATTAAAAAAGTTGTTGAAATAGAAACACGCTGGAACAAAATGCAGCTCTGATATGAGAAAGGGTTTATCTTGAGATTGGTTGGCTATGCAGTCATCCTGAGCAGCCTGTGGTTGTTGTGGTCTGGCATATATAAATCACTTCTCATTATGTTCGGTGCCGGATCCGTTCTGTTAGTGCTTTTGATTACAATTCGTATGAACCGCGTGGATGGTGATCGTATCCAAATTGAATTAAACCCTTTAAATTTCTTTGGATATATCTGCTGGCTAATGGTTGAAATTGCAAAATGCAATATACGCGTTACGAAAACTATTTTGACTTTCTCTATGCCGATAAAGCAGAAGCTTTTTGAGGTGCCCTACACGCAGCGGACCGATTTAGGTCAGGTAATTTTCGCAAATTCTATCACCTTAACGCCAGGAACGGTTACTGTCGAAACTGAAGACGGACAATTTCTCGTGCATGCGCTTTCTTATTCGCATGATGATCTAGAGGCGCTGGCAGATATGGATCGGCGTGTCAGTAAAATTGAAACGTTGGCGCGCACATGATCTTTGCACTGGCAGGGTTCGGTATCTTATTGGCTATGGTTTTGGTTTTGATCCGCTTAATCAAGGGCCCAACACTTTATGATCGGGTATTGGCCGTCAATTCCTTTGGCACACATACCGTGTTGTTGATCGGCGTTGTTGGATTTTGGAATGGTAGGCCCGACTTTCTTGATATCGCGCTACTATATGCGTTGATTAATTTCGTTGGAACGATAGCTGTTCTCAAATTTTTCCGTTACCGTGCGATTGGGGATGTAATGTGGACTCCCCCTGAAAAGGATAAAGACGCATGAGCGAATATGGTATCATCCTCCAGTTCCTAAGTTGGACGTTGATTGCGGGGGGCACATTCTTTGTGGTGATTGGGGCTATCGGGACTTTAAGGTTTCCGGATTTCTGGCCGCGGCTCCATGCCGCATCTATCACGGAATCTGGAGGCGTCATTCTGCTTTTGGCGGGTTTGTGTCTGCATGCAGGATGGACCTTGGTCATGCTAAAGCTCATTTTTATCGGTGTCTTTCTGCTAATCACTGGTCCGACGTCTACACATGCCATTGCCAACGCGGCGCTTGTATCTGGTCTACGACCCAAATCACAAAGTGTGGCGCCTAACAAAGCAGACGATGAAAGTTCCTAAATCACCATGGGCCAATACAAGAAAAAAGGCGATATCTCATAGAGAACCTTGTCGACATAAGTTTATTTGCGATGCTGATCGTTACGGCCTTATCGGTTGTGGTGACTCGGAGCCTTTTTGCAATCGTGACCTTGTCCGGTGTTTTTAGCCTGCTATCTGCTTTGCTTTTCGTGCGAATGCACGCTGTTGACGTCGCCTTTACCGAAGCGGCAGTGGGAGCCGGCATTTCTACAGTGTTGATGTTGGGTACTTTGGCTTTGACGTCACGTTCAGAGCGTAGCGACAAGAAACCTCAAATTGCGCCCCTGTTCCTCGTCGTATTGACTGGCGCCCTTTTGATTTACGGCACTTTGGACATGCCGGATTTTGGTGCTCCGGATACCCCAGCACAGACACATGTGGGACCGGACTATATTGAACGGATACCCAAAGAGATCGATGTTCCCAATGCTGTTACAGCTATATTAGCCAGCTATCGGGGATACGATACTTTGGGCGAAACGGCTGTCGTCTTTACCGCGGGTATTGGTGTTTTGTTGCTGATGAGCGGTCTGGCGCGTAGGCGGAAGGAAGACGAAGAAGATGAGGGAGGGTCATCATGAGACATCACCTTATCCTTCGTGTAATCACAAAACTCTTGGTAGGAACAATTTTTCTATTTGCGCTTTATGTGCAATTTCACGGTGATTATTCTCCAGGCGGCGGGTTTCAGGCCGGTGTAATTATGGCGGTGGGATTTATCATCTACGGGCTGGTCTTTACTCTTAAAAAGGCCAAAATGGTGTTCCCGCCTTGGTTGGTGCACAAAATTGTTGCGTTAGGTGTGCTGATCTACGCGGGTACGGGCGTTTACAGCTTGCTTACAGGTTATACGTTTCTGGATTATTCTGCGATTGATCCGCATGCCCCCGTTCATGGACAACACCTTGGTATTTTAATTGTTGAAGTTGGCGTTGGCGTTACTGTAACGGGGGTTATGGTCGCGATTTACTACGCTTTTGCCGCGCGTGCGCCGAATTTGAGAGATCAGGACTGGTGATGGCAGAGTTTTTGACATCAGATTTTGTCCTTGGTCGGCTGAATTATTGGTTTTTTATCTTTTTGATGATGATCGGTCTTTATATTGTTATTGCGAAGAGCAACCTCATGAAAAAGATCGTGGGTCTGAATATCTTTCAGACCTCTGTCTTTATGCTTTACATCTCAATTGGCAAAGTGTCTGGGGGCACGGCGCCCATATTCCCGATGGATATGAAGGTTGACCCCACGGTTACCTATTCTAACCCGCTTCCACATGTTTTGATCCTCACAGCCATTGTTGTGGGTGTGGCAACCACCTCTCTTGGTCTGGCGCTCATGGTGCGCATTCGAGAAAATTTTTACACCATCGAAGAACACGAGATTGCTGAGCAGGAACAAGAGATTATGCTGAGTGAGCTTGGTTTGAAAAAAGAGGAGGATGTCTGATGGCCTCAAGCACCTCTGCTTCCGAACCGATCCATCACGTGGCTTTGACCTTGGCGGAGCAGCTACCGATTTTACAGGTGGTTGTGCCATTCATCATGGCCCCCTTGATCGTGGTATTGGGTATTCGTCAACTGGCGTGGCCTTTGGCGTTTTTGGCCAGCTTGTCTTGCCTTGTGATCTCTTGGCTGTTGTTACAAAAGGTCATCGATGGAAGTGAAATTTCCTACCAACTTGGGGGCTGGGCGCCTCCGCTTGGAATTGAATACAGGATCGATACTACGAATGCGTTTGTGCTTTTTCTGATTTCAGGAATCAGCAGTTTGGTGCTGTTCTGGGCGCGTCTGGGTCTGAAGTCAGAGGTGCCGGAGCGCAGCCATACACTCTTTTATGCGCTCTTTTTAATGTGTCTTACGGGTCTGTTAGGTGTGGTGGTCACAGGTGACGCTTTCAACGTCTTTGTGTTCCTCGAAATTTCGTCGCTCTCGACCTATGTTCTGATCGCTCAGGGCGGGCATAGGGACAAACGTGCTTTCACGGCTTCTTACAATTACCTAATCATGGGCACCATAGGTGCTACATTTTTTGTGATCGGTATTGGGTTTTTGTATATGGCCACGGGCACTTTGAACATGGCTGATCTTGCAGAAAAAATCGCTGACCAAAGAGACAATCGCACGATTAAGGCGGCGTTTGCCTTCATCGTAGTGGGTATGGGCCTGAAGGCGGCGATCTATCCCCTGCATCTTTGGTTACCAAACGCATACAGCTTTGCCCCATCTACGGTGGTTGCATTTCTTTCAGGCACGGCCACGAAAATGGCAATCTATGTCCTGCTTCGCTTCATGTTCACTGTGTTCCAGCCAGAGTTTTTGGAACAAATCGATATTTTAGAAGCGATTATTTTACCTTTTGCGATCTTGGCGATGTTTGCGTCCTCAATATCTGCTTTCGCACAAAAAGACCTGAAACGGATGCTCGCACATTCAAGTGTCGCCCAGCTTGGCTATATGATGTTGGGCATTGGGCTGTTTTCGCACACAGGACTGAGCGCAGCGATCATCCATCTCTTTAATCATGGGATCACCAAAGCCGCTCTGTTTCTTGGTGTTGGATCTTATGTATTCATGGTTGGTGGGGCATCTTATGAAAAACTGCGCGGCCTTGGAAAAACCATGCCTTGGACCAGCGCAGCGATGGTGATAGCTGGCCTATCATTGATTGGAATTCCGGGAACAGCGGGATTTGTTAGCAAATGGATTTTGGTGCAAGCAGCCTTTGAGCAAGGCTGGTGGATTTTTGCCTTTTTGATTGTTTTGTCATCAGTCATCGCTGTCGCCTATGTTTGGCAGATGATTGAAACCCTTTATCTCGCGGCCCCTGCAGAGGGCTCTGTCGTGAAGGAAGTGCCCTTGTTGATGTTATTACCAGTTTGGATGCTTGCGCTTTTAACTCTTTATTTTGGTTTGGTGACGGATGTGACATTGGGTGCAGCAGATGTTGCGGCCAGAGGGCTTATGTCCGGATCAATTGGGATGTTTTAGAGTGGCTGGAATAATGGAAACATCGACAGCTATATACCTCAGCATGGCATTGCCTGCGCTTGGTGTAATTTTGAATCTTATACTGCGCCATCAGGCTAATCTGCGTGAGACGGTTACCTTTGGCATTGCTTTATGCACCTTTTTGAGTGTGCTCTGCATTTTGGCAAACGAAGGTAGTGGGTCAAGCGAGACCTTTGTTGTGTTAAGTATCATGCCTAGTTTGGATATCGCCTTTAATGTTGAACCTCTTGGATTGCTGTTCGCGGTTCTTGCCTCTGGGCTATGGATAGTCACCCATCTTTATGGCATAGGATATATGCGAGGTAACAATGAAAAAGATCACGCGCGCTTCTTTGCCTGCTTTAGTTTCGCGATCTTCTCGGTCATGGGCATCGCCTTTTCGGCGAATATGTTTACTCTCTTTTTGTTCTATGAGGCTCTAACAGTTTCCACCTATCCTTTGGTTGCTCATAAGGGTACGCCGGAGGCAATCAAGGGCGCACGCACCTATCTTGCTATTCTGATGGGGTCGTCCATTTGTATACAGATGGTGGCAATCATCTGGACATATGCGATCACTGGCACGCTTAATTTCACTATGGGTGGCATTCTTGAAGGGCAAATATCACATTTGATGGCGGCAATTCTTTTGGCGCTTTATGCCTTTGGGATTGGTAAAGCCGCACTGATGCCATTCCACAGATGGCTGCCCGCCGCGATGGTTGCACCAACGCCGGTGAGCGCATTACTGCATGCCGTTGCCGTGGTGAAGGCAGGTGTCTTTACGATGCTAAAAGTAGGCATTTACATTTTTGGAATTGATTTTCTGGCAGAAACGGGTGCATCCGACTGGCTAATTTGGCTTGCAGCCTATTCGATTATCGCTGCCTCTGTTGTGGCGATGACAAAAGACAATCTCAAAGCGCGGCTGGCCTACTCCACCATAAGTCAATTATCCTACATTACTTTAGGTGTGGCTTTGGCGACGTCCATGGGCGTGATGGGCGGTGGAGTTCACATGGTGACACACGCTTTAGGGAAAATCACACTCTTCATGTGCGCAGGGTCCATTTACGTTGTTACCCATCAAACAGAGATCAGTCAGATGAATGGCCTCGGGCGGCGTATGCCTGTTACATTTATTGCGTTCCTTATAGGGAGCCTGTCGATAATTGGTCTTCCCCCTTTTGCTGGATCTTGGAGCAAATGGTTGTTAATCCTTGCCTCAGCCGATACGGGTGAGTTGATCATTATCGGAGTTCTTTTGATTAGCTCTTTGTTGAATGTCGCTTACCTCATGCCCTTGGTCGCCAAGGGGTTTTTTATGTCTGATACGGGTGAAAAAAATTCGATTTCGTTCAAAGAGGGTCCTTTGCTTGTTTGGCTGCCGCCGGCGTTGACCGCCTTTGGCTGTGTCATTTTGTTTTTCTACGCCGGGTATATTCAGGACTTCCTGATGCCGTTGATCGCGCAGGAATGAGGAGAGTGTGATGGCCTATGTCCCCTCTGATAAACCGGAAAACCTTCCTATATTAGGGCGGTTTCTTGCTTGGTTTACAAAAGTTGAAAATTCAAAATACATCATCGGTGGATTGGTGGCGATCTGTATTGGTCTGTTTCTCGCTGATTTTACATATAAGAAGTACGGACACTTTGAAGTTGAAAAATACAAAGGATTTTACGGCGCTTATGGATTTGTGATGTTTACGGGGCTGATCCTTTTGGCCAAAACACTGCGGTATTTCATTCAACAACCCGAAAATTATTATGGTGACAAGGCTGTAGACCGCGAAGAATATCCCAAAGAACAGCTAGAAAAATTGGGGCACAAAGATGTTTGATATCATCCCGACTGCCTTCATTTTCTTTGCTGGTGCTCTCCTTGTTGCAATCGCACCAAGCCATCGCCTACGCTCTGCTATCGCAATTTTGGTTCCAGTGGCTGCCGCTTGGCAGGTTTTTAACATTCCCACAGGCGTTTTCGCGCAAACCGAAGTATTTGGCCAAACGCTTGAAATGATGCGGGTCGATAAACTGTCACGTGTTTTCGCTCTTATCTTTTGCATCGCAGCTTTTCTGGGAAATCTCTACGCATGGCATGTGCGCGACCGGGTGCAGCAGCTTGCAGCGCTTTTTTATTCTGGCTCAGCGCTTGGTGCCGTCTTTGCTGGTGATCTGATAACCCTGTTTTTCTATTGGGAAGGTACCGCCATTGCATCGGTTTTTTTGATCTGGGCGCGCGGGACCATTGGGGCCTATAATACCGGGTTACGGTATCTAATTATCCAGGTTATGTCGGGTGTGATTCTTCTGTCAGGGGCGGCGTTACTGTGGCGCGAGACAGGCTCGATCGCGTTCGACAAAATGACGCTTGGGTCGCTTGGCACTTGGTTGATTTTTATTTCTTTTGGTATGAAGTGCGCTTTCCCATTGATGCACAACTGGCTTCAGGATAGCTATCCTGCGGCGACTGTGACAGGAACAGTAATCCTGTCGGCCTTTACTACAAAATTGGCCGTTTACGCGCTTGCGCGTGGATTTTCGGGCACAGAAATCCTGATATACATCGGTGCCATAATGACGCTTTTCCCAATCTTCTTCGCAGAGATTGAAAATGATCTTCGTCGCGTTCTGGCCTACAGCCTGAACAATCAGCTGGGTTTTATGGTTGTTGGCGTTGGGATTGGTACGGAAATGGCCTTGAATGGCACAGCATCGCATGCCTTCGCTCATATCCTCTACAAAGCTCTTTTGTTCATGAGTGTTGGGGCTGTACTGTTTCGAACTGGCACATCAAAGGCGTCTGAATTGGGTGGACTATGTCGTACGATGCCAACAACAGCCATCTTCTGTCTCATTGGGGCGGCCTCTATCTCTGCATTTCCGCTGTTTTCCGGATTTGTTACAAAGTCGCTTATCGTGGATGCGACTGCAGAAAATCACTATACTCTTATCTGGGCTATTCTTGTCTTTGCCTCAGCCGGCGTGCTGTCACACTCTGGGATCAAAATTCCCTATTTCACCTTTTTTGGACACGACAGTGGCTTGCGTCCGAAAGAGGCGCCTTTGCATATGCTTCTCGCCATGGGACTGACAGCATTTCTCTGTATCTATATTGGCGTTAATCCCGATCCGCTTTATGCGCTTTTGCCTTATGAGGTCGAATATCATCCCTACACTATGAACCATATCATCGCCCAATTGCAGCTCTTGTGTTTTGCATTGCTTGCATTCGTCATCTTGATGAAATCAGGCCTGCATCCCCCTGAAGTCAGATCTATCAATTTAGACACTGATTGGATTTATCGCAGGCTTTTGCCCGACGTGGTAATGAGTTTTGGTCGTGGGCTGGCGGCTGTATGGCACTCTGCGGGACAAAGTGCACGCATGTTTTTTGTTGATTTCTACAGCTGGCTTGAAAAGCTACTTGGTCCTGAAACAGGGATTTCAGGGGTCCGTCCTGTTGGAACTATGACGCTTTGGGTGAGCGTTTTGCTGTCAGTATCCCTTATTTTCGCATACCTGTAAGTTAGTTTTTTCCAGTTTGCGTATATAAAAATGTTATCTAAGGTCAAACAATGTCACATAGTACCCTTTACATCACAGGCGCGGGCGTGAGCGCAGAAAGTGGTATTCCAACCTTTCGTGGAAATGATGGTTTTTGGACAGTTGGAAGCGCAAATTATACGCCTCAAGAGATGGCGACCCGGCAGATGTATTTATCGCATCCGGATGAATTTTTGCTTTGGTATTATCAAAGATTTGCATCCTACCGGCACGTTCAACCGAATGAGGTTCATCACTGGCTCTCAGACAAAAACCTTATCACGCAGAATATCGATGGATTGGACGGTAAAGCAGGCAATCACACCTATATTCCCATTCACGGCCGGTTGGACAAAGTATCCGTTTTGCATGAACAGGGAATGCCTGTGTCTATAGAAGAAGCCCCTTGGGGCGATATTGATGAGTTCTCTGAGCAAAGCTGTGAGAAAGTGCATTTAAAAGCTACGCTTCTTGATGCCTTTTGCATTTCACGCAAAACAATGACCCCAGAGCCGATGGTGTCTTTAAAGCCCTTTGTGCTTCTCTTTGATGAATATTACACTGAACTGTATCGCGTCAGAGAAGCAGAAAAAAGAATGCAAAATGCTCAGCGAATTGTGTTTATAGGGACATCATTCAGAGTGAATATTACAAATATAGCGCTGCAGCATGCCGTGGCAACTGGGGCGGTGATTGAGGTGGTCGATCCAGATCCGGTGGATATTGGAATACCGGTTATTGCGTATCATAAAATGAGTGCAAAGGAATTTATCGCACGCGATCCAGCCTAATCCTGTTTCGGATTTCTGACTTTCTAGTCAATGATTTCATTGCAATTTACGCTCAACGCGCGGTATTGACTAATGTGGTTACAAAGGAGACCATCATGGGAATTTTTGGCACAGTGATTAGAATTGGGGCTATCCGGGCGTTAACATCCAGAGATTGGCCATAATCTGAGAGGCGTAAAGCGCCTTATTAATTGATCTGGAAAAAGGTAAATAGGCGGATCATAAAATAGCTAAAATCAAATTTGATTTCTCAACCCCAACTCTTTGACGCCGCAGTCGCCACATTGGCTGTTAAGTGAATGGAAGTCCTGATGATATACCACTTTTCTAATGCACAGTCCTATGCCGTTCATGTGGTTGACGAGCGTATGGCAGAGCTGTCTCAGTGGTGCAGTACAATCTTCGATTTTGGAGAAACAGCGTGGCGGGAATATGAGTCTGCGGCTTGGTATATGACGCAATTACGCAAAGAAGGGTTTTCCGTCGAAGAAGGATCCGGCGGCATGCCGACCGCTTTCTGTGCTGAATGGTCAAATGGAGGCGGTCCGACTGTTGGCCTTTATGCCGAATACGATGGTATTCCTGGAAATTGTCAGGCGGCAGATACAAAAAAACGGCCACGAGACGGGCTTGGTTATTCTGCCGGGGGCCATACCGATCCTCACTCTGGATTGGGGATCAGTACTTTTGGGGCGCTCCTTGCGACAAAGGCTGCCATGGAAAAATACGGCCTCAAAGGCCGACTCCGTTATACTGGAGAGCCGGCAGAAAAGGTCCGTGGATCAAAACCTATCCATGCGGCTAAAGGCTATTATGATGGTCTTTCAGCTATTTTGTCATTTCACCCATTTTACATGTTGCCCATGTGTAACACTGTGCGATGGGATACGCATTGTGGTGCCGCCTATTCGATGATCTATCGTTTCATCTGTGATGAACCGGAAAACTGGGGTACATCGGATGGGGCACCCATTCCACAGGCGCATTCAGCTGTACGCGCACCCGGTGCTAATGATGCCTTGGTGCAAATGTATCAGTCTTCTAAACTGGTTCGTGAGTCAATGTTACCCCATCAAGGCGGTTGGTCAATTTCTGAGGCGATCTTGACAGCAGGGCAGGCTACAGCGGACAATCTTCCAGCAGAACTGGGTGAGATACAATATATGATGCGCGTTCCAGCATTGGACATGGCTGAACAAATCACCGCCGTTTTGGATCAGAATGCGCAGGCCGCCGCGATAATGACCGGGTGCCGAGTCGAACGTCATTGGGTGTCAAAATCCAGACCTGGTTTGCCAAATCACACAATGGCGGGATTGGTTTGGGATGCATTAAGCGCGATTAGGGCGCCCGAATGGGGTGAAAGCGCAAAGGTGCTGGTAAGAGAAATCCAATCAAACCTTGGGATTCCTCCCATGGAAGAACCCTTTATTGAAGAAATAACATCCCTGATTTCTCCAAAAGATGCCGAAGCGCTGCTGCGTAAAGACCTTCCTCCATCACAGAAAAATTCAACCTCTGATGATTATACAGATATGTGTTGGCATGCTCCGACGGCGCGCCTTTATATCGCACGTCCTGCGTTAAAACCTGCAGGATCAAAGGCCTATCCCGCATGGGTAATGAATGCGATGGGCGGAATTCCAGAGCTAATTAACCCGATGATCAAAACAGCCGCAAAAACTTTGGCCCTTTCTGCTTTACGGGTTTTGGAGGATCAGTCACTTCGGAATGCGGCCTACGCCGAATTTGAGCGTCGAAAAGAGGAAAATGGAAATATCCCCCCATTATGTGATTATGATCCTCCGGTGCAGTTCCGCTGGCCTGAATATGTACAAACCGTGCGGGGACGGGATTGGGTCATTCCTTCGTCGTAAGGTTATATCTAAGCCTTATCCTTCATATTGGGTGCTTTACGTCCTCGATATTTTACGGTGAGCTCAAGGGGCGTATCATTTTCGTCATAAACGCCCACCACAACTCCGCGCTTACGGCTTTTGGTGCGCATTTCGATAAGCTGCGCTTCGCTGCGTGTGGTACGTTGGGATTGCCGTCTGGTCCATGCGAAAAGATGGTCATAGAGCATTGCGATAGTGCCTGCATATTCTTCTTTATCACCGAGATCTGTCATTTCCATCGGATCATTTTTAAGATTAAAAAGAATGGGACGATGACCGCCCTCGCAGTGGATCAGTTTCCATGACTTGGTCGCGACCATGAACATGACCGCATTGCGCACCCCAATGTTGTTCAGATGTGATACTGGCGTCGCCGAATAATCATATTCGCAAATTACATATTCGCGCAGCGTTTCGGTGCGCTCCTCGTGTAAAATCGGCAGGAGGCTTTCCCCTTCTAGTATATGTGCATCGGGTTTTGATCCAGCAACCTCGACAAATGTAGGAATCAAATCGATGGATTCAACCATCGCATCGCAGACCAAGCCACGCGTACCATCTGCCTCAGGGCTTGGGTCGTAAATGATCAAGGGGACCTTTGTAGAAGTATCGTGGAAAAATGTCTTTTCCCCCATCCAGTGATCACCCAGAAAATCGCCATGATCAGATGTAAGGACAATCATTGTATCTTCCATGCGGCCTGTGTTCTTGAGCCAGTCAAACAAACGGCCCATCTGATCGTCGGCCTGTTTAATCAGCCCCATATATGCGGGGATGACTGCATCGCGCACCTCTTGTCTGGAAAAGGTTTCCCCTACGACGGTGTCCATAAACATCTTAAGTATGGGATGGGCATTTTCGCGTTCACTGTTGGACCGCACCACAGGTTTGATATGTTCCGGCCCATACATTGAGGCATAAGGATCTGGCACGATATAGGGCCAATGAGGTTTGATAAAGCTGAGGTGACAACACCATTGGCCCTTGGCCTGTTTAATAAATTCAATTCCCCGCCCCGTAAGATAGGGGGTTTCACTATGTCCCTCGGCGATATTCGCAACTTTGTCAGAGTTTTTCAGAAACCACCCTGATTGGACATTGCCTTCTACGTCAATACCGGAGTTTGCAAAATCGTGCCACGGATTGTCACTTTCATAGCCTTTCTCACGGAGCCAATCATTATATTTTTTCGCACCATTTGGATCGTAATAACCATCTGGTCCTTCGGGCAACATCCCGTCATCGCGCTCATAGATATCAAACCCACATTCCGATACCCGCGCGCCAATCAATGAATCTGGTTCTAGACCGAGACGTGCCATGCCCTCTTCGTCCGCACGCATATGCGTTTTCCCGACAAGAAAACATCCCATTCCCACTTTGCGCAGGTGATCCCCCATTGTCATTTCACCAACTTTAAGTGGTATGCCATTCCAACTTGCTCCATGGGAATGCACATATCGCCCCGTATATGTGCTCATCCTTGAGGAACCACAAATCGGCGATTGGATATAGGCCCTTGAAAAGCGGACCCCCATTGCGGCAAGCCGGTCAATATTGGGGGTATGAAGATGAGGGTGCCCAGAGCAGCTTAGGTAATCCCAACGCAGTTGATCAAACATGATAAAAAGTATGTTCTTCGCTTTTGCCATAAAGTGCGCCCAACTTGCCAGTGGTTTCAGGTCCTGTCAGATCTCCTCCTTAGGCTAGACTTATCTGTGGGAAATAGAAAACCAGAAAATGTACATTCATGTTAAATACTCACTGATATTTTCATTGTATGGGTTTATGGAAAAATGAAGGATAACGGATCGTACAATTCCAATATTGGGTGGGGCTGCTTCGTTTCAAAAGTAGTATTAGGATATTTTGATAAAAAACTTGGTTTGGAGCAAGCAGATCTATAACAATTGGGGTAAGGCATTTGCTTGCGATATCTTAAGGCAGGACATCTGCTCAGCGAAACAGAGTGTTTTGAGGCGGAAAAATTCAAATGACGCAGAGGATTACCCACATAGGTTTCGACGCCGACGATACACTTTGGCATTGCGAAGATCTGTTTTTTGAGGCGCGTGAGAGGCTACAAAAACTTTTGCCGGATCGTAGTATTAAAGAAGTGACTAATACTGTTTATGACGTGGAAGGCCGCAATTTGGAGCGTTACGGCTATGGCGTGAAAAGTTTTATACTCTCACTTGTCGAAGCCTATTTGGTATTGAAAAAGCGTGTTGATAGTGCTGAAATTGAAGAACTTCTGGATATTGGAAAATCCATTATGGACAGTCCAGCGCGCGTTTTTGAAGGTGTTCCAAACACTTTAGAACAGCTTTCGCAACATTTCAAACTCCTCTTGATCACTAAAGGGGACCTTGTCGATCAGGAACGCAAAATAAAAAATTCAAAACTTGCCAAGTATTTTGAGTTTATCTCGATTATTTCTGAAAAAACGCCACAAGCTTATGTGGAGATTCTCGAGGATAAAGGCATATCCCCAAATAATTTCATCATGATAGGAAATTCTGTGAAATCGGATATCGTGCCTGTATTAGACATCGGTGGCCATGCCATTCAAATTTTATATAAGTATACTTGGATGCATGAAGAGCACCCTGCTGGACGATTTGTGAAACCCTATGCAGTTTTAGACAGCATAGCTGCGGTGCCAGACTTTCTGAAAGAACTTGAAAAAACTAGGGAGTGAGAAACATAGATTTCGCTACTCATTTCCCCAACGTTATCAAGAGAAGTGAGGTTTCTGGGCTTAGGGATTTCTAATCAAAATGCAGAGGTCATGCCGAGTGATACAACAGTATTTACCGCAGTCACATGGCCTGCTACGATTCCCTCGTCAAGCATTTTGGAAAAGACATGGTAGATAAAGTATGTGTGATCATTGGTGGGGGCAAAGGCATGGGCGAAGCTGTTGCTAGAGAGATGAATAAGCGGCAGTACAAGCTTGCATTGATGTCTCCTTCTGAAAACTGTGAAAGGCTGGCAAACGAACTTGATGGTATCGCTGTTCGAGGCAAAGCAGAGAATGGTGCAGATACACAAGCTTTATTTGATGTCGCTATGGAAACATATGGTCGTATCGACAGTCTTTTGATCCACGTTGGTGGACCTCCTAAAGGAGACTTATTGGATATTGCGGACGAAGATTGGGTCAAGGCAAATAATATGGTATTGTTGCCAGTGATCAGGATGTCAAAATTGGTCACACCGTGTATGCAAGCACAGGGTGGTGGTTCCAGTGTGAACATTACAACTTTTTCGACATTTGAACCCAGCCTGACGTTTCCCATATCAAGCGTGTATCGTGTCGGGGTGTCTTCCTTTACGAAACTTTATTCAGATTGCTATGGCGCAAATAATATCAGGATGAATTGTCTGCTGCCTGGATTTACAGACAGTTTAAATTTGCCAAAAAAATTTGCGGATATGGCTGTCTTCAATCGTCTCGCACGAGTAGAGGAACAAACCAAATCTGCGGCTTTTCTCCTTACGGATGACAGCACTTATATAACCGGTCAAGGCATAAGAGTGGATGGCGGCGTTACGCGGCATATGTATCTTCCTTGGGCCAGGCGTATTCATCTTAAATCGCTTGTGATTTGAAAGTTAGCACATCAAAATTCCACGCAATGATTTAATTATTTGACCGTATGGGAAACAAACCTATCCTTACCAAGTGATTATAAGCATAGTCTGCATCACTCACGATGGGGTCGTTTAAAAAAGAACGCTGAATTAAACAATATGCGGTTGCGCCGCAATATCGGCAAATAAACCTCTCTAAATCAAAGAATAAGAAATATATTGTGTGAAATATGAGCGAAAAAGATAACAAAACTTGGGCTGATTGGCATAAAATCATAACGGTTTCCGAAAAGAGCTTGCTAGTCATTATCGCAGGTCTGACCGTTTATGCGGTGCTAGCGGAAATAATTTTTATTCTGACCGAACGCTCTGTCAAACTGACAGATCTTCTGCTTCTTTTCATTTATGCGGAAGTACTGGGGATGGTGGCAGCCTTTTACAAATATCGTAAAATACCGATTACAGTTCCAATATTCATTGCAATCACAGCGTTGTGTCGTCTGATCATACTACAGGGAAAGGGCATAAACACAGTCGATCTTTTATATGAAAGCGGGGCCGTCCTTCTTCTTGCTCTCGCTGCTCTTGTGATCAGATGGAATTTAATAAACTTAGTACACAAAAAGAGAACTGACGATACTGAGCATGATAGGTTTTAAGCTGATTTTGTAATTATCAGGACTCGCGAAGGGGCGATACGCCAATCTTCATTTGTAAAACCAAAAAATGCTTGAACGACCCAACACAAAATTTAATTAAGTGATTTTAGGAAAGTTTATCGGTCTAGGTGAGTAAAATTTAAAAAAAGAATAGATAATTTGGCTAACTTTATTGGCTAGCAGCTTTATTTACGAGTTGCGATGGATATTTTCTAAGGTCACAAAGTAATACTAGCGTCAGTCTTTGAAAGTTTTTTAATGCCTGCTGCCGGTGAAATAAATGCCCCCATAATTAAATGAAGTATTTTCTACGCAAAATTAAAAGAAATACAGAATTCGCTCATGCAAGACATATGTTATCTGGATGGGCATGTGGGCGAATTTGAAAGAGGCGCGGTTCTTGCCCAGTATTCAGAGTGTAATGTCTTGCAGAAAAATTAAGTAATTAAGAGGACTCGGTTTTTTCAACAATGTGAAGACGTGAGGCAAATTATTAAATTTACAATTAAAGAATATATCCAAAGAGTACGAACTATTTATACAAGTCGTATCGTGTAAGGCCTTCCAACAATATTAGGTTTGTCCGCAACAACATTTTTTTAGTCCTTCAACATGAGAGTAAGTCATTTGAAGAAGGGTTTTTCCCATATCTCACCGTGTTTGAGTGCTCGGAAAGTGTCGGCAGAGATACCCTTACTCTTAAGGCCTTGGTTCAATCTTTTTAGAGGTTCGTCGATCTTTTCTGTTGTGAGTTTAAAGGTACCCCAATGGATCGCTAAAGCATATTTTGCCCCCAAATCTTCGAAGACTTTTATGGCCTCTTCAGGATTCATATGGGCTTCTTTCATGAAATCTCTCGGTGCGTAGGCGCCAATTGGAATGGCGGCTAATGTTGGCGCACCAAGCCTTTCGGTCGTTTCTTTGAAATCCTTTGAATACCCACTGTCACCGGCAAAATAGAATGAAAAATCATCCCATTTCATCATCCAACCTGACCATAGCGATTTGTTTCGATCAAAGAATGTCCGTTTTGACCAATGTTGCACAGGGGTTGGCTGAATTTCCACGCTTTTAAACTTAATAGGTTGCCACCAGTCCAGCTCTGTCACATCCACTGCTCCCCATGACTGCAGCGTGCTAGCTAGACCAAGTGGCACAAAGTACTTTATAGATGGTTGAAGCTTTGTTAGTTCTTGAATGGTGGTTTTATCCAAATGATCGTAGTGATTATGACTGATCAGGACGGCGTCAATTTTTGGTAATTTGTTGATCTCAATGGGGTTCGGGGTTATTCTTTTCGGCCCCAAAAACCCTATCGGTGATGCTCTGTCAGATAAATGTGGATCTGAAATAACTGTCACACCGTCATGATTTAATAATATTGTGGATTGGCCCAGCCATATTACGCTTTCGGAAAAGTCTGATAATGTTTTTTGATTTTGAAAAACCATTGGCAAACCAGTCTCTGCGATTTGATCTTTATCGCGTTTTGAAAATTCTTTTATTACATCAACAATTTCTGAAAGGCTTTTTTCATTAGATCCACCGCTAGAGTTCTGAAACCTTTTCGTTTTTGGATTAAAGTTTGATGAACCGGCATAATGCATGGAAGAGGTACAATCTGTTAAAGCAATAAATAGTGCCATGAGGATGAAAGCGTGCCCTAGGCGATCTCGCGTTGCCTGAGTTAAATAGCGCATTGAATCAATATTTCAGTATCATTTTATAATAATTCTCCGCTATCCATTTTTGGAGCTAACTCCTTTATATTCTGCTGACTGATCGGAAAACTAGGGTTTCTGTACCAAGCACCGAGCATTAAATGTAGTGGCAAAGTTATCTTGCAAACGGATCGGTGTAACATTTACCATTAGGTTCCGGATACTGCCATCTTATGTCATCTGAAGCACGATAAACTGATACAAATTGAAACATTTCACTGATCAATTAATTTACAACTTTGCCCTCCAAATCGAAAGCATCCAATTGGCGGTAAACGTCTTTCTCACTTTCTGTAATACAATGAAAGCAAAAGAAGTCGTCATTCCCACACTATGTTTGCACACATTGAGCATATTCACCAATCAAGTCCATCGCCCACTGCCGTTCTGTTGTTGTAGGTTCGGGCGGGTGACGTTTATCGGATGGCGTTAGATACATTAATCTTACTTTTCCGGACACAAAGGTATCCACAACGAAAAAATGTCGCTTAAACCTTTCGTGAAGCGTAAATATCACTCTTTTTTTCTTAAACTATTTCACATTAACGAACCATAAAAACATGTGGGGTCTTATTGTGATCACACTACCTTCCGTTACCGAACTTTGTGTAAAAACATTTTTAGAGCATACACAGAGTGTAATAAGCATCATCATATGCTGCTTCGCTCTAAGCAATTGCAAATCCAGATCCGTGACGTTCAATGTGACCAAACTTAGGTGATAACCAATGACCGCTTGTGCATAGGTTTTTGTCAGCACTCACCATGTCCAAAACGCGTTTGCGGGATGTTAGAGCGGTATCACTATCAACATCAAAAATGGTAGAAATATTCGGATCTATAAGCTGCAGATTCTGGGTGTGCAGAATATCCCCAAGGTGCATGAGGCTCTCATCACCACTATCCACTCGATAACCTGCATGACCTGGAGTATGCCCGGGAATCGAAAAGCTTCTTACCCCTGACAGTATTTCTCTGTCCTGTGTTAAGATATTTAATCGGTCGCTATACGCCCCGATTACAGCCTTTGCGAGACCAGCCCAATCCGCCCCATTTACCTCACTTGCATCGAAACTTCCGTTCATCCAAAAGTCATGTTCTATATCAATTAAATGTAACTGTGCATTCTCAAAAACTGCTGTACCATCAGTATTCAAAGCTCCTGCAATGTGGTCTGGATGCAAATGAGTTAGGAAAAGGTCCGTCACCTGTTCAGCGGACATTTCAGCCTCAGTCAACGCCTCTTGAATGAAGCCACAGGTCGGGCCAAATAGCTCACGACATCCGGCATCGACGAGCAAGTTGCGGTCACCGTTCTGAATCAGGTAGGCATTCACATTTGTATAAGAAAGCGTATTTTCTGCATTATTCTGAATCGTTTCAGCATCGGCGTCTTTGAGTTTCAAAAGAGCCTCAGCAGGCAAAAACAGCTCACCATCCAGCAGCGCAGTTACTTTGATATTTCCGACATCTATCGATGAAATTCGTGACATTTAAACCTCTCAATATAAATTAGACATTTTAAGGTTAGCCTAGCCCGCGGTGAAATCCAAGATCCTGAGTCAACCTACTTCTCGTCTTATTAATGCATACGTCCAAGCCTAACGAAAATCATCAAATTAATACTATTTATTTTGCTTTGCTCTACCAGTTATTCACCGCACAAGAATTCCTTGCTATAATAGAGGACTAAGGTCTAGATGCTTGTAAGTATATCACAGATTTTTGGAGTAAATTAGTCATTTCTGAAGTTAAGATGCCAGCGTGAATAAATTGATATTATGAAGTTACTTATTTTAGCAATCCTATTTCTTCTTGCTCTTTTGATGGCATCTTTTTTCTTAACTCAATTCTTGGCACTGGTCGCAAAAAATAAATTACCAGCCACTGGAAAATTTACAGAAGTTAGTGGGGGAACAATCCATTGGATTGATGCGGGGGAAGGCGAAACTATTGTCCTGATTCATGGATTGGGTGGTAATCATCACAATTTTAGTTACATGCTTTCAGGACTAAGCAGAAAATACCGTGTTATCAGCATTGATAGACTTGGATCAGCTTGGTCAACAAGAAAGCACTTAGGTTGCGCAGATTTAATCGCTCAAGCTGATGCAATTGTGGAATTTATTGATAAAGAAAAATTAAAACGTCCATTATTGGTTGGGCACTCTCTCGGTGGTGCATTTTCACTGTCCGTTGGGATTAGGTTTCCAGAGAAAATCAGAGGCCTCGCACTGATTTGCCCCGCTTGTATGACAATTGATTCTACACCAGAAGTTTTCCGTGATCTAGAAATTCGATATCCTATCGTAAGAACTTTTCTGTCAAATTTTCTGTCTGGGTTTTTGATTCTGACGAAACAAAAAAAGTTTTTAACGGAAATTTTTAAACCAGAACCAGTTACACCTGATTTCAATATTAAAGGTGGTGCATTGTTAAGTCGATTACCAAGCCATTTTCGAACTACTTGTGAAGACTTAATTGCGGCAAAAGCCTCGCAATATACTGTTTCATCAAAATTGGTAAATTTAGATATACCAACGCACGTTTTATTTGGAGAGGATGATGTTATCTTAGACGCACAGCAGCATGGAGTTGCATTCAGTAAAATGACTGGTGCTAAATTGGAAATGATACCAGGGGCAGGGCACATGCTCCCAATTACACAACCCCAAGTTTGCAATAAATTTATCGAAGATGTCATGTCTGATATCGGCAGCTCGTGAATATCATGGGACATCAACTTAGATGCCCGAAGACACTAATAACCCCCCACACACCCGTTCTTCTTTATGTTTGAGATGCTTTAAATAATGCCAAGAACGTGTAAAACTATTAAGATGGACCGTTGGATTAGACTACAAAATCAGAGATTTACGGCAGTGATTCGCTAGCGAAAATTAGATCTAAATATTGAACGTTACCCTCCATCTGTGGATGACGGATATTTGTCTATCAAGTTCCATGGCTGCAAACATGAAGTCAAAACGCCAAAGCATTATCTTATGAGTTTGGTAATCAAATCAAAGAAAGGTTATTTCAGATTGTTGATCAATTTTTTTAAAAGTCAACTAATACCGCCATTGTTGCTGCGATTGCTATGGGTTTCTTACAGGATTGGAGCCAGTCAATTTTACATCAGGAACACCGTAAAGCTTGAGATACTGAAATCATAATAAAGTTTTTATGTTAAAGTTTTGTGTTAAACTTTTTCGTTTCCTAAATGAAAGATTTTTGAAGCTTTTCCTTTTTGACGAGATCGTCAATCGTCGCGTTCGTACAGAGATACAATGGAAATTCGTGTAATCTATTTTGCTCTGATTTATTACAGGATGCTTTGAATGCATCATAAGCATATATTGGCACGATTGCGTTGTCTTAAGCAACTTTAGAAATTGCTTTTGTTGATGGAGAAGAACGAAGGGATCGCAAGTCAGCCGATAAATCAGGCGTGACAACGTTTCTGATTTGAAACAATCACTCGATCATTTAAGTTCTTTGCTTAAGCACTACATTTAGTACAAAGTGTAGTTGAAATTTTTTGGGGTTTTTACAAATGTTTAGCTCGTTCTTTCCCTCACCACGGAATTTTTTTCTGACTACGTCAACATGGATCGCCATACTAATAGCCGTATGGTACACATTAGGCGAAAGCATGGGAATATTCATTGGCTTCGATTTACAAGAATCCAAAACAGTTATCGGCCTCGGCCATTTCGTCACGCCAGAATTTTTGTGGTTCGACGCTTATTTTTTGTTCGGTGCAGGCTCAACTTATTTATATTGGCGTTTTAAAAGCCAACATGAGTGGTCAAATTGGTCGATACTTGGCTCCGCTCTACTGATTTACCTATCCTATACATCGGTTCAAGTATCTGTAGTAATAAACGCTTGGTATGGACCCTTTTATGATGATATTCAAAATGCATTAAGTGGTTCAGGTGAAGTTACTGCCCTAGATTTGTATTCTCACCTTGGAACGTTTTCGATGATTGCGTTCCCTTACATAGCTTTAATAATTGCAAATCGCTTTTATACATCTCACTATATTTTTCGTTGGCGCACTGCTATGAATAGCTACTACGTTGCGCGTTGGTCAAAGATCAGAAAAATAGAGGGTGCATCTCAGAGAATCCAAGAAGACACGATGCGATTTGCCGGAATAATGGAAGGCCTTGGAATTGCATTCGTCGACTCTGTGATGACGCTCGTTGCTTTTTTGCCGGTATTAGCTGCGCTTTCGGTTCATGTAGAACAATTGCCGGTAATTGGTCAAATTCCGTATCCGCTCGTCACAATAGCTATTTTTTGGTCGACATTCGGAACGCTATTACTTTTAGTAGCAGGGATAAAATTACCAGGTTTAGAATTTAAAAATCAACGAGTGGAAGCAGCCTTCCGCAAAGAATTAGTTTTAGGTGAAGAGACCGCTGAAAGGGCAGAACCGGAAACCCTCAGCGAATTATTTTCTAATGTTAGGAAAAACTATTTCAGAATTTTTGTTCACTACACCTACTTCAACCTTTTTAGATACATGTATTTGCAAGCAGATAATGTAATCGCATACGTTTTCCTCATTCCCACCATTGTCTCGGGCAGAATAACGCTTGGGATTATGAACCAAATTCTACGTGCATTTGGGCAGGTAGCGTCGTCATTCCAATTTTTAGTATCATCATGGACGACGATAATTGAATTGATATCCATTTATAAAAGACTTCAAGCATTTGAAGCTGCTATCGATGATTTACCCATGCCAAAAATTGATAGACTATTCGTCGAAGCTGGTGAAAAAGAAGTATAAACTGCTCTGTTCTTTCTGCGTTCGAGTCTTCTATAGAAAAACTGTGAGAGCTGGATAAATATAAATGAAAACTGCCGAGCTCTTGCCACTTTACCCCTGAATTACAAGGTCCGTAAAAACATTCTTTGCAAGTGTCTTTCGCAGGATCAAGCGATACAAAATTTTGTTCTTAGACGATAAAAATAGATTCAAGCAGCAACGCCTCACGCGGATACCTTAAGAAGTTCTATGCTGAGTTTGACGCAGATGAAAATACCCCAACCACTGTTCGTCACTAAAAGTACAAGAGTAAGTATTCAAAGCTTATCTTTCGTCGCACAGCACATTAGTTTAAAAGTAAAAGGCTACAGAGACAGGACAAGAAGTGGCATGTTCAAAAAAGTAGTAATGTAAGGGTTAGGAGTTGGCTTAACTCCACTAAAAATGCATCATCGCAGAAAGTGGGTAAATCTTAACGCATTTTTAATAGAGGTTCACACCAATGAACCATAGTTGCAATACTTTTCACGCAACCTTAGTTTCCTATGATATCTCTTGGTATGCGGCACATTAGGACGAGGAAATACCTATGCGGCGTTCACGCAGTGCGATGAAAAAACCAGATAAAAATATGACGGTGGCTCCGATCCAAGTAAATACATCCGGGATCTCTGAAAAAAACCAAGCCCCAATCATTGCGGTCCAGATCAGTTTAAGAAAGTCAAAAGGCATGGTGGCCGTCGCATCAGTTTCCTTAAGCGACTGGCTTATCGCCATTTGCGCAACAGTGCCTGATAAACCAATTAATACCATCCAACCTAGAGTCTGAAGCCCGAACGGTTCCCAAACCCACATCGCCGGTACAATTGAGAAAACTCCTAAAAATATTCCCATATACGCGACAATTGTTACGGTAGATTCAGTCCGCGACTGGATTTTGATAATAATCATTGCCACAGCCCAAAGTGCAGCTGATGTGGCGACCAACAGTGCCCCTGTGTCCATTGAAATAATGCCGGGGCGTAGGATAATTAGCATACCAAGAAATCCCGATAAAATAGCGCCCCATCGGTAGATGCGAAAGCGTTCGCCCAATACCAAAAAAGAAAGAACGGCCATGAAAATAGGCGCTGTGAAGCTAAGAGCCGTAGTCTTTGCAAGTGGCGTCATCGACAATGCCATGAAAAACATCAACATTGCTGCTATATTGATTACGCTTCTTAATACGTGCAAACTGATTTGATTGGTGCGAAGGATCGCAAATCTAGAGCGCAACAGAAGTGGTAAAAGAAAAACAAAGCCAAAAATGTTACGGAAAAAAGCGATTTGAAATGGATGCAGAACTTCCGAAACGAAACGCACTAATCCATGCATGATTGAGAAGGCAATCGTAGATAAACACATTAAAGCAATTCCACGTATCACTGGTTTTTGATTTTTCCAAAATGCGCTTGCCGCTTGAACAAGATAGATTTGGTTTGTCATGATTTCCTACAATCTATCTAGCTAAGTCAGCCACTAATTGCATTCTGGGCCCTTGACCGTCCGTTAGGCTTGGCATGATTGAAATTTTCCATCTAGGGTTTTCCATATGCTCTTAACGCAACTTGGTATAAGGGAATGTCGCACTTTTTGACCAAATCGATTTATCAAACTGGCATAATCTCTTTGAGAGGCTCATGTAAATGTTTTCCCATCCAAATCTTTGAGATCTTTTCGCCGTTACTGGTTCGTTAAATGCCACCCACATACCCATCTTTTCGGGATTCTGACCCGCCCATATAAAGGCCGTTTTCCATCCTAAGGATCAGTTGTGCGCCGCCAAAACCAAATGCATTATCCGGTGCCTCCAGAGTGATCTTGTGTTCCATATCTGCGAGACTTTTTACAATGTTGGGATCCATACTCGACTCACAGGCTACTTCTCTGCCAGAGGTGACACGCCAGCGTGGTGCATCGATTGCCATTTGTGGATCCTGTTTCCAAAGTTGCGTTCTAAGTGCCATCTGTAAGTGCCCCTGTGCCTGCATTGGCCCGCCCATGACACCAAAACTCATCAATGGGTCACTTCCCTTCATAAGAAAGGCAGGAATGATCGTGTGAAATGGTTTTTTAGAGGGTCCAACAATATTGGGGCTTTCTGGGTCCATAGAAAAACCAGCACCTCTATTTTGTAGATGGATGCCCGTTTCTGGCACGCAAACCCCAGATCCAAATCCCGCATAATTCGATTGGATAAAAGAAACCATCATTCCGTTTTCATCCGCAGTAGACAAGTATACCGTGCCGCCCACTTTGGGCGCGCCCACTTCGAAATCTGTCGCCTTTTTCGGATCTATCAAGTTTGCTCTTTCCAGATGATAATCGTCGCTGAGTAAATGCGACGATGTGATCGAGGTCATATAGTCCAAATCGGCAACGTAATGTTCAGTATCGCGCAAGGCCAATTTCATCGCCTCAATCTGAAGGTGGAATGCCATCGGATCATCGGCACGCAGATCACGAATTGGTGTATGTTTAAGAATGCCAAGGGCAATCAATGCGGCAATACCTTGGCCATTTGGGGGTATTTCATGCAGATCGAAATGGTCAAAATCATTGCTCAATGTTCCGCACCAGTCCGGTTTGAAATTTGCAAGATCAGAAATCCTTAACGCTGCATCATGTTGCAGTGCAAAATCCTCAATTCGTTCGGCCAGGTTCCCTTCATAAAAAGCCCGTCCTTTAGTTTCTGCGATCCGTTCATATGTTTTTGCGAGAGCAGGGTTGGTGTAGACCTCTCCTGCGTTAGGCGCTTTCCCCTTCTGTAGGAAATTCTGGGCAAATCCTGGCTGATTTTTCAATTCGGCTCCCCCTCTTGACCAAAGATCTGCAATCACAGGGGAGACAGGAAACCCTTCATAAGCATATTTGACCGCTACTTCAAAAAGAGTTTCAAAGGGAAGTTTCCCGAATTTTCTGGATACTTCGGCCCAACCACCGACTGCGCCCGGCACAGTGACGCTGTCCCAGCCACGAAAAGGAATACCACCGCGTTTTATAAAACGTTCGTAAGACCAATTAGATGGTGAACGCCCGGATGCGTTTAGTCCATGCAGCTGCGTTCCATCCCAAACGATGGCAAAGGCATCAGAGCCAAGTCCACATCCCGTCGGTTCAACCAGCGTCAGCGTGATTGCCGTTGCGAGAGCCGCATCAACTGCATTTCCCCCTTTGTGGTACATTTTTAAACCCGCTTGGACAGCCAAAGGTTGACTGGAGGCAACCATATTTCGGGCTACAACCGCTGACCGACGAGAGGGGTAATTATGGTGATTTAGGATCTTCATTGTTGCTCCTCAGGTTGCATAAGAAGGGCTTACATAACCATTCTGCTGTCTGTCATCCGCCGCTCTGGCGATAGCTTGGTCAAGAGGGCGCCGATCAATCATGCCTGAAAAATTATCAGTTGTGGGCAAAGCCCTTTTGAAAATCATATATCTTTCATCTGCAACTCGCAGTAGTCGGCGAAGTTCTCGCAGCGGATCTGCATGATCATCCACCCTCAGATCTAAGTCTGGATAAGGTTGTCCGTGATGAATCTTTATTGCAGCAGCCTGTTTCCCTCTTTTATCACCACCGGCGGCTTCTCCAGCTTCCATTGCGAGGAGCAACCTCTCGGGAAATGTCATATGCGCATTTGAATGCCAAGCCTCCAATGTTTCTTCTATCACTTTGGGACCTGCTAACATATTGCCTGCGATGGAAACATTTTCCGCTCTTACATGCCCTGCCCAGTCAACACACTCAGCACCTGTATGTTGAACGATTTCCCCAGCCTTGGAAATCCCGTGAAATTGCCGTGTCTCCCTTGCGAGGTCCTCTTCTTTTAGAATGGATAATACATCTTCAAAAAGAATATCCTGTTGCAGCAGGTCTAAGCTTCGGCTTCCCCACAGAGGATTAACGAATGCTTGAGAAGCGATAACCGTATCTTGGGTAATGTAGGGGACCAGTGCCCCGCAGGCAAAAAACCTGCTCGCCACTGCTATGCCAACTTCATTTTTCTCAGGTATTTTAGCGACGATTGAATAAGTCATGAGACGATTTCCGTATTATAATGTATGCTAGGAAAGAAAGCATTAACTGAGGTTTGTGGCAATGTTTTAAAAAAAATTGAGAAATTTTCTTGACTCCTTTCACGCCTTGTAGCCACGCTACTGTCATTCCGCATTGCATATAAATTTTTGCACCTGGAATAGGAACGTTAATTACATACGCCGCAAAATAGGCTACGCATTTATGAAATTGAGCTGCTAAAGGAGAAGTATCATGGACAATGAAAAATTTATAAAAAAAGCAAAAAATGAACTCAAGGAGGCTTATGACTACGATTCTGAAGATCCACTTTTTGGTTTGGCTAAGGAAGACATTTCCGGAGATAGACTTTCGCGCAGAACAACCCTTCGCCTTTTGGCGGCGGGAGGCGCTTTGACGCTGGCAAATGTTTTACCTGGATTGCGTCCCAGTGTTGCCTTCGCAGGGGGACACGGCGGTGGAGAGCTAAAATGCGCTTGGTCAGGCGTAGGAGAAATTGTGACGCTTGATCCAGCTAAGATTAACCAAGTGTTGCAATTTCAGATTGCATCAAATGTGCTCTCTGGATTAATGCACATTGATAATTCTCTCGTTGCTCAAGGCGATTTAGCCGAGTCGTGGACAGTGTCATCAGACGGATTGAATTACACAATCAAGTTAAAAGAAGGTGTTACGTTCCACAATGGGGACATGTTCAACGCTGACGACGTATTATTTACTTTCAATCGTTCCAAAGACCCTGAACAGTCAATCCATAGTCGCGTGATTTCAAACGTGAAAGAGCTACAAAAACTCAATGACTACGAAGTGAAATTTACATTGAGCAAGCCGCAGGCTTCCTTCCTGACTAAAGCACTTGAACGCGCCTCGGGGCGTGCGATGACAATCGTGAGCCAAGGTGCATTAGACTCAATGGGTGCAGCGCAATACGGTTTGACGCCTGTAGGAACAGGGCCCTATAAAATAGTCGAGCATAAGCAAGGTGGCAGCGTCGTTCTTGAGAGATTTGCTGAATATTATGATCCAGGTCGCCCTAAGCTTGATAAAATCACAATTACCCCAGTCGATGGTGCAGAGCCTCTTGCCGCTGCACTTGAAGCGGGTGATGTACAGTACGTAGGAGGAAACCCGATACCTTCCCAGTTGATAGACCGATTTAAATCCAACAGTAATTTGAAAGTGGATATCAAACCTGGTCCTGGTTTCCAATCTATATGGTTGAATCCATGGCGCGACTATATGCGTGTCGATAGTTTCGATAAGCCGCTTGATGAATTGAAGAAAGAAAAGGGATTTCAGGTGCGATTGGCAATTGCCAAGGCTTTAGACCGTGACCTGTTTATCAAACAAGCCAAGTTTGGAAACGGCTATCCCGCCCACGGGTCGATCAACCCCGCAATGGGTTTTTACTTTGATGAAGATTTGGCTAATGTTTCCGAGCAAGCCTACGATCCGGAGGGTGCGCGAGAGCTTTTAGCACAGGCTGGATACCCAGGAGGAAAAGGCTTTCCAGAGATCAAATTGCAGACGACGCCAAACACAAAGCGTGATGGGCTTGTCGTTGCCAATATCTTAAAACAAGTTTTGGGCATCAACGTTATTGTTGACCCAAAAGACTTTTCAGTTGGTATCGAAGAGTTTGACACGATGGATTATGATTTACGTCTTGGTGGTTCAGGGGGCGATTACGACCCCGATGACGGTCTTGTGGACTGGATGCAAACAAATTCTAAATTCAACGGCCGTAAACGTGACAAAAGCAAATATCCGTTCGGATTTTATTCGGAAGCTGAATCGGATGCCGCAGCAGATGCACAGTCTTTGGTCGCAGATCCGCAGGAACGCCGCGAGCTCGTTCGCAAGGCTAATCGGATAACGTCTGATAAAGTAACCTGTGGTTTCCTTTATCATCCAGTGGACGTTTTGGTTCATCATAAATCTGTTCAAGTTCCAGAGGAAGCGAGGATCCCGGGATTACATGAGCTTGATCGAATTTCGCTCGCTTAATCATAATAGGGTCAGCTGGCGTAGAGCCCGCTGACCACTTGCCATGTCAGGATATATTTTACGAAGAATTTTTGGTGCGCTGCTGGTTATGATGGCGGTGGCAACGCTCGTGTTTTTTATGCTCAGGCTTGTACCCGGAGATCCGATAGCGGCCATGCTAGCTGATGCTGGAAGTGATGAAGCGCGAGATGCCTTGACAAAAAAATTTGGCTTCGATCAACCCGTTATTGTTCAATACTTTAAGTGGTTATTAAATCTTTTGCAGGGGGACCTTGGGACGTCTCTTTATGGCTCCAACCAGAGTGTGACGAACATACTTTATGAAGCCTTGCCAAGAACATTGTCGTTGGCGGGGTTGTCTTTTTTTATAGCAATAGCAATTGCTTTGCCGGCTGGAATTATTTCGGCGATCAAGAAAAACTCGGCTGCTGATAATACTGTGTCAGTCTTTGCTTTTCTTGGATTGTCGATGCCTGATTTCTGGCTAGCTATTTTGCTGATCATTGTTTTTGCTGCAAATTTACAATGGCTGCCTGCCATCGGTTATGTACCTCTCTCATCTGGCTTTTGGGAATGGCTGCGTCACTTGATATTGCCCTCTATCGCAATTGGAACTGGTTTTTCGGCAATTATTGCGCGCATGGTACGCTCTTCATTGCTGGGAGAACTGAAGTCGGACTATATGCGCACTGCCGCCGCTAAGGGGTTAAGTCCGAGTTCAATGGTGGTTGTCCACGCACTTCCAAACGCGATGCTTCCAGTTGTTACGGTCTTAGGGATTGCTATTGCGCTGTTAATTTCCGGAGCGGTCGTGGTGGAAAATGTCTTTTCGATTAAAGGCTTGGGCAGAGTGCTTATACAGGGAATTTTGAATAGGGATTATCCAGTAGTCCAAGGCGCAGTTCTACTTATTTCGGCATTCTTTGTTTTTGCTAACTTAATGGTCGACCTTCTTTATGCCGTAATAGATCCGAGAGTTAGATACGAATGATGTCTAACCACGCCGATCAAGACAATGAGCGTAGACCGGCAAAGTTTCTTGCAATAACGCGCATCAATGACGTCATGCAAGCTGATAAAAAAGCGAAAGTTGGTCTAGTAATTCTATTTATATTCCTTCTAACTGCAATCTTTGCACCATTCTTAGCTCCATATGATCCAAATGAAATGACGTTGGATATGATGTCTGCGCCATCTTATCAGCACATATTAGGAACTGACGATTTAGGAAGAGATTTATTTTCACGCATCATTTGGGGAACGCAGGTCTCTCTTTTTGTCGGATTTGTAACAGTTGCGATTGCATTGATTGTTGGAGTGTTTCTCGGTGTTTGGGCCGGATATTATGGCGGTTGGATCGACATGATCATTATGCGCTACATTGATCTTCAGTGGGCGTTTCCTAATTTCATAATAGCAGTTTACTTAGTCGCAGTCTTTGGGACAGGCCTCTTAAATATTATAGTGGCTATTTCCCTTGCTTTTTTGGATGATTTTGCACGTGTGGCCCGGTCAATGGTGTTATCTCTTAAAGAACAGCCATTCATCGAAGCCGCACGGGTACAAGGAACCTCAGATTTTCGCATTATGTTTAAACATATATTGCCAAATGCCATGGGACCAATAATTGTGCAGGCGTCAGTTTCCATTTCCTATGCCATTTTAGGGGAAGCCTCGCTTTCATTTTTGGGGTTGGGGGTTAATGTTAATACGCCCACTTGGGGGCTGATATTGGCAGATGGACGAAGTTTTATCAGTCAGGCTTGGTGGCTGGGCGTTTTCCCCGGCTTAGCCATTATGCTGGTTGTACTATCTATCAATTTTATTGGGGACGCTGTGAGAGACGCCTTTGACGTTCGCGACAGCGGGATTTAAGCGCGATAGTTAACTACAATATCTCAAAATTGACATCGATAAAAAAGGGCTCAGCCGATTCTTTTAGACCAAGTTTACAAATTATTCGTTTCTTGATCTTCCTTTCATTAAGTTTCATCACACCAGAAGCTTATGTCCAATACTGACTGAATAAAGGCGGCTTTTGTTTGGGATGGAAGGGCAAATACTGTATCTCGGTGCCCTTGTCCTATTCACCAAAACCATCATCTGATTCAAGCATGTCGATCCATCCGCTTCTGCACGAAAAGAGTTTTTTTTTGACACTATTTGTTTAACTTTCTTAAGAGGATAAGCCAAGAGTACTCTTCTCCAAGGCCAAAACTAGCCAAAACTTGATACCCTCGACATTAACAAATAAAAATTAAAGCGCATTGTTTTCATGAATTTTTCAGATCAACAATAGATCTATGAGTACCTTTGAGACAATTTGTGTGTTTCTTTTCGACGCGTCTTGGTACCATATTAAAAAGCCTTCGCTTTTTGATTTACCGTGAGTTTAGAACCAAATCTATACTATCAGTCACTGACCGGTTCATAGCCTATATTTGCTCCTTTCGAATGAATCAAAGCTTCCCATAATCAGAGGAAGGGAGAAAGTCCGCATACTAACAACGACCAGATCATTATCGTAACCAGCCCGTTTAGGTGGACTGATGTAAAAAATTGAATATGATCTCCACCAAAAAATCCGAAAAGGTAAAACACGGTGGTTTTGGTGCCTAATTAATAGCTCGTTCGAATGCCTCTCTGGTGAACAAATTTTGGTCAAATCTATCGTTTACAAAGAGCATCAAAAATAGGAGGCAAATGAATGTTAAAGGTACCGACTCGAGTAAACAGTTATATCGAAGATTACGGATCAGTATTAAGAGAACATCTTCAGGAAGTTACTGGTGCAATGAAGGGCTTTTGTCTACATGTCCTTGTTGACGCGGATTTAATGGGGAATTACAAAGAGCGGAGAATTCTTACTACTGCTCGGTTCTTAGCTACG
>CAJXHI010000011.1 GCA_913051655.1 uncultured Alphaproteobacteria bacterium
CAAAGAGATATACCGTTAGTTGGCGCGTCTCAGAGGCCTTCCTGACAGCCCCTTTAGTGTACCGGATGAAACAGAAAGGACGTTACGAACTCTAACTCAACACGTGCTGCAGTTAATAAAGATGCATCAATAGTTCCTAAATTAAGTACAGCGCACACTCCGACACTGAATAAGAGATAGGCTGGGAGCGGTAGGATATTCTTCAGAAATGATCAGTCAAATCGATTGTTGCATATTTTTTTGTTTCCGTAGACGATACGGACAACGCTAAAATTTCGGAGTTTTCAAGAGCTCGCCTTAGAAACAAGGCACCTGTATAATTCGGGAAAAAGTTAAACCTATCCAATATGCGGGTTTAAACGATTAAATTACAGCTGCCTTTTTAAAGGTGGCGTTATCGTTCGAACCGATTCTTTATTCTAAGCCAGCCACCTCCAATGCTGATTGTAAACGTGTCAATGCAGGACCATAAACATTTCTGAGACTTTCCAAGCTCAGATTTGGCATCATTTTGTACGATGTAGATAGTGCCACTTTTGCCTCTGCCACCTTATTATTCAACACCAGAGTTGCAGACAATCCGAGATAAGCCCACACTCCAGCATTAGGATATGAAGCTGCCTTTTGAGCTGCCTCTAATGCCTCCTTGTCTCTTTCTAGCAATATGCAACAACCACTGTAAATGTTATAGAATGCCCAAATTAGAGGATCTCTTGGGCTTAGTCTAATTGCAGTTTTGACAAAATCCAAAGCTTTCTCTTTATCTGATTCAACATTCATCATGTAAGCTTGCGCTAAACCATGGTATGCCAAAGCATAGCTAGGGTTAATCTCAATAGCTTTTTTAAGTGCAAAGTCCGCCTCTTCATGCTTTTTTTGAAATGCTCTTACGCGCCCTAACGCATAGAAAGCGAAAGGATTTTCATCATCTAACTTGTTTGATATTTCGGCATGTCTTGACGCGTCCAGAAGCAATTTCTCAGTTTCACTGGACACCCCTCCAATAATCTTCAGGATTGAAGCAATCGCTGAACCAGCGTGAGCAGATGAGGAGTGTGGATCCAAATCAAGTGCAGAAGAATATAAAGTTGCTGCAGCTTCTATATTTTCTGGTGTAAACTGATAAATGTGCCATTGAGCTTTTTGAAAATAATCCCATGCTCCCAATTGGTCTCCGGTGAGTTTATTGGCTTTTTTCCTTTCTTGTTTTGATAATTGTGGCTCTAACTCCGCAGCGACTAAGTATGTTATTTCGTCTTGCAAATCAAAAATATCTTCCAATGTTCGGTCAAAACGTTCAGTCCATATTTGATTTGCAGCAGGTAATTCAATCAATTCTACGGAAATCCTTACTCGCTGACCAGCCTTTCTAATTGTACCTGTAAGGATGTAATTGGCACCAAGTTGTTGTCCGATAATTTCTGCACTTTCCAGACTATTTTTGAAAGAGAAACTAGAGTTTCGAGCAATTACACGCAACCATTTGTATTTTGATACGGCAGCAATAAGGTCTTCACTCACTCCATCGGCGAAATATTCCTGCTCCTCGTCACTGCTCAAGTTTTTTAGAGGCAATATCGCAATCGTTGGTACACGCGAAGTACGCTTTAACGAACTTTGCATTTCTGACATTACTGCAGATTCCTTCTGACCTAAGCTACCCAAAACAAAGGTATGCACAGAAGTATTTTTGATATTTTGGTGCCCTTTATCATCAAATTTAAAGTCTACTTTTTGATTAATTAATTCATGTATGTTTTTTGAAATCGCAATTCCACCAGTTGGACAATAGGACTCCAATCTGGCGGCAATATTTACACCTTCACCATAAAGATTTGTACCTTCTACGATAACATCCCCCATATTCACGCCAATCCTGAAGTCCATTCTTTGCTCATTAGTTACAGATTTATTTCTAATATTAATGAATTTTTGGAATTCTGACGCACAAACGACTGCCGATACTGCACTTTGGAATTCCGCTAGAACTGAATCCCCCGCTGTATTAAAGATCCGGCCAGAGTGCTCTTCAAATAACTTTTTCAATATTTCCTTACACGCCCTTAGCGATTTGAGGGTTTCGTTTTCATTGGTTTCCATTGCTGTGCTAAAGCCAACGACATCAGTCGCAAAAATGACGGCTAATTTACGTTCAATCTTCTCATCCGCCATTAAATTTCTCATCGTTTTTAACACATAGTGAGTATATGTCTTATTTTCTTGTTTGCTAGAACTTTGTAAGCCCATTGAGCGAACTGCATTCAATATGTAAGGGAATAATAACGGGAGTATTTTCATTAGATTATAACATATATATGAACATCCTAATTCAGGAGTTAATTGATGCAATCGAGAAGTATTTATTTCCTTTCTCCTACGCCAGTAATCACCTTACCGTCTAATTTTATTTGAGTTTAATCATCAAAAGGGTCAGTCATATCACATTTAGTCCAAATTGGCACATAGCGAGGCCTAAGCCACGTGTTGACAGGCAGAGTTCACCGTGCGTAGTAAAATTAGAGATAACGCAACTGAATGACTATATCTAAGCTTGGCGAGTAAAATGGCATGTAAAAATAATTATTACCTGCAGCGTCAGCGATAATCGGAAGGAAAATTTATCAAAGTTAGCCCTCCAAATTTTCTTTTAGTAGTATGCATTGCTTCTTTATTTATCGCGGTGATGTTTGGAGGACGAAGTTCTCTTTCTCTTACGATTGAAGGTATCGGGCAATCAGACCACTTAAATTATTTACACATCAGCTTTGCCTTTGCTTTGGGTCAACTTGTAACCGGAGTAATTGCGCCTTTTTCAGGGATGCTTGCAGATAAATACGGTACGGGAAAGACCCTTGTTCTTGGCGTCATACTGACTATTTTGGGAAGTTTTCTCATTCCATTATCTTTAAATCCGATAACTCTTTCAGTTTCGCTCGGAATAATTTCTTCAATTGGTATCGGTATAGCCGGACTACCAGTCATTTTAGCCTCAGTGAATAAATTGATTGAACCTCAAAAAGTGGGCATGGCGTTTGGTCTTGTGAATGCAGGGCAATCTTTCGGGCAATTAGTAATTGCTCCCTTAGCTGGCTTTATTATTCTGAAATTTGGATGGATAAACTTTATATATTTTTTATGTCTTTTACTGCTCATTATAATGCCCTGCTCGTTTATTCTGAGGTCAAGACTTGAGGGAAATGACGAACCTGATTTAAACGAACTTGGCCTTAGAGAAACTTTGTCCATAGCTTTCAAAACACCGAGTTATATCTACCTAGTTTCTGGATTTTTTGTATGCGGTTTTCACGTTGCATTTATTGCTACGCATATGCCTGGCGTTATTGCAGTTTGTGGGCTGTCTTCAGTAGTCTCGGGATGGTCGTTAGGCTTAATTGGGCTTTTCAATATAATTGGAAGCATCTTTGCGGGATGGTATATTTCTCAGCGTAGTATGCGATATTTTTTAATTTATACTTATTTATCCCGAAGCGTAATAGTCTTTCTGTTTTTACTCTCACCGAAAGATTTGCTTTCTATTTTGTTTTTTTCAGCTGCTTTAGGCTTCACTTTTTTTTCTGTTATTCCAGCTACAGCAGGACTTATTGGGAAAATGTTTGGAGCTAATTTTATGGCTACTCTGTTCGGGTTTGCTCTTTTTTCTCATCAATTAGGTGGGTTTTTAGGTGCTTATTTTGGCGGTTACTTTTTTACGCTAACAGGTGATTACACAGTATTCTGGTTATTAGATGCTGGACTAGCAATTTTCGCTGCATTGATACACTTGCCTATTAGGGAAAGGCGAGTCTTTGAACAAATCCAAACAATTTAAATTCAAATAAGTTCGTAATATTTTTTTAATAGCATGTATCGAATAACTTTTTAGAGAATAAAGTCTTAGATCTTCAAAAAAGCCGAATCATACCCAAAGTATATAGGGCATATAGCCTATTAATATCCTACGATTAGAAAACAATTAGTTGTCCACAAACAGGCTATCTCACATTTGGAATGAGTTTCAAGAAATAGCTTCATAGAGTGTGCTTCTGTCGTCCAATCCTTTCGACTCATCTGTCACAAATTCAATCCAAATCGGCACTCGTCAAAAATGAATTTGAGTATTTACATATTACCCTGCACAGTACTGGGTTAATTATTGTTCATCTTTGGTTACTAACAAAACACCTACATCTAAATTTATTACTTTAACGGTTTGACCGGACTTGATTGCTTCTGAACTTTTCACAACCCAATCAACTCCAGAATAACGATATTTTAAAGGTTTGCTTGGGCTTAAATCAGAATTCAGTTCAAATTTATGTCCTACAAGCCCAACTTCTAGTTCACTATTATCCATAGGAGTTTGTAATTTCTTTAATTGCTTCCATAACCCGACAGCCGAAATGATTGAAAAGATGGAAACAGAGGAAAGTGCGGAAACGGTACTTTCAGGTATGAGAGATACGGACATCAATAATCCAGTAACCATACACGAAAAACCTATGAATAACAGAAAGAAAGTAGAAAATCCAAAAAATAAAACTTCCACAACAAGCAACACAACACCTATAACCACCAAGCACTCTGCGATAGAAAACAGTTCGTATAATTCCATAAAAAATTCCTATTTTCCGAGTGCTATGTCTTAACATTATTGCCCCAAGGGCCTTCCGTTCTTTCCTCAGAAGTATTTTCTGGCTTACCCATTTTGTCAGGTTTTTGGCTGGTCAACTTATCGATAATAGATGTAGCTTGTGCTACTATTGAACTCGCCTCACTGGCCCCGTCTGGCAGAAGAACTATTGTCGAATCTTTAGCAATTTTCTCTTTGGCTTGAATGGCCTTAGATGCTAGTTCCAATTGCACTGCTTTTTGTCCGTCCTCAGTATTTGCAGCTTCACCTACTTTGAACAGAGCTTGTGCTTGTGCCTCTGCTACTGCCACTAACGCCGCTGCTTCGCCTTGTGCTTTAAGAATTTGTTCTTCTTTATCAGCTTCTGCTGCAAGTACGACCGCAGCTTTTTCACCTTCAGATCTGTTTATGTTCGCTTGACGGTCCCCTTCCGACTCTAAAATCTGAGCTCTCTTAACCCGCTCAGCTTTCATTTGAGCTTCCATTGCTTGCATCACAGATGACGGTGGCACAATATCTTTAATCTCGTAACGCATTACCTGTATCCCCCATGGTGCAGCAGCTTCATTAATAGCTGAGACGATGTTGGTGTTAAGTAGATCTCGCTCTTCAAAAGTTTTATCCAGTTCCATTTTACCTAATTCAGAACGCATCGTGGTTTGGGCCAATTGAGTAACCGCGAAGACATAATCATCTACTCCATAGGTTGCTTTGACGGGATCAATCACTCGGAAGTATAATACACCATCAACGGATAAAGAGATGTTATCTTTTGTAATCGCGCTTTGCTCTGGAATGTCAGCTGCTTGTTCCTTTAGGGACCTGTCTGCTGCCACTTGATCAATAAACGGCACTATAAAATTCAAACCAGCTTCCAGTACAATTTTGAATTTACCAAACCTTTGCACAACGTATGCTCTATTCTGAGGTACAAACTTGATGGCCTTTCTCAGTGCTACGATTACAAGTACCAGTACGAGGAATGCAGGTGAAATTATTAAATCTATAACTTGGATAATGAGGCGCTCTATCATTCAGTAAAATCTCCATAATCATATTTCTTGCACTATAACATATTGGCAATAATTCCGGCAATTAATTTAAACAGATTTACGATCCAAGAGAGAGATGACTTATCCCACGGGCAAAGCACAAGAATAGGTAACGGGTACAGGCGAGTGACGTGTGCGGTACCCTTAATTGCAGCGAGTGTTATTCCCTTTGATCCAAGTTTTCCAAAAGTTCACCTATCCTCTCCAACGTGCCATTATTAGAGTAGGACTGGATCATCGTATCTGGTTTGTTTTCCCAGGTAAATCTATGGTCAGCAAATAATTCAACACCTGGTTTAAATTCATAATATTGCTTCAGCATTCCAGAAAATATATACACCATACCTTCAAGTAGATCAGGCTTAGTATACACATTCATCCCACATGAGCTACAAAATGTTAGGTGCAATAAACTCCCACTACCACCTTTGTAACTGAATGTTTTATGTGCTCCGGAGATCTCCACATCTAATTCAGTATAAACAAAGACCTTGGATGAACCATCGAACAGTACTTTGCAATCCGTACAATGACACATGAAATGCATCATGGGATCATTTTTGAAGTTTATTTTTGTTGCCCCGCAAAAACACTTTGCTTCTCGAATTTCACTAGCCATAGGATTTGCCCTTTTCAGTCATTACTCGCCATCTGTTGTGAAGAAATGCTAAATCTGTTTGTGGTACATTCCAAGTCATTTTATAATATGGCTGTTTAGGATTACTGTTTGTCACTGAAAAGATCTTTCATTTCTTTTCCGTGAGTCATTAACAAAAGGTTTTTCTTCTGGACGGCATAAGTCTTCTTTCTCGTCACACATTTGGCCGACATTGGCACACAATAAGCGATGGATCGTGTGTTGACAGGTTTTTATGTGATTGTAACTGCAAAAAGTGACGTGTGTCTCTGATATATTACGGCTTAACGCTCAGTATTGAGACCTCTATTCTGTAACCGAAATTGAAGTTCGAGTCCTCTCAACCCCACCATATAAAAACCTTACCATATGCATAAATACTTAACTTGGAAGCCTCTTTTGTTTTGCAAGTTATATGGAGTAGACAAAAGTAGTCATTATTTAATCTTTAAAGTTGAAGTTTATTACTTCGCCCGATATCTTCCGAAGGATCTACAAAGGCACCATGGAAGGCCTCAGATTATGAGGTATTCAAAGCCTCGCAGTAATATTGCGACGTTAAATGAAACCAAATCATTGAAAAATAAGTTGGACAATTTTTAGCTAAGGGGTAAGAAATCTTAGCTTGAAGTAGTAACGTCATATAAACGAAGAGGGCGCGATTCTTCTAGCTTCATTCGTAATTTCGCAAAACCCGTGCCGGTTTAGCATTCAACGCACGTAACGCGAATACTAAGCCAGCGCCAATATTGGCGAATATTCCCCCAGAAATAATTGCAAGCGCATTGGGCCAGATTACATGAAATTCTGTATCCAAGATAAAACGGCAGATCGCCCATCCCGCCGCGAACCCGCATAACAAAGCGATCAGCGCAGCTGCGCCACCCATAATCGCAGAGCGAAGAGCAAAGCTCGCCAATATACGCAGGCGCCCTGCACCAAGAGTTTTGAGCACGCTTGCCTCAAATCGGCGGCCATGCTCCCCGGCAACAGCGACACCGATGAGAACTAAAACCCCTGTGAACAAAGTCACGCCTGCCCCATAAGACGTTGCCGCTGCAATGACTGACAGTAAATTGGACACACGCTCAATCGCGTCCTTGATTCGGATAGCTGTGATATTGGGAAAGGCGTCCGCCAAAACTCTCAGAATGCGTGCTTCAGCCTCTTCTTCTGCATAGACTGTGGAGATAAAAGAATGTGGGGCATCCTGAATGGCCGAGGGATTGATCATCATCACAAACCCAATCCCCGCAGTGGAAAAATTCACTTCCCTAAAACTTGTGATCCGAGCAGAGATATCGCGCCCAAGAATATTCAAAATCAATTCGTCGTCGAGCGAAAGCCCCATTTCTTTGGCCTCTTCTGCAGCAAAACTGATCTGGTTTTCCCCTCTGTAATTTCGCGGCCAAAATTCACCAGCAATCAGTTTTGAATTTTCAGGAAGCGTTTCTGCGTAGGTAAGCCCACGATCACCACGAACAACCCAATGATCCCCTGCAACCTCCTGCGCGGGTCGCCCATTTATTTGTGATACAACACCGCGCAGCATCGGAGCGGTTTCTACCTTGCTGACAGCCTTTTCTTGCGCCATCAGCGATAAAAATTTCGGCATTTGGGATTTTTGAATATCCACAAAGAAATACGAAGGCGCAACGGCGGGAAGATCCTGACGAATGGCATGGCGCAAATTCCCTTCAATTTGTCCAACACTGGACAACACCGACAAACCTAACCCAAGCGCCAAAATCACAGATACAGTCGCTTCTCCAGGGCCACTCATGGAGGCCAAAGCCCATCGTAATGTGGGACGTCCAACAGCTAATACCATCGCCAATTTTGCGATACGCCGCATAACAACCGCACTCAAGAGAAGTACAATCAAGGCTGCGGAGATACCAAATGCAGACCATAACGTCAAAAACACAGACCCAGTAAAATACGCAGCAAAAGCCAAAAGGAGTGCAAGCAAGATCATCAGCCAAACAATATAACGTGCCGAAGGAAGTCTGACGTCACCCCCCCCCATATCGCGGAACAATTGCGCGGCCCTAATGTTTTCAATTTTTGCAAGAGGCCAGAGCGTGAAAATCACAGCCATCATAACGCCATAAAGCGCAGCTTGAAACACAGCGCCGGCATATACGCCAATACGAATAGGAAAAGGTAGTGCTGCATCTATCAGGGGCGCAAATAGGATTGGAAGCCCAACGCCCAATACAACACCTGAGCCCACGCCCAGAGCGGACATAATTGCGATTTGCATAAAATACACTTGAAAAACAAAATCGTTGGTCGCGCCCAGACTGCGCAGGGTGGCAATGACAGGTTTTTTGATTGCAAGATAACTGCTGACCGCCGCTGACACTCCCACCCCACCAACGGCTAAGCCAGACAACCCGACAAACACCAGAAACGCTGCAAGCCTTTCGACGAATACTGTCACACCAGGCGCACCGTTTCGTGCGTCGCGCCAACGCAGACCGGAGCTTGCAAAACGCACTTCTGCGCGTTTTGCTATTCCATCCAGATCACTTCCTGCTGGTAAATCAAGACGGTATTTAGACGAAAAAAAAGTCCCCGGTACCAAAAGCCCCGCATCATCCAGATCTGATTTATAAACCAGTGTGCGCGGGCCAAGGCCGAAACCTTCTCCAGCCGCATCAGGAAGACTTTTTAAAACACCGCCAAGGCGAAAGTCTTTTGTCCCAATTTTTACCCGATCTCCAACAATAAGCCCCAGCCGGTCAACCAGTAATCGTTCCATGAGCACGGAGGGAAGACCATTTTTGGGCGCAAGTAATCTGCGAAAATCACCATCATCAATCATTTTGACGAGTCCACTGAGCGGATACTCCGAGTCAATGGCTTTTACCTGCGTGAGCGCACGTTCCTTTTCCCCGTCACGTTCCGATAAAACCATCGACCGGAAATCAACGATTTCTGACATGCGATCACTAATATTGGACAGCCACACGCGTTCTTCATCCGAGGCAAAGCGATAGGTGAACTCTGCTTCAGCATCACCACCGAGTAGCGTAGAGCCCTCTTCCGAAAGCCCAGCTTCGATGGCTTGTTTGATCGACCCCACAGCTGCAATCGCCGCAACGCCAAGTGCAAGGCAGGCAATTAAAATGCGAAATCCACTAAACCCACCGCGTAACTCACGCCGCGCAAGGCGCGCAGATAGTAGAAGCGTCATGCCGCAACCTCGGACGCGTTTACAATGCGCCCGTCAGAAAGCGAAATCATTCGATCACATCGTTTTGCCAAAACAGGATCATGGGTGACTAAAATGAGCGTTGAGCCATATTTTTCACGAAGTGCAAACAACATATCCATAATGGCCGCGCCATTTTTACCATCAAGATTACCCGTGGGTTCATCTGCAAGAAGCACTTCTGGACGCAACACAGCCGCACGGGCGAGCGCAACCCTTTGCTGTTCGCCACCAGAAAGCTGCGCCGGATAATGCTTCGTGCGACCTGTAAGGCCAACTTCCACGAGCTCTGCCTCTGCGCGTTCCATGGCATCGTTTATACCGGCCAATTCCAAAGGCGTTGCCACATTTTCAAGCGCCGTCATTGTCGGGATCAGGTGAAAAGACTGAAATACGATTCCCATGTGTGATCGGCGAAACCGCGCCAGCGTATCTTCGCTCTGTCGCGTCAAATCTCGACCCAAAATATTTACCGTGCCGGAGCTCGCCTGTTCCAAACCACCCATCAACATAAGAAGAGATGATTTACCTGACCCAGAGGGACCGATCAGACCAATCGTTTCACCTTTAAGAACTTCAAGATCAATTTCTTTTAGAATATAAACCAAACCGGCACCACTGGGCAGGGACAGATGTACGTCCTTTAGCGAAATGATCGGAGTTTGCATGACCTCATCCCTTTCCCTTTTGGTTCTTTGAGATATGGGATTTCAGAGGCTTAGGGCAATAAGAAACTATAACTTTTATCATGTAAAATCAGTTACCATGCTTTGTATCGGCGTAAATTCTGCTTTTTGAGCATCTTTGAAAATTGTGATGAACCAAAACATTAAGTCAAAAAAATCTTTTAGGACATCGAATGTCGATTTGATAGTTTAATTTGCGAAGTTATACCCTGCAACAAACTGCAGATAAGCTCCCCTTCATTATCCTTCACCGTACGATTTTCGATCACGTTAGTTTGTTTCCAAAAAAAATGTATGGAAAGATCTGGGCTGACTTTCAGAGAGATGTCTTGTCGACGACAACGACGCTCAGATACAATTCCGCATCTTCCCATACTTTCGGATTTTAGTAAGCGCGCATAAGCAAATCTTCTTCGTTTAAAGATCACAACTTTTTCTTTGAACTGCAGGCCCTAGGAGCAAAATCAATCTATTTACTCCGAAGTTTTTCGAACGGTATTTCGAAGTTGATATTGGATACACCAACGTAACCGGAGCTTATAATAAGTGTGATTACACTTCTTACGAATTATTGGGTGTATACTGACATGACGTTGCAAGCTTTTTATTTTAAGAGCGTGTAAACACCGCGAACAAGGCAAAGACTAAATCGTAAATCAACGAAGCAAAATGAGATTCAGCATTTCAAATCATCGTTTTGGAACATTGCAAGTAGCTATAAAAGCATATAAAAAATCACACGCTGTGTTGAACACGTTTTTCTTGATATAAATTCTACAGCATGGTCTAAATATCTGAGAAATAAAAGATATTAAATTCAAAACAGCATCGAGAATGGCGTCCGTTAAATATATTCATCCAGCTCACGACCAATTTCAAAACCACTTTTTATATTGAATTATTTTCGAGAAAAAACCAAACGAATATCCGAATACTCCCATCAAAGATGACAAAAGGCAAAAAAACATACTTATTAATCTTTGATTTCTTCCAGCCGAACCCCCCATAGCGCAGTTTTGGGAACCCATCCTTTGTAACTACCTGCACTCAACTGGCACCACATCAAATCACATTTATCAATATCCGCGATTGCACCTTTTTCAAAACGCGCTACAACCATACCGTTGTTTTGAGGCGAATTGAAAAGAGGTTGCATATCCTCAATTAAAATTGCCGTACGCGATCCGGAGAGTAAAGAATAATGCACCCATCCACCTGCTCCATCGATGTCGCGCACGCGGCGCCAATTTTCATATTCACCGTAGATTTCAAGCGGCATATGTTTGCGCTTAAAAACCCAATCGATACGATGTGACAATGACGGCCCGCGCCGCGCATTCGCTTTGCTGGCTTTAAGGGATACAAACCTTGGGATTGGCAAGTTTGTTACTGGGCCACGCTCCCGCCCCAGACTTATTTGTGGTAAAGATAATACTGCCACAATTACTGCAGCGATACTTAAAACTAACTGCCGTCGTATTATACGCATGAGTTTTTTTTCCTCAGGTTCTTGTGACTTCATGCAAGTTACGCCACCTTACTTCTAACAGATTGTCCCGCAATGGAATGAGAAAATGCAAAATGACCAGCTTAAAGTAGCATTAACCCGCCGGTTGCCTGATACGGTTGAAAGAAGATTAGCCGAATTATTTGATGTTCGGCTGCGAGACAGCGACGCGCCCTTGTCAAAGGCTGAACTGATCGCGCAGATGAAAGATGTGGATGTCATTGTTCCAACGATTTCTGACGTAATTGATGCACCTATGTTGGCGCAAGCAGGACCAAAGCTCAAACTGATTGCGAATTTTGGTTCGGGATTTGACAATATCGACATTGCAACTGCGTTGCAAAGAGGCATTCTGGTATCAAATACGCCCAGTGTCGTGACAGAGGACACTGCCGATATGGCGATGGCGCTCATACTTGGTGTGACACGACGCATACCCGAGGGTCTTTCTGTTATGAAATCGGGCTATTGGGATGGATGGGCACCAACCGCTTTTCTTGGGTCACGCTTGACAGGGCGGCGCTTAGGTATTCTGGGAATGGGGCGTATTGGGCGAGCCGTTGCGGTACGTGCCAGAGCCTTCGGATTGGAAATTCACTATCATAATCGGCAACGTTTGCGGGAAGAGTTTGAAGAGCATTATAAAGCCACTTACTGGGAGAGCCTCGATCAAATGGTTGCGCGTATGGACATTCTCTCAGTCAACTGTCCCCATACGCCGTGCACTTTTCACCTCATGAATGCACGACGTTTAAAATTGATGAAACCCGATGCAGTCTTGGTCAACACATCCCGCGGTGAGGTCGTGGATGAAAACGCATTGACGCGTATGCTTCAAAACAAAATGCTCGCGGGTGCCGGACTTGATGTTTACGAACGTGGTCGTGAAATTAATCCAAAGCTCCTTAAGCTTGATAACGTTGTGTTGCTTCCGCATATGGGCTCTGCCACCCATGAAGGACGCGCTGAGATGGGTGAAAAAGTAATCATTAATATCAAAACTTTTGCAGACGGTCATCGCCCACCGGATCAGGTTGTACCTTCAATGCTATGATCACTCAGTTCATAATGGGATGAGTTTTTTTTCTAGCGTTTCACGCAAGTCCTTGTGTTGGTCCGGCAAGCAAAGCGAATTGCCCATGGTATCGATTGGTTCATCACTGGCAAATCCCGGGGAATTGGTCGCGACTTCAAATAAAATACCATCTTGGGTAAAGAAATAGATTGCTTTGAAATAATTTCGGACTTTGACGGCAGTTAATTGATGCCCACGTTTGATCAAGGCTAGTCTTACCCTAAGTTAAGCGCATCGTCTTTAACTGCAAAAGCTATATGATGCACAGAACCTGCACTTTCCTGCGCTGCCTCTCCATTTTCAATATACGGCACATCGATGATGGAAGCCGTACTGAAAGAGGGAAGTTGAAATCGTTGGGTATCCCCGTCGCGAGGATCTGCCACAAATCCCATGAAAGTGAGTAAGGTCCCTATGTCCGAAGACTTATCAACGCACAACTGCGCTGAATGAAACCCACGTATGGCCAGCAAAGATGGGATGTGCCCGACCGCGGGAGGCAAGCTTGCTGTGTCCGTTTCACAGATTGCCAGATTCTCACCATCAGGACCTGTAAATTCTAAACAGGAGGTTGAGAACTGCTCGACACGCATCGGCTCTTTGACGCCGTGTTCCATCAACCGCTCTTCCCAAAAATCAAGGCTGTTTGGTAAAACGGCAAATCTGGCCTGCGCAACTTCACCTATGCCACGATGCCTACGCGCACTCGATGGAAACGGGAAATAGCTCATCACAGTACCGGGTGTGCTAGCAGGATCTGCGAAGTGAAGATGATAGATAGATGGCTTATCAAAATTGACTGTTTTTTACCCGATGTAAGCCAAGCACACTAGTAAAGAAGTGGTTATTCCTAATAGGATCACTGGCGATTGAGGTGATATGATGGATCCCAAGAATATCATTTCTCAAAGGCTTCACTCCTGGTGTTCAGAATTGAAGATAAGTTTTGCGCGCGACGCTTCAATGGCTTTCAGATTCAGCGTTTCCTTTAAACGAAGTGTTGGCCGCCATTCACTGTGATTGTGGATCCATTCACAAATTCTGCTTCGTCAGAGGCAAGGAAAACAACGCAGCGCGCGATTTCCTCAGGCTCGCCCAAACGACCCGTGGGGATCTGAGCAACGATTCCTTCGCGCACTTTATCTGGCACCGCCATCACCATATCAGTCGCAATATATCCGGGGCAGATTGCGTTTGCGGTTATGCCAAAACGTGCGCCTTCTTGCGCCAATGCTTTGGTAATGCCAAGATCACCCGCTTTGGAAGCGGAATAATTTACCTGCGCAAATTGACCCTTTTGTCCATTAATGGAACTGATAGTGATTACTCGCCCAAATTTTCGATTTCGCATTCCAGGCCAAATCGGATGCGTCATGTTAAAAACACCAGAAAGGTTCGTGTCAATGACTTCCGACCATTGTTCGCGCGTCATTCGGTGAAATGGGGCATCGCGTGTGATACCAGCGTTGTTGACCAGAATTTCAATTGGACCCAACTCTGCTTCGACTTGGCCAATGCCTTCTAAACAGCTGTCATAATCCGCAACGTTCCACTTAAAGGTTTTGATACCTGTTTCCGCGGTGAATTTTGTGGCGACTTCGTCATTTCCAGCATAAGATCCAGCAACGGAATATCCCGCCTCGTTCAATGCTATTGATATGGCCGCGCCTATACCGCGCGAGCCGCCGGTTACAAGTGCTACTCTTGCCATTTGGGTCTCCTTAATGATGGAACGTTTGGTAACGCTGTTACAATTTATGCTTAGAATTAGCAATATTATTTCGCGTCAACATACTTTACTTTATCTCCGAACATAAAAAAGGGCCAAGAAACCCCCTATTCGAAACTTAGTTATGGACGCTCAAGACACATCGCCACGCCCATACCACCACCGATACAAAGTGTCGCGAGCCCTTTCTTAGCGTCACGCCGCCTCATTTCGAAAAGAAGGGTGTTAAGGATACGTGCACCAGATGCGCCAATGGGGTGCCCTATGGCAATTGCGCCACCATTTACATTCACGATCTCAGGATCCCAGCCCATTTCTTTATTTACAGCGCAGGCCTGAGCCGCGAAAGCTTCGTTGGCTTCTACAAGATCAAGGTCAGATACAGACCAACCCGCTTTGTCCAAAGCCTTACGGCTAGCATAGATCGGCCCTACACCCATAATAGATGGATCAAGACCGACCGTGGAAAAAGACGCAATGCGCGCCAATGGATCTATGCCACGGCTTTCAGCGTCTGCATCGCGCATTAAAAGAACGCCGGCAGCACCGTCATTCAGGCCAGACGCATTTGCAGCAGTCACAGAACCATCTTTCGTGAATGCAGGCCGCAACTTCTGCATTGCATCAATTGTAGCACCATGGCGGATATATTCATCCTGATCGACGACGATATCACCTTTGCGAGCTTTTACTGTGAACGGTGTTATTTCATCATGAAAACGTCCAGCTTTTTGCGCAGCTTCGGCTTTGTTCTGGGAAGAAACTGCAAATTTATCCTGCATATCGCGGCTAATTTGCCATTTTTCGGCGACGTTTTCCGCCGTCTGACCCATGTGATAGCCGTTGAACGCGTCCCAAAGCCCATCACGGATCATGCTGTCGACGTATGACGTATCGCCCATTTTACAACCTGATCTAAGATGGGCAACATGGGGTGACAGCGACATATTCTCCTGACCACCTGCAACAACGATATCAGCATCTCCAAGCTTGACATGTTGGGCGGCAACAGCAACGGCGCGAAGTCCCGAACCACATACCTGGTTAATGCCCCAAGCCGCGCTTTCTAGCGGAAGTCCGGCATTCACATGCGCCTGACGTGCCGGGTTTTGCCCTTGCCCTGCACTCAGAACTTGACCTAAAATTGTTTCGGACACGTCAGCTTTATCGATCCCTGCGCGATCGACCAACGCTTCGATAACACATGTCCCGAGATCGTGGGCGGGCGTATTAGCGAAGGATCCAGTGAAACTGCCCACCGGCGTACGGGCAGCAGATGCGATAACTACGTTTGTCATGTGGGTCTCCAGAGGCAAATTGTCGAAAAAATATCTCGGCCGTGATACATGAAGTGCTGCGGCGCGGCAACCGCTAAGGCTTTTTTGACGTATCTCCGCCAAGCTCTGCCGGATTGGCCATAAATTTACTGACCAGCGCGAGCACTAGTATTCTGCAGTTTTTTGTAATTTTTGAAATCAACCGCTCATCAAGTGTGGCATCACTGCACAGTGCGCAAATCAGGCTTTCGATCCATTTCCTGTAGAAAGCAGAATGTACCGACATATTCACTGAAAATTGCTACTCCGGCACCTATGAAAGGATTCTTAGCCACATATTCAAAGCAAGCAGTACTTCAGCCGCCCAGTTTCACTATCTTCTATTTTAACAAAGAATTGATCCATACGGATGATTCGCTCCTTTTGATCTAGAAGATGGATCAGTCATTCATAAAAAAATACTGAGAGTGTTCTTTTAGCCAGAGAAGACAATGTAAAAACCCAGCGTACTGCAAGCGTGACATATCGCCTCTTCAACTACTTCGAGAAACGATTTGGTTTGCGCAGCCTCAACATAGGCAAGCGGACTTTCTGCTTCGACGTTGATATCCAATCGACTCAAAACCACATATTCACCGCGCTGTGTTTAGACGCTAGGGTGTGTTTAATTGGATAATAAATTTTAATGGATGAAACGTTTTTGAAGGATGAAGCGATAAAAACCTGAGCGCGTTGCACGTGGGCTGGTACTGACCAGATTTATATTGATTATCATGACACCGAATGGGGCGTGCCTATATATGATAGCCGAGCCTTATTTGAAAAACTGATACTCGAGGGGTTTCAAGCTGGCCTGAGTTGGATCATGATCCTCAAAAGGCGTGAAAACTTGCGCACCGCTTTTGCAGGCTTTGACCCCTACGTTCTGTGTAACTGGGGGCAAAAAGACTTTGAACGTCTGTTTCATAACGTCGGTATCATCCGCCACAGGCGAAAGATAGAGGCCGCGCTTTCTAACGCCAAGGCTTGGAGAAAGATTGAAAAAGACATTGGGTTCACTAAGTTTTTATTGGACTATGTAAACAGCCGACCAATAATAAATTCATGCAAACACTTCTCAGAGGTGCCATCGCAAACACCTTTGTCATATCAGATTTCCAACGACCTGAAAAAAACAGGTATCAAATTCTGTGTTCCGACAAAGGTCTACGCGTTTCTTCAAGACGCAGGATTTATAAATGATCATCTCGTTGACTGCCCATTTAAACATAAAAACTTGGTATACAAAGATCGATGATCCGACCGAGGAATGTGAATCAAATACAATTACACGCTGATAGAACAGGTTATCCTCACGAACACCGACACAATCTCCACATCTTATTGACAGCACCACGCTTTTCTATATACGCCGTAGCTTATTGGTGTTGGTGGCCCTCGCAAGGGGATGCCTGTCAGGAAATTGAAACAACCTGCTTTCATGTTCCAAAGGACAACGCCCTTCATAGTCGCTCTTAGAGGGCGTCGTTACAGGAAGGAGATCAGCAGATGACAAAGAGAACTGCTGCCAAGCATAAAATTGACCGCCGGATGGGCGAAAACATCTGGGGTCGCCCTAAATCCCCCGTAAATCGTCGTGAATATGGGCCAGGTCAGCACGGACAACGTCGCAAGGGCAAGCTGTCTGACTTCGGTTTGCAGCTGCGTGCCAAACAAAAGCTTAAGGGATATTACGGCGACATGACGGAAAAACAATTCCGCCGCATCTTTGCAGAGGCAGAGCGTATCAAAGGAGACACAGGTGAAAACCTGATTGGCCTGCTGGAACGCCGTTTGGACGCAGTTGTGTATCGCGCAAAGTTTGTGACCACCATTTTTGCGGCCCGCCAATTTGTGAATCATGGACATGTTCTCGTGAATGGACGTCGCGTAAATATACCCTCCTACCGGGTGAAGGATGGCGATGTGATTGAAGTTCGCGATCGCTCCAAACAAATGGCTGCGATTTTGGAAGCGATACAATTGGTAGAGCGTGATGTACCAGAATACGTGACGGCTGATCATTCCAAGATGAAAGCGACCTTTGTTCGTACGCCGAGCCTTGGTGATGTGCCTTATCCAGTTATCATGGAACCAAACCTCGTCATCGAGTATTACGCACAGAACTAAATCAAATATCATGTGAAGTGGAGTCGTGACGGGAAGCTGCCACGGCCCCTTTTTTATTGCTCTGGTCATACGGCAAAGGCAACGCTAAAAGCGTCTGACAGACGGAGTACCAAAAATGCCAGAAGTCAAAGCACAGCCAGGAATTGAACAAATCACCTTATACGAGGGCGGATTAACCAGCGTTGAAGGACAAAGTAATGTAATCAAGCTGAGCTCGAATGAAAATCCACTTGGTCCCAGCGATGCCGCGGTAGAGGCGTTTCGACGGGCCTCTTTTGACTTACACCGTTATCCGTCAGCGGATCATATTAAACTGCGCCAGGCAATTGGTGAAGTATTTGGACTGGATCCTAAGCGCATTATTTGTGGTGTTGGAAGTGACGAAGTTCTGGGGATGATTGCCCACGCTTACGCAGGTCCCGAAGATGATGTGATCTTCACTGAACACGGATTTGCGCTTTATCGCAATTGGGCGCATGCATCAGGTGCGCGTCCCGTAGAGGTGCGCGAACGGGAACGGGTCACAGATGTGGACGCAATTTTGGAGACCTGCAGCGAAAAGACAAAAATTATCTTTATCGCTAACCCGAATAACCCAACGGGTACAATGATTTCTGAGACAGAAATCACTCATCTTGCGGATCACATTCCACCGCAGGCATTGCTTGTTCTGGATGGTGCATATGCTGATTACGTTGAGGGCTACGATGGAGGAGCAAAATTGGCAGAAGAGCGTCATAACGTTTTCATGACACGCACATTTTCCAAACTCTACGGTTTGGGCGGGTTGCGCGTGGGCTGGGGATATGGACCTAAAAATATTATCGACAATCTCAACCGTATTCGTGGACCTTTCAACCTGTCGGCTGCAGCGCTTGCCACCGCCGAAGCTGCTGTTCGGGATCAAGCTTATATCGAAAAATGTCGAAATGAAAACAACCGCTTGCGCGCTTGGCTTGCAGAGGCGTTAGCGGAACACGGCGTGCCCTCTGACACCTCTCTGACGAATTTCATTCTTGCGCGCTTTTCCTCACAGGCAGAAGCAGACGCATGCGACGGCTTTCTAAAATCTGAAGGACTGATCGTTCGGAGAGTCGGCGGCTATAAACTACCGGCCTGTTTGCGTATCACTGTCGGGGATGAAAGCGCCTGCCGCCGGGTAGCCCATTGTATTGGTCAATTCAAGGCAGGCCGGTCATGAGTTTAGTTTATGATCGCGTTGCGCTGATAGGGCTTGGCCTTATAGCGTCGTCGATGTTTTGGGCGATGAAACGCAGGAGCTTGGCAGGTGAAGTCAGAGGTTATGCACGTTCTTCACAAACGCGGGATACAGCGCGCCGCATCGGAGTTTGTGATCAAGTATGTGACAACTTGCAAGACGCCGTCAAAGACGCCGATTTGATCGTGCTTTGCATTCCAGTCGGAGCTATGGGCAATGTCGCAAAAGAAATAGCACCTGTCATGAAACGAGGTGCCACACTTAGCGATGTAGGGTCAGTAAAACGGGCTGTTATCGACGAAGTAGCCCCTCATGTGCCAGACGGTGTGCATTTTGTCCCCGCTCATCCTCTCGCAGGAACAGAACATTCCGGCCCTGAAAGTGGTTTTGAAAGCCTGTATGACAATCGGTGGTGTCTGCTTATTCCTCAAGATGGGCCAGATCCAGATGCCGTTGCAAGGCTACGTGCTTTATGGGAAGGCATGGGGGCCAATGTGGATTTAATGGATGCGGATCATCACGACCTTGTGCTCGCGGTGACAAGCCATGCGCCCCATCTGATCGCTTACACGATGGTCGGCGTCGCAGACGACCTTCGGCGAGTCACAGACACTGAAGTAATCAATTATTCCGCTGCTGGCTTTCGCGACTTTACCCGCATCGCCGCGTCTAATCCAACTATGTGGCGCGATGTATTTCTCAGCAATAAAGAAGCGACGCTCGAAATATTAGGCCGTTTCACGGAAGAGCTCTTTGCACTGCAAAGAGCGATCCGTCTCGGTGACGGCGATCACCTACATGATTATTTCACCCGCACACGCGCCATAAGGCGCGGCATTATTGATGCAGGACAGGATACGAACCTGCCAAACTTTGGACGTGGGAATGAGATAGACAAAAAAGATCAGTGACCTCAAAGACAGCAAGATATACAAGCTGCGTGTAGCTATAAGATTTCACAAAATAGAAAGAATACGCGCATGAGCAAATCCTATGTTGCACAAACACTTGAAGATTTTCAGTCTCTAGAGAACATCACGAGCGTGAGTGGTCTTGAGTACATACGCGGTATGTTAGATGGCAAATATGCAGCGCCACCAATTACCCAAGCAATGAATTACCGCCTCATTGAAGTGGAAGAGGGCAAGGTTATCTTTCGCGGCAGACCGACATTCAATGCATTGAATCCGATGGGCGCAGTTCATGGAGGATGGTATGGAACGGTACTTGACAGCGCAATGGCCTGCGCGGTGTCAACGCTTGTACCCAAAGAGTTCACGTCTACCACGCTTGAGTTCAAGATCAACATCACACGCCCAATACCGATGGACATGGATGTGAACATCATTGGTGTTTCAGAGCATGTGGGGCGCTCTACTGGCGTTGCCTCAGCAAAAATCATAGGAGTTGAAAATGGAAAACTCTATGCGACTGGGTCAACAACCTGTTTTGTATTTCGCATTCCCCAAAGATTTGACGGTTTGTCTAAAAAGATACCCGAATGAAAATTTAAGATTTCTAAATAGCGAATTTGAAACGCCCACTTCCTACACAATTGTTCATGTGAAAATATAGAAATGGTTCTGCGATTAGAATACGGATTGCCAAAACTAAAAGATTATCCAGAGGATATTGGCCTACTCTGGTGAGGTTATCGAAGATTTAAGAACGTTTAAACGCGTTAAGATTTCCATTTGATCGATTTGCACATTGAGGAAATTTGCTGTTTAAGATCTTGAGCTGTTGCTGCGACAGGCCTCATAGCTTCAAATAGATTATTGTACAGGTCTAAATAGCCTGCTTTACGCCAAGAGGTACCAAAACGCCCTGGTACTATAATTCGAAACCGCCGATGAACCCAAAAAATCCAATGTGCAAATCGCGTCATACAGACACATAATATCTTGGGACCTGTCATAGAGATATGGGAATGAAAATCCGTGTATGCTTACCGTTTCACTCATGTAACAAAACTGTTTTGGGAATAAGTAATCACTTAATTTGTACTGACAGCAGCCACACCGAACCCTAAAGCTTGCATATCCCATACATCCGGTAAAAGACGCTACAGTAAGAACCGAACGTATGGGCAATGATTGCAGGCAAAATTTATCAGCGTCCCCTCAGGTCCACTGACATCCTGCAAGCTATAGGCCTTACCGTCCGTGGCAGAAAGGGAAAATTAGGCGTGTTCCGACCGATATCATGTACCGGGGGAACTACAGCCATGAATTAACATCCGATCGCGCTTCGAATCGCGCGGATATTTTCGCCATAAACCTCAGGTTTATCAACGGAACCACCTTTAAAGACGGCGGAGCCCGCTACAAGTATATCGGCACCGGCGTCGGTCACCAATGGGGCGGTTTCTGGTGTTACACCGCCATCTATTTCAATATTGATTGGTCGGTCCCCAATCATCTGGCGCAACTTCTTTGTTTTTTCCACTTGCGAGCGTATAAATTTTTGGCCACCGAAACCCGGATTCACTGCCATCACACAAATCAGATCAACCATATCCAGAAGATATTCAACAGCCTCTGCCGGGGTTGCGGGGTTAAGGGCAATACCCGCCTTGCATCCTGACGCACGAATAGCCTGCATCGTCCGGTGCGCGTGTGGGCTTGCTTCGATGTGGGCTGTGATAACATCCGCACCGGCTGCGGCATAAGCTTCAATATAGGTGTCAACTGGAGCAATCATCAAATGCACATCCATAACCGTTTTGATATGTTTGCGAATGGCATCACAGAGAAGCGGTCCGAAAGTCAGGTTGGGTACGAAATGCCCGTCCATCACATCCACATGGACCCAATCACATCCTTGCGCTTCAATCGCCTCAATTTCCTTACCAAAATTTGCAAAATCTGCTGAAAGAATGGATGGTGCAATTTTGATAGACCTGTCAAATGTCATCTGAATTCTCTGATTAGGGACTGTGGTCATGCTCTAAACAGCGCAAGGCAGGCGCGCAAGCCCTCATCTGAGCAAATCAAACGCGCTTACTTTGTGTGACTAGCCGTTCTACCATGGGCGTGAAAATCAACTGCATCGCCAAGTCCATCTTGCCACCAGGAATAACGATGGAATTAGCGCGGCTCATCCAACTACCTTGGATCATGTTGGTCAGATAGGAGAAATCTATCCCCCTTGGATCTTTGAAGCGAATGACCACAAGGCTCTCATCCGGTGTCGGGATCCAACGTGCCACCAGTGGGTTTGAAGTATCCACAACAGGGACACGCTGAAAATTAATTGTGGTTTCGGTAAACTGCGGAATTATGCAGTGAACATAGGCATGCATACGGCGCAGAATAACATCAGTAACCGCTTCTGTTGAATAGCCTCGACTTGCCTTGTCACGGTGTATTTTTTGGATCCATTCCAGATTTATGACAGGGACGATGCCAATCTTAAGGTCGGCATATTGGGCAATATTGACTTTGTGATTTACAACCGCTCCATGAAGGCCCTCGTAAAGCAAAAGATCGGTATTGGGTTCAAAATCGTGCCATGCGGTGAAATTACCGGGTCTAGCACAGTATTTTTCAGCCTCTGCTTGGTCATGGACATAGTGCCGCATCTGGCCCGTACCAGTTTCTCCATAAATTTGGAAAAGCGCTTCCAGACGCTTTAAATCATTGGCTTCATAAGAAAAATGGGAAAATGTGTCATCACCTGCATGTGCACGTTTTTCTAATTCACGTTTCATTTCTTCACGCGTGAAACGGTGAAATGCATCACCCTGAATGGTTGCAGCCGTGACTTTTTCACGACGGAATATTTGTTCAAATGTGTGCCGAATGGTCGACGTGCCCGCTCCGGACGATCCAGTCACAGAAATAATTGGGTGTTTCTTACTCACTCAGTTACTCTCCCCTAAACAGACCTCTTGCAGTAAAAAGTGCCGATAACTCATGATCCGGACATTCATGGTAATCTAACACAGAGTCCACTGCTTCAGAACTCCCAAAAATTAGGGGGCTGCGCGAGTGGAGGTGTTCAGCGGTTTTTTCCATGATCTCTTGCAGGCCGTCAGTGGCTTTGCCACCAGCCTGCTCAACCAGAAAAGCAATCGGACCACATTCGTACACTTGCCGCAACCTACCCTCTTCATATCCGGGACGTCGATCGGAAGGATACAGGAAAACACCGCCACGGTTAAAAATACGGTGAGCATCTGCAACCAGAGAGGCGATCCACCGCATGTTAAATGATTTTTCACCATCGCTTTGGTTTGGATCAATGCAGGCATCGACATACGCTCGTACAGGCTTTGCCCAATGATGGTAATTTGACATGTTAATGGCAAATTCGCGTGCATGCTGTGCTATGGAAACTCCGCCTTGGACCAATCTGAATGCACCGGTTTCAGGGTTATAACAATAGGACAGCACCCCACGTCCAAAAGTCAGCATTAACCAGGTCCGAGGCCCATAGATAAAATATCCAGCCGCACTTTGATGTTTTGCAGGACGCAAAAAACTTTGCTCCGCCGTCTTCTCTGCTGGATAAATAGAAAAAATGGACCCTACAGACATATTGATATCCACATTTGAAGATCCATCCAAAGGATCAATCGCCACAGCATAAGTGCCGGACGGATCCATAGACATAGCCTGTGCCCGCTCTTCTGAGGCATACCAAGCAACGTCTTGTTCCTTAAGAGCATCATAAAAGAGTTGATCTGCGATAATATCCATTGGAACTTGTTGGTCGCCGTCGCTGTTCTGGCCAGGCGGCAATGAGTCGTCTAATGTCCCCACTCCATGCATCAATGCATCGCGCAATACGATTGCCGCCTCGGTAAGAGCATTCATAATGTGATGAATAGACGCAGGTAGGTCGTCTTGTGGCAGACAAAAGACATTATCACGACGCTCTACTTTTTGCGGTAATTCATTAGGCATCTCGTCTATCATATAAATCCCTTAAATCCGAAAACTCAGCCCATCTTCTGCAATTAATCCTCGCCAATTACGTCAATCTTTCCATCAAATACACAGTTCCATATTAATTTTGTCTTCATCAGACTGTATCAGGAAATCATACCATGTTTTCAAATGTGTCAACTTATATTTACAACTGCCCTGAATTACGCTTTAAAGTTAATTAAAAAATTGCTATCTGAAATTTGGAAAATGTGAATGCAGCGCCTTAATGGATTAACTTTCAGACAACTGCGAGCATTGCAAGCGCTGTCTGAAACCGGAAGAATCACCCAAGCGGCCGAGATCCTTCACTTGACGCCACCTGCGGTACATACGCAACTAAAAACGCTCGAGGATAACATGCGCTGCGCAATGTTCCATAGAAATGGAACGGGCGGATTTGAACTGACGACAGAAGGACGTGTTTTACTGCAAGCCCAGATTCAATCCAACGAAGTGCTATCAGGCGCCATGCGCGAAATTGATGCCATTCGACGCGGGCTCGCCGGAACTGTGACGCTTGGCGTTGTAAGTACAGGAAAGTACTTTGCACCCTCTCTAGTCGCAGACATCAAAAGAAGCCATCCGAATATTGATATTTGTCTAAATATTGGAAATCGAGATCAAACCATTGCGAGCCTGCGCAATAACGCGCTCGACTTGGTTATTATGGGACGGCCCGCAAATCAACCCGCCACAGATGAAATCATTTTAGGCGATCATCCACATGTCATAATTCTTCCACCGGGGCATCAACTGGCCAATCGGGACAATATCTCACCCGAAGAAATCCTGTCACATCCCATTATCAGGCGTGAGACAGGATCTGGAACACGTATATTAACAACCCGCTATCTGGATCATATCGCGCCGGGAAGTTTATACGAAACGATGGAGGTTGATTCTAACGAAACCATTAAACAGGCCGTGATGGCCGGGCTTGGCATTGCCTTAATTTCTGCACATACGGTCGTCGAAGAATTGAAAACAGGCCGGCTTGTTCTGTTGCGCCGCCCGGATTTACCAATAATACGAAAATGGTACTTGTTGACACCTAAAGATAAAAAGCCCACGGGCGCGACAAGCGCTATTGTTGATTTTATTGTGAAACAAAACGGCGAATATCTTCCCAAGATCCATCCATAAACCAATAAAATGGCAGACAAAGTTACAGTCCACAAATCCGCAATGCCTCCCTCTTCCGCACACTTATACATCGGAACTAAAAAGTTTAATTACCGAAGATGTGTTGCAGAATATAACGGCAAAATTCCAAAAATAGTTTGATCGTCAACGCGAAATACTTGAACTTGTAAGACTTTGAAATGTTGGGAAGGACGGTACGTGGCACGTCTGACAAACTTACGCATCGGGAAATTTCTGTCGACAAAACATGTACTGCTCTAGACCAACCTTATTTTTTATCATAGCGCTGAAAGAAGTTGAAACAAGCTCCGATAAGTCAAACTTTCAACATCAAACTTACACACAAAAGCCTAAAATGCAGAAAGCATATCTAATGCCGACGGCAACTATTGGGTCAAAATAAACAAAGGCTGACGTCCTTAGCTTCTTATCATAAAAGCAAACACATCATCAGACACAACCTCTTAAGAGCCTACATCACAATTAGTATCTAGGATCAATTTTTTAGGGTCGTTTTAGAAGCAAAATTCGGACAAATTAGAGTGCGATCGATACGAATTCCAACACAAAATATTAGTCCTACCTTCAGACAGGTTGACGATATTGTAGCTCAAGCTCAAACGCATACAAAAATCTAAATAGTAATTACGGCATAAAGCATCAATAAACAGTGTTGAATAATTCAACACGAAGAATCGCCGGGCTCAGCTTTAGGGAGATAATTCAACACCAAAATATCAAGAAACTCAGTACAAGTAAGACCTGAGCCTTGGGGCGATCAGGCTCATTGCCGAGTGCAGGCGAAGAAAACGTCGTATCTCTTCTGGGTCCGCCCTCGTCTCAATATTGGCACGAAGTTTCTCAGCAAGAACGTCCAAACTTTCCGCTTCTGGCCCCCAAGTCTCCAACATCCAAAACGGTGTATCTTCACTCTGCATGCAGGTTGTCTTCCGATTTGAAGAATTTATAAACTTTGCGAGTGCCGGCGCATGCCAATACTTGTCAACTTTAGATGCATACAGTACGTAACCCCCTAAATTTTCGGAATAATTTTTTATTTCGTTCGTATCTTCAGAGAGTGCCCGTTGATATTTTTGAAGTGCCATCGCTGGTGACTGACCATGCCTCCAGTAATTATCGAAGACCATTCGCTTGCTTGGTGGATTGTTTTTGTACAGCCAAAAATTATAAAATGGTTTTTGAGCACCATCATCAATGTTTCCTACAGGCGCGAGCAGAAGTCGATCTGCTTTTTCTGCCCAAGCAAGTAAGTCCTGGTCAAAAGGGTAAGCGACTACACAAATTCCGTTTTTTGCAGATTCAATCCGCGTTTGTTGCGTTCCACCACGATGTTCGTCCAAAGAAGAGGTTCTGACTGAACCAAAAGATTGCGATTGCACCAATTCGTACAACTCTTCATCGCGCTCTTCGACATCCGAAAGATAAGACTTCGCGTCTTGGATGTCTTTAACTCTAACCGTTTCCCCTTCCTGTGCCAGTTTTATGAAATAGTTCTGTATGTTTTGTGGTGTTCCCGGGCGTGCTAATAAGTATAGTGCCGTATCACTCATTAGATTAATGGTGTTGAATAGATCACCACCAAATGTTCGCGCAAGGTTCATGTAATTCTGACGTGTATGTCGATTAAGGCCCGGAAAATTGTTTTTACACCAGTCTCCAAAATCATTGTCAGATGCCAGTAGTTGACGGGCTCGTATTAGCCAGTCACCGACTTTAATTTTTTCCAATGTCGATTTTTTAAGGGAGTTTTGGATATTTTTAGCGAGCGCTTTCAATTCACCCTGCGCATTATCACCTGGAATCGGTACCTCTTCCACCATAATCAGCTCCTGTTAAAGCATTTCCCGTCAGTTAAGCGCAGCTTGCCTTACTGTTCAATACAATTGTATTGACACAATTGTATTAACTTTGCGCAATTGATTGTACAAGGTTTGGACCTAACTCACGTTCGTGGAGGGGTTCAATGCAGAAATATATTCCATCAAAACGCATCCCAAACGGCAGAGTTGAACGCGCTATGTCATTCGGTGGCTTAGCCTTGCGTCTTGGATCAAATGTCGCAAAATCAGCTTTGAAAGAATTTAGCAGAGGAAAGAAGCAAGACGTGCGTGGGCTTTTGTTAAATAATTCAAATATTGAAACATTGACAGATACATTGGCGCGCATGCGTGGCGCGGCGATGAAACTTGGTCAAATTTTATCTATGGATAATCAAGATATTCTACCACCAGAATTAACACAAGCCCTGTCTCGCTTGCGAGCGGAGGGCTATGCTATGCCGCCCCAACAACTTCGTAAAATATTGGACCAAAACTGGGGACCAGGCTGGTTGAAAAAATTTAGACGGTTTGAAGTGCGCCCCTTTGCAGCGGCATCAATCGGTCAAGTGCACAAAGCAGTTGCGAAAGACGGCCGTACGCTTGCGGTAAAAGTGCAATTCCCAAAAATTAAAGACACCATATCCAGCGATATGAAAAACCTGCGCGTGATCTTTAAGGCAAGCGGTATTTTGCCTCAATGGTTAGACATGGAACACTATCTTGAGGAATGCGAGACGCAATTGATGCAGGAGGCGGACTATCAGCGGGAAGCAGCCTTTTTGCAGCGCTTTAGCAAAATATCACACTTAGCTTCTGACATAAGGGTGCCAGAGTTAATTGAGGAATTTTCCAACAGTTCAATATTATGCATGAGTTTTGAATCAGGTCGGGATATTGGTCAAACGGATCTATACAAACAAAATGAATGTAAAAAAATTGCAAGATTGATGATTGATTGGACCTTGAAAGAAATATTTGATTTTCAGCTGCTACAATCGGATCCAAATTTTGCGAATTACCTCTTTGATACAGAAACTGCGCAACTTATCCTGTTGGATTTTGGCGCAACAGTTGAAATCCCAGATACCGTCATTTCGATTTATAAGGATCTTATTGAGGCCGTTCTAAAAAACGATCAGCAGGCCCTTTTGGCGCAATTAAATGCCTATCATTTCCTTCCGGAAAACGTTCCAAGCGACCTTCAACATTTAATTGACGTTATTTTATCGACCGCATTGAAAGAATTTCACGCATCGGAAGAATTTTCTTTTGCTGAAAGTGAGATCTTCGACTTTGTCACTGCTGAGAACATAGCAAAATTAAGCAAGCTCACACCTACACATCTTATAGCCACTGAATTGTTGTTGGTGCAAAGAAAAATTATTGGGATAGTTTTTCTTTTACGCCACCTTGGGGTCGCACTGCCACTAAAACGAATGCTCGAACAAAAAATCAATTCACCGCTCAAAAATGTATCCTGAAAACTCTGATTTGCGTAGCCGATGAACCGATTTAAACCGAATACCGATAATACCCATCGTTTTTCCCAAGATCAGTACTCCTAAAGTACGTCTGATCATTCTGCAAAGCCTTGTTTGGCAATGCGCATTTCATCGTTAGGAAAGGGTTTTAGCAGGTCGAGAACGTCTTGCTCCTTGCCATGCAGGCATATTTCATAGACATGTGGCGTCAGGATCGCTGTCATTCTTGTTGGATGTATTGGTTCGACCAGTGCATTTGTCGTCGTAGTGATTACTGTATAAGTGCCCATTTAGGTATTGAGGTCTTGTATCTCAATTTGATTATGGCGCCAAAGACCTGCGAATGCAAAAAGTGGTCACTCGTATTCATGCTCAGCCTTAATTGAAAACCAGAAGTTTGCCGCCAGAGCCTTGCCTTTGCCTTCCTGAAAACTGGATACCGGTATAAGACAACGGCGCGCATGAAAGCTGTCCCGCCATAGCGGCGATTTCAGAAGATTTTTATCGCGCGCATTGTTCCACGCATGGCGTGACAGAGTTTTACCTGTCTTTTTTGATATTTTTGGCGTGGCAAAGCTCCATTCCATTAAAACAACTTATTTTACACTCCTGTCTCCTCACCGATCAACGGGTGCCTGATACTTTGGAAAAACAGCCTCAAGCGGTTTAAAGTTTCCCAAATGATCATTGTCTACAGGAACCTTAAACAAACGGCATATATCCGTAACTGACGTCCTAATTGAATTAAGGTTACACATCCGACTTTCATACCTAACTATCTTTTGGCATTTGAACGCGTTTAAGATGTTCTTCGATTGATTTTAAGCGCTGTATAACTTCATCACGGTAGGCGTCTGTACGCCGGTTTTCTTCGTCTTGGTGAGCATCTTGCATTGAGTTTACAATCAGACCCACCAAAAGGTTCACAACTGCAAAAGTGGTCACCATTATAAATGGAATAAAGAAAGCCCAAGCATAAGAAAATACTTCCATCACCGGCCTTACGATACCCATGGACCAACTTTCCAAGGTCATAATCTGGAACAGGCTGTAGGCTGACCGTGCTAAGGACCCAAACCACTCAGGAAAAGCTGCTCCAAACAGTTTCGTAGCGATCACAGCACCTATGTAGAAAATTATCCCCATAAGCAGAAAAACAGATGCCATACCTGGTAAAGCTGTAACAAAGCCTTCTACCACCCTTCGCAACCTTGGCGCAGCAGAGACGACACGCAAAATACGAAAAACTCGTAGCGCGCGCAGCACCGAAAAGGGTTGGGCATTGGGCGCAAGTGATACTGCCACGATCACGAAATCAAAAAGGTTCCAACCATTTTTGAAAAATGACGTTCGATAGGCGACTATTTTTACCATAAGTTCAATAACAAAGATGGCCAAGCATAGAACATCAAGAATTTTGATAATGACACCAAATTGCGTCATCACCGTTTGTGACGTTTCAAGCCCTAAAAGCACAGAGTTAAAGAGGATTACGAGGATGATACCATTTTTGACAAACGGAGACTCAAGGAATTTTTTAAGTTTAGTGGTCATTACATAGCGATGTGTGATTTTTCCTTAACCTCAAATGGGGCATCAGTGCAGATAGGTCAAGTTTTTGGGATCTGAAAACTTCTTGCTCTTAAGTATACATTTGAAGGGGAAAAACTCATGGCATCAAGGATTTGGACTTGGTGCATAGTAAGGGGCTTTAAATGGGTCATATTGGGTAAAAGAGTAGGCGTTCATGCCAGCCTCTTCACATCATGGAGTTAAAAAATTTCTAAATTCGTTACTGGTATTAAATCAATGGATTTTTACTAAAATTAACATCAATAATGGGAAAAGTTGTCAAATTTTGCTAATTTATCAAGTACTCGATGCCATGGCTTTAAAAGATTTCCTTAAACTTTCCTCAGACATATGTTATACGACTTAGCTAATTTCACCCACAAGGTACAGAAGCTCACTTCTGCTCTTTTAAATGTCACTCTGCCCTTGGTCTTGATGCTTTTTCTGCCAGGCCAGACTGGGATTGCCGAGACGCCAATTCATCCATGACCTCGGATAAAGTGATATTATGCGATTTTAATAACACGCAGAGATGAAATAACGCATCCGCACTCTCTTTGATTAAACCTGTTTTGTTTTTTCTGACCGCTTCAATGATGGCTTCAACCGCCTCTTCACCAAATTTTTCAGCACATTTTTCTGGACCCTCGGACAAAAGTTTTGCTGTCCAACTGTCATCTGGAGATGCCTCCGCACGTGCCTCGATAACTTCAAATAGATCTTCAAGCGTCATGTGACCCTCCGTACGGGAATGCCAGCCGCCGCCATATGCGCCTTGGCGTCGGCTATTGTGAATTCACCGAAATGGAAAATGGACGCGGCCAAAACCGCAGAAGCGCCACCTTTTATCACACCTTCGACCAAATGTTCCAAACTTCCTACGCCCCCCGATGCGATCAGGGGCACATTTACGGCATCCGAAATGGCACGCGTTAGAGGCAGATTAAAACCCGCCTTAGTTCCGTCCCTATCCATAGATGTCAAAAGGATTTCTCCTGCCCCTTTTTCAGCGATCATAGTTGCAAACTCAACAGCATCGATGCCTGTTCGCTGGCGACCTCCATGGGTGAAAAGCTCCCATTTTCCGGGGCTAACAGTTTTTGCATCAATTGCGCAAACAATACATTGGCTACCAAATTGATTCGCGGAATCCCGCACCACTTCGGGGTTTGAAACAGCTGCAGAGTTAAAGCTAACTTTATCCGCCCCTGCCAAAAGAAGGGCACGCACGTCTGCCACCGTTCGCACACCACCGCCAACGGTTAAGGGGATATAAATTTGCTCTGCCGTGCGGCGTACCATGTCAAACATCGTTTCGCGATTTTCATAAGTCGCGTGGATATCAAGGAAACAAATCTCATCCGCACCAGCCACATCATAAGCGCGTGCAGCATCAACAGGGTCACCCACATCACGTAAATCTTTAAAATTCACACCTTTAACGACGCGACCGTCAGCGACATCAAGGCAAGGAATAATACGGGTCTTAAGCATGCAAAAAATCCAAAGCTTGCTGTAAATCAATGGCGCCATCATAAAGCGCACGTCCCGATATCACTCCATTCAAATCGGCCCCGCAGTCACGTAAAGCTATGAGATCCTCAATGGACGACACGCCACCCGACGCGATTACGGGAATTGTTACCGCCTGGGCGAGCGTGGAAGTGGCCTCCACGTTTGGGCCATTCATGGCACCATCGCGGTTTATGTCCGTATAGATAATTGCCGCGACACCTGCATCTTCGAATGACTTGGCAAGGTCAATGACCTGAACATTTGTCTCTTCGGCCCATCCGTTGGTGGCAACTAACCCATCGCGTGCATCAATACCAACAGAAACCTGTCCGGGAAAAGCGCGGGCAGCGTCGCGCACCAGTTCGGGGCGCTCTACCGCGACGGTCCCAAGGATCACGCGGGACAATCCTTTGTTTAGCCAAGTTTCAATGGTTTTCATGTCTCTTACACCACCACCAAGTTGCACGGATGTTTTGGTTTGCGCCAGAATGGCCTCAACTGGCGCTGCGTTGACAGGTTCCCCGGCGAAAGCACCATTTAGGTCCACCAGATGCAACCATTCACAACCGGCTTTTACAAATTCCATAGCTTGTGCCACTGGGTCTGCATTAAACACCGTCGACTTATTCATATCCCCGCGCACCAGACGAACGGCGTTGCCATCTTTGAGATCAATTGCTGGGTATAAAATCATAGGGCACCTCAAAGTCGTATGACACTGGTATCTGCCACGGAACGGACAAAATTACAACGCGATCCAATGTTTGTTCTTGCAAAATTGGCGCTTTAAGTAGCATCCTACAATATGAAAAGGGAAGGAGTATTCATGAGATTTTTCGTACTGATCGCATGCGCCGCAATTTTTGCTGCAACCTCAACGTTGGCAGACCCCATTCACGGCCTCTGGCAAACAATTCAAGATGATAATGGAAAATACGGGCATATCGAAATCAAGACTTGTGATGGCACGATATGTGGCTTTCTGCGCAAGTCCTTTGACACCAATGGGAAAACTGTGGAAACCGAGCATAAAAACAAAGCGATTATCTGGGATATGGTGAACAAGGGCGAGGGAAAATATGCGGGTGGAAAAATCTGGTCTCCAGACCGCGACAAAACCTATGACTCAAAACTAGAGTTGAACGGCGATGCACTTAAGATTTCTGGCTGCGTGCTATTCCTATGTCGCGACGGCGGGACTTGGACGCGTTTGAAATAGCAGTTAGCAGACACCTTCTAGATGTCGATAAAGCGAGGCGTCTAGTCAACAGAGTTTGCTTTCGCTCAATGTTATAAAGATCCCAGCAACCAACTGGATCACAAGCGCTCTTTACGTGCTAAATGACCGCCTTTTTTTCCAGATCAGGTACCACAATACTTTCCTACTCAACTATTTAGTGCCTCTGGAAACCAATTATGCAAGATAAAATACTAATGAAAATATAAATCAAATCAGTTTTTAAGGCCTCTATACTTTGAGCGGAAAAATTGTATCTTATGGTTTCCATTTGAGAAAATTTGAGATCATTTTCAATCCGATCCGCGCACTTTTTTCAGGATGAAATTGCATGCCAACCATTGTGTCACGACCCACAATAGCTGTGACCTGTCCCCCATAATCAACGTAGGCAAGCAAACTATCGTCCTCGCCCAAACACATTTGGTAAGAATGAACAAAATAGGCGTGATCCCCTGACGATACACCTGAGAGGATAGGATGGTCTTTATGCAGGATAAGATCATTCCATCCCATATGCGGGATCTTGAGTTGACTTTCAGAGGGTGTAATTCTCTGAACTTTACCGTTGATCCACCCCAGACCCTTGGTCGGCTCGTATTCGAGTCCTTCCGCCGCCATCAATTGCATACCCACACAAATCCCAAGAAAGGGGCGCGCCTTGACTTCAACCGCTTCACATAGCGCTTCATATACGTCTGAGGCCAAAAGCGCCTGACGGCACGCCGGAAAAGCTCCATCGCCCGGAAGGACAAGGCGGTCAGCACGCGCTACCACGTCAGCGTCGTCCGTTACGACAACAGATCCAGCATCATATTCCGAAGCCATTCGCGCGAAAGCTTTGGACGCCGAATGAAGATTTCCGCTTTCATAATCAATGATGGCCGTCAGCATCAGGCTAAAGTGCCCCTTTAGTTGAAGGCAGTATGCCCTGCATCCTAGGATCAGGTTCCACAGCCATCCTTAATGCACGCGCTACAGATTTAAAGGCCGCCTCTGCGATATGGTGGCTGTTGATCCCGTGCAATTGGTCGATATGCAACGTCATACCGCCGTGCGTGCTGAGCGCCTGAAAAAATTCACGCACAAGCTCTGCATCGAAACTTCCAATCTTTTGGGTTAAAAAATCTAGATTACAGATCAAAAATGGACGTGCAGACAGATCCAACGCCGTGCGCACCAAAGCGTCATCCATCGCTAGATGGCAATGACCGTAGCGTGCTATCCCTTTTTTATCTCCAAGCGCCTTTGATATCGACTGCCCCAGCGCAATCCCGCAATCTTCGACCGTATGATGATCGTCAATCTGTGTATCGCCTTTAGCGGATAGCGTGATATCGATCAAAGAATGACGCGCAAGTTGATCCAACATATGATCAAAAAACCCAACGCCCGTATCAACGGAATAGGCTCCAATACCATCAAGGTTAACGGAGACGCTAATTTGCGTTTCGCTTGTGGTTCTGTTTATGCTTGCTGTACGCATTGAAAAGTTCATCGATGCTCCTTTCCAACGCTTATAGGCGCGCTTTCGACGAAGTCCAAGTCCCTCTTTGCGCCGCCGTTGCAGAAATATTACCTAGACAACAATACCGTTTTGCCTTTGATACCGCTTGTCGGTGTTAGTGCTAAATTAAAATCACTCGGAAGAATACTTCCACACGTCAAATTTTAGAATGGCAATCGTGTGTTTCTGCGGTTGGCAGCCGAGGATCCCAAAGTTGATCGAATACAAGCCGATATTTTCCACATGAAGGGAAAGAACTTTCCTGAAATTTCAATGATTACCTAACGGCGGTCAGCTAACAAACTTAGAACCCAATATCCTAAAGATACTCGCCACATGGATCTTCTTGAAGCACCGACGCGTACCTCTCAACTTTGCAGCTGTAGCTGTTGTTGAAATGCTACGTCCGATTTGATGACCATACACTTAAAAAATTGTCCTTTTTATCTATTTCACTTAACGTGTCCGAGGTCACACTCTCAACAGCTTAATCAGCGTCTGATAAGGCTTCTCCCGCTAGAAAACGCACCAAATGCTCGTTTGAAGTCTGCGCAAAAAACTGCTCCTTGGGGTGCTGCGCTACGACTTCTCCCCTGTGCATGAGGATCAATTCATCACCGAGCCGCTTTGCCTGTGCTGCATCATGGGTCACCATGATAACTTTTACGCCAGCTTCAATTGCAGAATTGATCATACTCTCCACTTTTACGATCGCATTAGGATCAAGATGTGCGCAGGGTTCATCTAGCAATAGAACCTTAGGCGACAAAGCCAAGGCCCGCGCCAAGGCAAGACGCTGTTGTTCCCCGCCAGAAAGGCGCCGCGCTGGACTTGAAAAATGTTTTTCCAATTCCGCATGCGTCATCCATGTTTTTGCTAGCTGTGTTGCATCAGCCTTGGACATACCACGTGCTTGCAAAGGAAAAGCAACATTTGCCAAAGCCGTACGCCGCAGCAATACAGGTCGTTGAAATACCATAGATTGGGCTGACTTGTCCCGATATGCTTCTGGAAACCGGATATTCCCTTGATCAGGCTGTACCAACCCGTGCAAGAGGCGCAAAAACACACTTTTTCCTGCACCATTTGGGCCAAGGATCATGCTCGGTGCTTTTAGATCAAGGTTAAGACAGGCAATGGACAGATCAAAAGTCTTTTCAAAAGACAGCCGAAGGTTCCGAACGCCTATACCCTTCTCAGACATGCATATCCTCCCGTCGTTGCGCTCCAACAAAGGAAAGCGCCCCATTCACAAGTAATGCCAAAAGTATCAAAATAACCCCAAGCGCCAAGGCAAGAGATAAATTCCCTTTAGATGTTTCCAATGCAATCGACGTTGTCATTACGCGCGTATACTGACTAATATTGCCCCCGACGATCATTACGGCGCCAACCTCGGCGATGGCACGACCAAATCCCGCCAAAAGCGCTGTAAGCAGCATAAAGCGAGCTTCCCACAGCAAGGTTTTGAGAACTTGGAATTGGTTTAATCGAAAAGAAGCAAATTGATCTTTGTATTCTTCATGCAGGGTTTTCAGTATCGTTCGGCTAAGCGCAGCAATGATTGGTGCAATCAGAAGAGCTTGCGCGATGATCATTGCCGTCGGTGTATAAAGCAGACCCAAAATGCCAAGCGGTCCCGCTTTTGACAACATCAGGTAAACGCATAGTCCCACGACAACGGGGGGCAAGCCCATCAGAGCATTGATGACAACAATTATAACGGGCCTTCCCCAGAAGGATTTAATCGCAAGCAGAGCACCCAAAGGAACCCCGAAGATAGCAGCAAAAAATACCGCTGTAAGTGACACCTGCAGCGACAAAAACACGATATGCCAAAGTGTTGTGTCTGCTGTGATGAGCAGCTCAAACGCGGATGCGAAGGACTCTGAGAAACTTTCCATGGCAAGATCATTTACCAAATCATCCGGCAAAGTCCACTTTTCAATATGCTAACGACTTCTGCTCCGATTTTAATAAGGCTTTCTACAACTCACGAGGCTTGCAACATGTCCCAGACTCGCAAAGGAGTAAAAGGCATATCAGCCTGGCGGACGCCTTTGTCCCAAAGGGCGTCTTGGACCGCGTTTGCTAAAGCCGCCAATGCGCCAACCGTGCCGGCCTCTCCGCAGCCTTTCACACCCATAGCATTCGCTGTCGAAGGTACAGATTCGGTTTCAAAAGACATGAAAGGCACATCCTTAGCGCGTGGCATCCCGTAGTCCATGAAAGTTGCAGTCAAAAGCTGCCCATTTTCATCATAGACCACATGTTCATTGATCGCCTGCCCAATGCCTTGAGCAACGCCTCCATGAACTTGACCTTCAACCAGCAAGGGATTGAACAAATTGCCGAAATCATCGACCACAGTGTAATGCTCCACAGTTACGACGCCGGTCTCTGGATCAATTTCAACCTCTGCTACATGAGCCCCATTCGGGAAAGAACGCGCTTCAAGCTCTGCGCTGGCCTTACAAGACAGTAAATCCTGCCGCCCATCAAGGCGTGCCATTTCTGCACAATCCAACATGGTCGGCGTGAGATTGGACCCAGCGATGCGAAAGGTTTCATCATCAAAATAAATATCATTTTTTGCGGTGTCAAATTTGTCAGCCAAATATCCAGTAAAGGCTTCTATCATGTTACTGACAGTGGCAAGGGTTGCATTGTTTTGGACCGTCGCAGAGCGCGATCCACCTGTCCCACCACCTGTTTCTATTTGGTCGCTATCACCTTGGACAACGTAAATAGCGTCATACGGAATACCGGTTTGATCTGACAAAAACTGAGCAAAAGTGGTTTCATGTCCCTGCCCATTAGATTGCGTGCCAACGAAAATATCAACAGTGCCATCATCGTTGAAGGCTACTTTGGCCGTCTCGCTTGGCGCACCCAGAATGCTTTCGATATAATAACATAGGCCTTGGCCACGCAATTTACCCTTGCTCAAGCTCTGCGCCTTACGCTCTGCATAACCCCTTAGATCCGCTGAATGCTCCGCATGTGCCAAAACTTTGGCAAAATCACCCACATCATAGGTCTCGCCTGTTGTCGTTTTATAAGGAAACGCGTCTTTTGCAATGAAATTTCTGCGGCGAAGTTCCCAAGGATCAATACCCAGCTCCCGCGCTGCACGATCCATGATACGTTCGAGCACATATATTGCCTCGGGCCGTCCCGCACCGCGGTAGGCGTCGACCTGCGTGGTGTTAGTGTAAACACCTTTCACATTCAGCCAGCTTGTTTGCACATCATAAGTGCCCATTAAGACCTTGGAAAAAAGTACCGTTTGAATATTTTGACCTACTTGGGAATTATAGGCGCCCAAGTTACAGACGGTATTCACCCGATAGGCTGTAATTTTATAATTCTCGTCGAAAGCCAGCTCTGCTACTGATACAAGGTCACGACCAGAATTATCGCTCAGCATCGCCTCAGTCCGCTCTGAATACCACCTCACGGGACACTTCAATGCCATCGCTGCATGTGCGCAGAGATAGGTTTCAGGATACATCATCGCCTTCATCCCAAATCCGCCGCCGACATCGGGGTTCGTTACGCGCACTTGATCAGCATCTAAATTTAGCACTTTGGCAAGGTTGGATTTTGCTCCCCACACACCCTGACCATTGACGCATGCATGAAGGCGCGTTCCATCCCACTCGGCATAACAGCCCCTTGGTTCCAAAGAATTGGCAATAACACGGTTATCCGTTACCTCAAGAGTGACATGATGCGCTGCGCTTTCGAAGGCCACCTTTGTTGCCAGCTCGTCTCCAGTAGCCCAGTCAAAGGCAAGGTTTGAAGGTACATCTTTGTGCAAAGCTTCGCCCCCGGGCGCTAGGTCGAGATGCACTGGCAACTCATCAATATCGTAGAAAACCATTTCGCCTGCATCCCGCGCCATCTCGAGCGTATCAGCCACAATAAATGCAACCGGTTCTCCCACGAAACGCACGCGCTCCTTTGCGAGTATAGGGCGAAACGGAGCCGCCCCCTTGCTACCATCCCTATTGGACACCTGCATTGCATCAAGCCCTTTCGTGATTCCAGCTGCGACAAGATCGTCAAAACCTATCACCATGTGTACACCGGCCAAGCTGCGCGCATCGTCTAATTCTAAGTTGGAGATTTTTCCATGCGCCACTGATGCGCGCACAACGTAGCCAAAAAGAGCGCCCGCTGGCGCAATATCATCTACATACCGACCCTTACCGGTCAAGAACCGGATATCTTCCCGTCGAAGAACTGGTTGGCTCTTCCCAAACTTTTCCATATTGCGTTTCCTGCTTTGACCGCCATAGAAATCGATGCAAAAGTAATCTTTCAAATCAGAATGTCCACCCGTCGATTACACGATTTTGTGCAGGTTTATCGTCGCACTGCCCAAAGCAATTATCCTTTTCATCGGTCAAAGTACGACATGGTAATGTGGGTCGGTTTTTGATAGACGATTTTCAAAACTGCAAAAGTTTTTTAAATTTAACTCGCGCCTGCAGTGAGGCAAAGCATTATGGATCATGTGAAATTCACTCAGATGAGAGACAGCGACAGAGAGGACTACATCTTTCTTACTGACCATGAGTTGGAGTATACCAAAGGCATGGCAGATCGTTTGTTAACCGCCTTGTTTGATCTGGACAAAGGACTGTCAGGATATCAAGTGACCCGCTTCGGTCATTCTTTACAATCTGTAACCTGTGCGCTTAACGACGGAGCCGATGTGGATTGAATTATCGGCGCTGTTGCAAGATATCGGTGACATCTTCGCACCCTACAATCACGAAGAATATGCCGCTTCTATCTTACGCCCTTTTGTGCACGAACAATGCGCTTGATTCGTCGAGAAGCACCGTGATTTCCAGATGTTGTATTAGGGACATCACGTGGGGGAAACCTTAATAAGCGCAACGCCTTCAAGGATCATCCCTATTTCGATGATCGCGCCACATTTTGTGGACGCTGAGATCAATCCAGTTTTGACCACAAGTATGAAAGCAAAGCGTTTGAATTTTTTTCTGATATGGTGCTGGAGGTTTTTGCCAGTACTTCTTATGATCCAGCATTTATCAGAACAGGCTTACAAGAAACTTTGGTAAAAAAAGCGCTCTGAGCACCTGCGATGCAGGGATTATGAGTATTCTTCGCTTTTCCTTTCCAGAATAAAAAGTTAAGTGCTTTTGACATTTTGCGGAATACAGGACAGGCCATGGCACTGGATAAAAATTTTGACGCCGCCAGCGCGGAAAAACGCCTTTATGACATATGGGAACACGCTGGCTGTTTTGCGGCAGGTGCAAATAAAAGCCGGGACGATACATTCTGCATCATGCTCCCCCCGCCAAATGTGACTGGTCATCTTCATGTCGGACATGCATTTAACCACACTTTGATGGATATTCTTACACGCTGGAAGCGGATGCAGGGTTTTGACACGCTTTGGCAGCCGGGACTTGATCATGCAGGTATCGCTACGCAATTGATGGTTGAAAAACAGATGGCGGCAGATGGAGAAACGCGCAAACGCGCCGAAATGCCGCGCGACGAATTTCTTGCCAAAGTCTGGGCATGGAAAGGCGACAAAGGGGGTGTGATAGAACAACAGGCCCGACGACTTGGTGACAGTATGGATTGGTCGCGTTCTGCCTTTACAATGTCCGGCGCAGAAACAGCACCGGCGAGCGAAAAACCGGGAAGCTTTCATGATGCTGTTTTGAAGGTTTTTGTTGAAATGTACAACAAGGGCCTAATCTATCGCGGCAAACGTTTGGTGAATTGGGATCCTCATTTTGAAACGGCGATTTCCGATCTTGAAGTGGAGAACATCGAAATCGCGGGCCAGATGTGGCATTTCAAATATCCGCTTGAAAATGGGGAAACCTATGAATACATCGAAAAAAATGAAGCTGGGCACATTACATTACGCGAAACGCGCGATTACATTTCCATAGCCACGACACGCCCCGAAACTATGCTGGGCGATGGTGCAGTTGCGGTTCATCCATCCGATGAACGCTACGCACCAATTTGCGGCAAACTCTGTGAAATCCCTGTTGGCCCAAAAGAACACCGCCGTCTGATCCCGATCATCACCGATCCTTATCCGGATCCGAAGTTCGGCTCTGGCGCAGTTAAGATCACCGGCGCACACGACTTCAACGACTATCAGGTCGCCAAGCGTGGGCACATTCCAATGTATAATTTGATGGATACCAAAGGATCCATGCGGGTAGATGGCAAACCCTATGCCGAAGAAGCAGCCATCGCCAAAGCCATCGCAGACGGTACTCGAAGCTTCGACGAAGAGATGATCGCTTCCATGAACCTCGTCCCCGAAGCATACCGCGGGCTCGATCGATTTGAGGCCAGAAAACGGGTTGTTGCCGCCATTACGGCTGAGGGCAATGCCGTCATGATGCCAAATCCCAAAGCAAAGGAAGAACAGCAAGCCCAAGAAATCCCCCGTGTAGAAAACAAACCGATCATGCAACCCTTTGGCGATCGTTCCAAGGTGGTCATTGAACCCATGCTCACAGATCAATGGTTTGTCGACAGCAAAAAAATTGTCGGCCCAGCGCTTGATGCAGTGCGATCTGGTAAGATTAGGATTATGCCGGACAGCGGTGCGAAAGTTTATTTCAACTGGCTCGAAAATATCGAACCTTGGTGTATTTCCCGCCAGCTGTGGTGGGGGCATCAAATACCCGTGTGGTATGATGAGGCAGGCAATCAATATTGCGCTGAAAACGAAGCGACTGCTCAACAGATGGCTGGCGCCCAAGTAGCACTGAAACGTGATCCAGATGTTTTAGATACTTGGTTTTCCTCAGGTCTTTGGCCTATCGGGACGCTTGGATGGCCGGAACAGACTGAGGAACTTAAGCGGTATTTTTCCACCGACGTGTTGATAACGGGTCAGGATATCCTGTTTTTCTGGGTAGCGCGCATGATTATGATGCAGCTCGCAGTCGTGGATGAAATTCCCTTCCATACGGTGTACCTGCATCAATTGGTCCGTGATGCCAAAGGCGAAAAAATGTCTAAAACGCGTGGAAACGTAATCGACCCATTGGAAATGATTGACGCCTATGGCGCGGATGCGCTGCGTATGTCTAATGCGGCAATGGCAGCCCCAGGTGGAGTTTTAAAAATCTCGGAAGAACGCATAAAAGGCTATCGCAATTTCGGCACGAAGCTTTGGAATGTCGCTCGGTTTGCTGAGCTGCATAATGCTTATACGGCAACCTCTCTTGCACCGACACCAGATGTGGCCACGCTCAAGGAGACCCTAAACAAATGGATTGTCGGGGAAACAGCAAAAATCCGACTGAGTGTCGATGAGGCGCTCCATGCCTATCGATTCAACGATGCGGCCAATGGGCTTTATGCCTTCGTCTGGGGAAAGGTGTGCGACTGGTTCGTGGAGTTTTCCAAACCTCTTCTAAACGGTGAAGACACGGAGGCCAAGGACGAAACGCGTGCTACAATGGCCTGGGTTATGGATCAATGCTTGGTTTTACTGCACCCTTTCATGCCCTTCATCACAGAGGAACTTTGGGGCAATCTGGATAAACGTTCAAAAATGCTCGTACATGCTGATTGGCCACAATATGGGCCCGAACTGGTTGACACAGCAGCGGACCATGAAATGAACTGGGCGATCTCACTTATCGAAGAGATCCGTTCGGTGAGGATGCAGATGCATGTGCCACCCGGTGCGAAAATCCTTATGCTGTCCACCGGCATGGATGCGGCGGCGACATCTGCGTTTGAACGCAATGAAATTCTTATCAAACGGCTTGCGCGTATCGACCAAATTGACAACGTTAAAAGCTTTCCCAAAGGCTGCGCAACGGTTGCCTCTGCGGGCGCAAACTTTGGGCTTCCTCTCGCGGGGATTATCGACATTGCCGACGAAAAGGCGCGCTTGCAAAAATCCATCGATAAATTGACCAAAGAGCTTAGTGGTTTGCGTGGACGCGTGAACAATCCAAAGTTTGTTGAAAGTGCTCCGCAAGCAGTTGTAGAGGAGACGCGCGCCAACCTCGCTCTACGCGAAGCCGAGGAGTTACAGTTACGCGCAGCATTGGCGCGTTTGGCAGAGCTTGGATAAGCCGCGCAAAATGAATGTACGACCGCATGGCTCTGGTGGCCGGCGGCGGAACTTTTACGGGCGCACCAAAGGCAAAACAATGAATATGATCCAGAAGGTCAGGCTCGACACACAGTTGGCGAGCCTCTCTCCTGGGCCGATCAGTTACGAGGAAAACCCTAAACGTACACCCCTTGACCCAAACACTATTTTTGGAAGTAAAGAAATCTGGCTTGAGATCGGCTTTGGCGGCGGCGAACACCTTATCCATCAGGCCAAGGCCAATCCCGATTTAGGCTTTATAGGATGCGAGCCCTTTGTGAACGGGGTTGCAATGTTACTCGGTAAGATAGAGAGAGAAGGCATCAACAATATTAGGATATATCCGGGTGATGTGCGCGATCTTTTTGATGTACTCCCAGCACGCTCCATTTCAAAGACCTTTCTGCTTTATCCTGATCCTTGGCCCAAAAAACGCCATCATAGACGACGCTTTGTAACTCCGGATCATCTTTGGTGTTTAGCACGTGTGATGCAGGAAAACTGCGAATTTCGCATCGCAACTGACATAGAAGACTATGTCCGGCAAACACTTTCAGAAGTCCCAGACTGTGGGTTTGATCTCATTGGCGATTTGAAAGAAGGCATGCATCAAAGCTGGCTTGACTGGGTGCCTACCCGCTACGAAAAGAAAGCTCTGCGCGAGGGGCGTTCTCCGCGCTATCTAAGTTTCATACGAAATGGGGCAGCTATACCAGAAGTCTTTTAAAGCCCATGGACCCTTCGAACGAGTTGGGATATCAGACATTAGTTAGGAAAACAGAGAAGTCCAATATGTCCGCACCTTTTGTCCCAATACCTATGACGTCTAAGAAATGTATGGGTCTGAGCGGCGTTGTCGAGGTGCCCAGCGATAAATCTATTTCGCACCGCTCACTGATTTTAGGAGCGATGGCCATAGGGGAGACAAAGATATCCGGCCTTCTTGAAGGGCGGGATGTGTTGGACACAGCCAAGGCGATGCAGGCATTTGGCGCAACAGTGAAGAACCTCGGCGACGGAAACTGGTCAGTCCATGGGGTGGGAGTGGGCGGTTTTTCAGAACCCCAAGGCGTTATTGAATGTGGTAATTCCGGCACGGGCGTAAGGCTTATCATGGGGGCAATGGCAACCCATGAAATCACGGCAACCTTCACAGGGGATGCCAGCCTCAACAAACGTCCAATGGCGCGCATAACCGATCCCATTGCGCTTTTTGGGGCAAACGCTTACGGGCGCAAAGGCGGGCGGCTCCCGATGACGATCGTGGGAGCGAAACACCCCGTTCCAGTAAGCTACACAGTTCCCATGCCCTCTGCGCAAGTGAAATCAGCAGTTATGCTAGCGGGTCTCAATGCACCCGGAGAAACGGTGATCATCGAAAAAAAGGCAACGCGCGATCATACAGAACGCATGCTGATGGGGTTTGGCGCAGAGGTCGAAGTGAACACAACGTCAGAAGGACGTATAATAAAGCTTAGGGGATATCCTGATCTCCAAGCCCAAACAATCTCTGTGCCACGAGACCCAAGCTCTGCTGCCTTTCCTGTCTGTGCGGCCTTGATAACCGAAGGTTCCGATGTTTTGGTGCCCAACATTGGCCTAAATCCAACTCGGGCGGGGCTGTATACCACGCTGCGCGAAATGGGTGCAGATTTAGATTACGACAATGAGCGTTTTGAGGGCGGGGAACCGGTCGCTGACCTACGTGCCAAATTCTCCCCGAATATGAAGGGGATCGAAGTTCCACCAGAACGCGCTGCGAGCATGATTGATGAGTATCCCATTCTATCCGTTGTCGCCTCTTTTGCAGAGGGCGATACGGTGATGCGCGGCGTCAAAGAGTTACGCGTTAAGGAAAGCGATCGGATTGATGCCATGGCCAAAGGCTTGCGTGCCAATGGGATGGAAGTCGATGAAGGCGAAGATTGGTGGGTACTTCATGGCAAAGGCATGGGCAATGTGCTCGGCGGTGGTCTTGTCGAAACATTTTTGGATCATCGTATTGCAATGTCCTTTCTCGTACTTGGCTTTGGTGCGGAAAATCCCGTGCGCATCGATGACGGTGGACCAATCGCGACATCATTTCCTAATTTCGAACCGTTAATGGCCGCGCTAGGCGCAAATCTAACAAGGAACGATCACTGATTATGCCAGCGCGCGATAATATGTGTTTTGTCATCGCAATCGATGGCCCTGCAGCCGCCGGTAAAGGTACGGTTGCAAAGACAGTCTCAAATCATTTTGGCTTCGCTTATCTGGATACAGGTCTTCTCTACCGCGCGGTGGCAGCAAAAACTCTTTTGGGAGAAGATCCTGTAAAGGCCGCAGAACGACTAGATCTAGAGACCTTAAATAATTCGAATTTGCGCAGCGCAGAGGTGGCCAATGCAGCCAGCAAAGTGGCTGGAATTCCTGAAGTGCGCGCCGCTTTGTTTCATTTTCAGAAGCGTTTTGCGCAACGTCCCGGCGGCGCTGTTCTTGACGGGCGCGACATTGGTACTGCAATTTGCCCAGATGCTGATCTGAAGCTGTTCGTAACAGCAGCTTCTGAGGTCCGTGCAAAACGACGCTTTGAAGAGCTGCGAGAAAACGGCGCATTCATTGATTACGAAAAAGTGTTGACCGACTTAAAGGCACGCGATGCTCGAGATATGTCGCGCCAAGATGCCCCTCTTGTAGCCGCAAACGATGCCAAAATAATCGATACCAGCGATTTAACGATTGAACAATCCAATGAGCGCGCCGTAAAATTAACTCAGATGGCATTAGACGATCTCTACCAATAGTGTCCATCAAAAATTCTCATAACCTGGAGTATAAGTGCCAGTTTTTGACCTGTTTTGGCATTACTGCTTGATTTATCTGCGCAAAGGTCTTAAACGCCACCTCTGCAAATCTGGCGGATCGTAAAAACAAAGATGCCAAGTGTGCGTAACGTTGTAAAAGACCCGTGGAGACAACCATGCGGCCCGGAAATAGACATGTAAAGGATACTGAGACCACATGGCTCAAATTGCATCTATGGAGGAATTCGAAGCCCTCCTTAATGAAAGCTTCGAAATGGATACCCCCCAAGAAGGTTCCGTCGTAAAAGGAAAAGTAATCGCCATTGAAGCGGGACAAGCAATTATCGACGTCGGCTACAAAATGGAAGGCCGCGTAGAACTAAAAGAATTCGCAAACCCCGGTGAAGCCCCCGAAGTCAATATAGGCGACGAAGTCGAAGTTTACCTACGCCAAGTTGAAAGCGCAAAGGGCGAAGCTGTCATTAGCCGTGAAATGGCACGGCGGGAAGAAGCTTGGGATCGTCTAGAAAAAGCATATGCTGGAGATGCCCGCGTGGACGGCGCAATATTCGGGCGCGTTAAAGGTGGCTTTACAGTCGACTTGGGTGGCGCTGTAGCATTCTTGCCCGGTTCGCAGGTTGACGTGCGCCCAGTGCGCGACGCAGGACCACTGATGGGGCTTAAGCAGCCATTCCAGATCCTGAAAATGGACCGTCGTCGAGGCAATATCGTAGTTTCGCGTCGTGCCATTCTTGAAGAAAGCCGCGCAGAACAGCGTGCAGAGGTCGTGGGCAACCTTACAGAAGGCATGGCCGTAGAAGGTGTCGTCAAGAATATCACGGAATACGGTGCCTTTGTTGATCTTGGCGGTGTAGACGGATTGCTGCACGTCACAGATATGGCATGGCGTCGTGTGAATCACCCATCTGAGATTCTCACAATTGGTGAAACAATCAATGTGCAGGTTATTAAGATCAATAAAGATACGCATCGAATCAGCCTTGGTATGAAACAGTTGCAAGAAGATCCGTGGGATTTGGTTGCTGCCAAATACCCGCTTGAGTCAGTGCACAAAGGTATCGTTACAAATATTACCGATTACGGTGCGTTTGTTGAACTCGACGCTGGCGTCGAAGGTCTTGTACACGTTTCTGAAATGTCTTGGACCAAGAAAAACGTTCACCCAGGCAAAATTGTTTCCACGAGCCAAGAAGTTGAAGTCATGGTTCTGGAAATCGACGGTGTCAAGCGGCGCGTATCTCTTGGCTTAAAACAAACCCAGCGCAACCCGTGGGAAGTCTTTGCGGAGACACATCCTGAAGGTACTGAAGTCGAGGGAGAAGTCAAAAATATCACTGAATTTGGTCTATTTGTTGGGTTAGAAGGCGAAATTGACGGCATGGTTCACCTCAGCGACATTTCATGGGACGATCGAGGCGAAGACGCAATCCAGAGCTATCGTAAGGGCGACACAGTGCGTGCAGCTGTCGCAGAGGTTGATGTTGAAAAAGAACGCATCAGCCTTTCAATTAAAGCGCTTTCTTCAGATAGCTTCGCAGAGGCGACTGGTGGCGTAAAGCGTGGTGCGATTGTTACTGTTGAGGTCACATCCATTGAAGATGGAGGGATAGAAGTGGAGTATGAGGGGACCAAAGCGTTCATCCGACGCTCTGACCTCAGCCGGGATCGGGCGGAGCAGCGGCCCGAACGCTTCTCTGTTGGCGATAAGGTAGATGTGCGCATAACGAACATCGACAGCAAAACTCGCAAGCTGGGTCTATCCATTAAAGCACGTGAAATTGCAGAAGAAAAAGAGGCCGTTGAGCAATACGGATCTTCTGACTCTGGCGCTTCACTAGGCGATATCCTTGGAGCAGCGCTGAAGGGTGATGAGTAAGAGTTCTCGGAAATCATAACATTTAAAAAAACCCGCTGGTTGTTAGCGGGTTTTTTTGTCGCTTATTGATTCGGCAGCCTACCAGTCTTACCCATCTTAGTTATGATTATTGCTTCTTATTACAAGCGACCATGCTGCCCAATGCCTGTCTCAGGCAAAAAAAAGCACATTTTTTACATCTTTTGTTTCAAAATTCCGCCCTAAAAAAAACAAAGAGTTTCCCAACGCCGCGATAGTTTCTATAGTTTGAACTATTAATGCAGTGTTTGGCATTAGGAGATAAAATGATACGTTCCGAGCTTATTCAAACTATCGCGGAGGAAAATCCGCATCTATTTCAACGCGATGTTGAGCGTATCGTGAATGCCATTTTCGAACAAATCACCGACGCTATGGCGCGAGGAGAACGGGTTGAGCTTCGTGGCTTTGGTGCATTTTCCGTAAAGCAGAGGGACGCGCGCGTTGGTCGTAACCCGCGTACAGGCGAACCAGTGGACGTAAGCGCCAAAAGCGTACCCTTTTTCAAAACCGGTAAGCTCTTGAGAGATCGTTTAAACGGAAACTCCTGATCAATGCGATATATTTCTTACGTTTTCTACGGAAGCCTTACGACCGTTTTGGTACTCGTAGCAGTCGCAAATCGGTCAATTACGGAACTTAATCTGGTCCCTGCGGAACTTGGATTTTTCGGTTTAAACTTCTCAATTTCATTGCCAGTCTATGTTATTTTCTTTGGAGGTATCATATTTGGTGTGCTGATTGGTTTTGTCTGGGAGTGGATTCGCGAACACAAGTACCGTGCTGAAGTGGCCCGTAAAAGCCGTCAACTCCGCCGCGCGGAGCGGGAATTACGAAACATCAAGGGTGAAAAATACGAAGGTCAGGATGATGTCTTAGCGCTCTTGGATGAAACCACATAAGCCATGACATCCGATGTCAAAGTCAAAATCTGCGGCTTGAAAACTGCAGAAACAGTGCAAGCGGCAACAGCGGGGGGCGCAGATTACGTCGGATTCGTATTCTTTGCAAAATCTCCGCGTTATGTGACACCTCAGGAAAACGCGAAACTTGCAGAATATATTCCTGAAAAGGTGGTCAAAGTCGGACTTGTAGTGGATGCGGATAGCGGATTTTTAGATGACATAATGCGTTGGGGCGCTATTGATATGCTTCAATTACAGGGCAAGGAAACACCAGCGCGCGTTGCAGAGATCAAAGCGAAAACAGGTTTGCCTGTGATGAAAGCAGTTGGTATTTCTGAAAAAAGTGATCTTGATGTTTTGGAGCATTATATCGGAATTGCCGACCAACTATTGATCGATGCAAAACCACCCAAAGGGGCGCAATTGCCCGGCGGTAATGGGCTTACTTTTGACTGGACACTTTTGAGCGAGGAAACAATTTCTGCCCCGTGGATGCTGGCTGGAGGCTTGACGGCAGACAATGTGGCGCAGGCGCTCTACATGACAGGTGCATCGCAAGTTGATGTATCCAGCGCAGTGGAGCATCAGCCAGGTGAAAAAGACCCAGCCAAAATCAAGGCCTTCATAAAAAATGCAAAATCAAGGGTGCTATAATTTTGGCGCTTCATTTGCTTTACCATCACACACAAACAAAGTAGATAGTATAACGGTTTTGTTTTTCCGGAGAGTTTCATGCCCAACGAGCTTTTTAATAGTTATATGACTGGACCTGATGAAACAGGCCGTTTTGGAAAATTTGGCGGACGCTTTGTATCAGAAACGCTGATGCCTCTGATCCTTGAATTAGAGCGTCAGTATGAGGTCGCCAAAACCGACCAAAGCTTTTGGGCTGAAATGAATGACCTCTGGACGCATTATGTAGGACGTCCAAGCCCGCTTTACTCCGCCGAACGCCTGACAAACCACCTTGGCGGGGCAAAAGTTTACATGAAACGTGATGAGCTTAATCATACAGGCGCACATAAAATCAACAATGTTCTGGGTCAGATTATTCTTGCGCGGCGCATGGGAAAAAACCGAATTATCGCAGAAACAGGCGCAGGTCAGCACGGTGTTGCAACCGCCACAGTCTGTGCCAAATTCGGGCTAAAATGCGTTGTTTACATGGGCGCACATGATGTTGAACGCCAGGCTCCCAATGTATTTCGCATGCGTCTTTTAGGGGCAGAAATTGTTCCGGTCACCTCAGGGCGCGGCACGCTTAAAGATGCAATGAATGACGCTTTGCGCGATTGGGTGACCAATGTGCGAGATACATTTTATTGTATCGGAACAGTGGCCGGTCCACACCCCTACCCTGCGATGGTACGGGACTTTCAATCCATAATAGGTAAAGAAGTCAAAGATCAGATGTCCGCTGCTGAGGGGCGTTATCCTGATACTTTAATCGCCGCAATTGGTGGGGGATCAAATGCGATGGGACTGTTTCATCCGTTCTTGGATGATATGAAGGTTAATATCATCGGAGTTGAAGCTGGCGGCAAGGGCGTCACGGATAAAATGGAACATTGCGCCTCTCTGACAGGGGGACGACCCGGTGTTTTGCATGGGAACCGGACTTATCTTCTACAGGATGACGATGGTCAGATATTAGAAGGCTTTTCCATTTCTGCTGGCTTGGATTATCCTGGAATTGGACCTGAACACGCATGGCTTCATGACATTGGACGGGCGAAGTATGTTTCAATCACGGATAATGAGGCGCTTGAAGCATTTCAGCTTTGCTGTGAGCTAGAAGGTATTATTCCTGCCCTAGAACCCAGCCACGCAATGGCCCATGTGATGAAGATCGCTCCGGATCTTCCTAAGGATCATATCATCTGTATGAACATGTGCGGACGCGGCGACAAGGATATATTCACCGTTGCAAAACATCTAAACTTTGATATGGGCACGTTGAGCTAAGCCTGGGAGCGAGGTATGAAATTATCTCGGTAAAACCTATACCAATTCCGACCCATAAGGCAATCGACATCGTTCTGAGAAAAACCTATATCGCGTAAACCTTGGGAGATATTGGAAAAATCATTATTTCCCTGAAACCAAAAAGGCATGGATGGAAAGCCAGGATTACTGGCTGAACCCTCTCCATAATCAATCTCTTTGCTCCAGCGGCCCACTCGCATCCATTCAACAACACTGTCTGGTTGATCCTGACAAAGGTCTGAGCCAAGGCCCAAATGTTCAACACCATAGAGCTCTGCGGCGCGAGCGACCATTTCACAAAAACTTTGTAATGTGCAATCAGATTTATCTTTGAGGTGATGTGGATAAAGTGAAAAGCCCAACATCCCTCCCGCCTCGGTCACAGCCTTGATAACCTCGTGGCGTTTGTTACGCAAAGCCGGCTGCCAGTCGTGGGTATTGGCATGCGTTATTGCGATAGGCCGTTCAGAAATTTCTGCGGCCTCTATTGTTGAACGATCTGCTGAATGGCTCATATCCACCACAAGTCCAACACGGTTCATTTCCTTAATAACCTGACGTCCCATGCGCGTGATACCGGGATCATTAGCTTCATAACAGCCAGTGGCCAAAAGCGATTGATTATTGTAGCTCAATTGCATAAACCGCGCACCCAAACTATGCACAATTTCTACTAAGCCTATGTCATCTTCTATTGGACTGGGGTTTTGAAACCCAAAGAAAATAGCCGTACGCCCTGTTTGACGCGCTCTGTCAATGTCTTCTGCCCAAAGGCCCTTCGTGATCAGATCTGGATGGCGTTCAAACCATCTGTTCCATGCCTCAAAATTCAATACGGTTTCGCGAAAATTCTCATGATATGCAATAGTCACGTGGACTGCATCTACGCCCCCTTCACGCATTTCCCTAAAGATTTTTTCTGACCAATTTGCGTATTGTAGATTATCTATAATCACGAGATTTCTCAATTCTTTACTAACTATTACATGTCATTGCCAAAACATATAGTCAAAATCAAAGAAAAATTCGCGATTATAAAATTCTAGAAATTTCGAAAGATCATACTTCAAAGCGATATTTCTATCACGATTTTTGATTTTAATTATTTTCCCCTTGTACTGGAACTCAAAATTATAGAACTTTACCGTAGCATGCGTACTGCAACTTAAATTTTTTGGGAAAAATTCAAACCATTCTTTCCAATCGTTTGCCGAGTTAAGCAATGTTCAAAAAAATAGAATTTGAATATCTTATCCCGGTGGACAAGTTAAAATCAGCACTGTGACTATGTTGAATTATTTGAAATTGAGTAATCTTCCAGCGGTGCAGGGGCTTTCTCAGGCAAGCCACGATCTCAGTCGCAAGGTCCACATCTCTTACTATGTAACGGTTTTTTTTTTCCTGATTTCATCTATATTGAGTGTTAATTTTGCATTACTTGAAGATACTGTTGGGACGATCAGATGTAGCTTATTCTCAATAAGCCTTCTGATCGCTCTTGTTTTATTTCGGATCAAACAACATAAATTTGCGCGTGTTGTTTGGGTCTTAAGCTGTAATTTAGCAATTGTTTTGGCCCTTCCGTTTGCAAATCCGGGCGAAGACAGGGATCTCTTGTTCTTAATCCTCATTGCACTGCCTTTTTTGATCTTTTCTCGAGAAAAAGAACCGTACCTTTTATATATTTCATTTTTTCTACCAGTTTTGCTTTGGGTATTTTGTATGTCCTTTGGTGTCGTAGGCGCGTCTATGGCCATCTTTGGAATCCCATTGTTGCCGTCCGCGATCGATATAGACATTTTGAACAGAGCAATTCAGGTCACAGTTGGCACATCTTTGGTCGTCGTAATTGGCATCTTTGCCTATGTCACCTCGCGCACCTCGCAGGACCTTTATCTGGCCAATAAAAAGGCGCAACTGGCCTTTAAGAAAAAGCACGAGTTTCTCGCCACTATGAGCCATGAAATTCGCACTCCAATAAGCGGAATTGTGGGAATGATTGAAGTCATGGAAATACTGCTCCAATCTGAGGAACAAAAACGGGCGGTTGAGATAATCCGTAATTCCTCGTTTTCATTGTTACGCATTATTGATGATATACTGGATGCGAACCAAATCGACCGAGCAGAATTTGATATTCAGGCGTCAAAAACAGAGCTCCGGTCCATCGTCGAAGGGGCGGTGGTGACCCTTCAAACCATGGCAGATCAGAATGGAGTGCGTCTTGCACTCTGTATAGATCCAGATGTCCCACAATGGACATTGGCAGATCCTGGGCGATTACGGCAAATCATTCTGAACGTTTTGAGCAACGCTATTAAATATACCGCAGATGATTTAATTGGTTGCACGGGATGGGTTTATATTTGCCTCAAACCGAGCACGAACGGCAATCTGATCCTTCAAATAGAAGACGAAGGCATTGGCATGACAGAAGATTTGCAAAATAAACTCTTTCAGCCATTTATTCAGGGTGAAATGACCACAAGCCGCCGGGTGGACGGAACAGGGCTTGGGCTTACAATTACAAAACGACTTGTGCAGCAGATGGGCGGAGAAATTCTAACCACCAGCACTGTTGGCAAAGGCACAAAGGTCTGTATTTTCTTACCGCTGCAGGCTTTGTCATCGTCCCCGAAAAACACAAATCTCAAAAAGTTGAATATCGTTTATGTCAAAGGCCTCAATCAGGTTCGCCTCTGGCATTTTTCTGCAAGCCTTAAAAAAATGGGGATGACTTTCGTTGAACCTCCACTTTTAGATAATGGCTTGCCTATTATTGATAGAACTAAGCAAAATCAAATTTACTGTCTCCACTCCGAAGAAGACAACGAGATTGAATACTGGAAAAGCCACATCCAGAAACAAGCGGAAAACCCCTCATTTATTTTATTTTCGCACAAAAGAACGGAAAAATTCGGGCGACTAGAACCCAATGTGATCCGCATCCAGTCAAACCCTGTCCTGCATTCAGAAATGTTCGCAGCCCTTTATTTACTTACGGATAGCAATAGCTCCACATACACAGCACCTGTTACAGAATTGGATACTCCACAGCAGCCAGAAAAACCACAGGGAGATATCAAACTTCTGATAGTAGAAGATAACGCAATAAACCGGATTGTTTTGCTCAAACAGTTGGAGGTGTTGGGCTATGCTGCTGATGCTGCCGAAAATGGAGAAGACGGTTTGAAACTTTGGCAAAGCGGTGGATACAATGCCATTCTGACCGACTGCAACATGCCCATCAAAGACGGTTTTGAAATGGTACGTGACGGGCGGCTTTGGGAAGAGGAGCGATCAAAACCACGACTTCCAGTCATTGCCATTACTGCAAATGCGTTGAAGGGCGATGAAAACGAATGTGTGGATGCAGGTATGGATGATTATCTTGCAAAGCCGATTGAAATCAGATCACTTGAACAAAAATTAGCTAAATTCCTTCAATCTTAAAAACAGAATATGGCTTAAAAAAAGTTTATAAACTATTCTTAGTTTGGTCACCGTTGCGCTATGAAATATGGCTCCGGTTTTTTTCTTTGAACTTCAAATAATTTGTAAGATTAGAGCTACAAAGCGGGTAGGTATGATCGCAATTCTCAGAAATCGTAAGCTCAATCAGTTTGCGAGACAGATCATCCGACATTCTACTTTCTGCGACTTACGATCTCAAAAAAATTAAATTCAAAGCCACTATTTACGAAGTATGTCTTATATTCAACGATCAATGGGCCTCAGCCCAATTGGTACCTTTTCCTGCATCAACCACCAGAGGAACATCCAAACGCAGAACCGGTTCTGCGGCCCCCTCCATCACGGCCCTTACGCTGTCGATCAAAGGGTCTACCGCATCTGAATCTACTTCGAACAGCAGTTCATCATGGACCTGCAAAAGCATTTTGGCAGACAAGTGGGCAATCGCCTCTGGCATACGTACCATTGCGCGGCGGATAATATCCGCAGCCGCCCCTTGAATGGGAGCATTAATGGCAGCGCGTTTTGCAAATCCCGCTGTTGGACCTTTCGCGTTTATCTCAGGCGTGTGAATCACTCGACCAAAGAGTGTTTCAACTCGGTTGTGTTTCTTGGCAAATTCGACCGTTCTGTGCATATATTCACGGATTTCCGGAAAACGTTCAAAATAGCGATCTATAAAGCCTTGCGCCTCTGCGCGTGGAATGCGTAGGTTTCGTGCGAGGCCAAAACCCGAAATCCCGTATATCACGCCAAAATTGATAGCCTTTGCCTTCCGACGAATGTCAGCGGTCATCCGATTGAGGGGTACATCAAACATTTCAGATGCTGTCATCGCATGAATATCCAACCCATCACGAAACGCTTGTTTCAGGCTTTGTATCCCTGCCACGTGGGCCATTATGCGCAATTCGATCTGGCTGTAATCCAAACTGACGAGTACTTTGCCTTCCTCAGCGACAAAAGCCTCTCTGATGCGCCGCCCGTCTTCACTGCGCACAGGGATGTTCTGTAAATTAGGATCGGTCGAGGCGAGCCGCCCAGTGTTGGCCCCCGCAATCGAATAAGATGTGTGCACACGTCCAGTATTAGGATTGATGTGATCCTGCAAAGCATCTGTATAGGTGGATTTCAATTTGCTCAATTGACGCCAGTCCAAAACACGTTTGGGCAAATTGTGGATCATCGCTAGATCCTCAAGGACATCCGCACCCGTAGCATAGGCTCCCGTTTTGCCTTTTTTACCGCCTTCATAGCCGAGCTTGTCAAACATTATCTCGCCCAATTGCTTGGGACTTCCGACGTTGAAGCTTTCACCGGCCATCTCTTGAATTTCAGCCTCCAGTTCAGCCATTTTTTGAGCAAATGTATTTGACATGCGCGACAACGTATCACGATCGACTTTAATACCAGTCATTTCCATTTTGGCCAGAATCGGGACAAGGGGTCTTTCGAGCGTTTCATAAACCCGCGTTACGCGAGTTTGATGGAGACGCGGTTTCAGCGTTTGCCACAGGCGGAGAGTTACATCTGCATCTTCTGCAGCGTAGGGCGTCGCATCGCTGATGCTGACCTTGTCAAAGGTGATTGCGGATTTTCCACTGCCCAAAAGTGGTTTAATGGGAATAGTATCATGGGATAGATATCTTTCCGATAAAGCATCCATTCCGTGACCATGTAATCCCCCGTGAAGCGCATATGATATCAACATCGTGTCATCAATCGGGGCCAACGTGATCCCGTGACGCGCAAAAATTTTCGAGTCATATTTCATATTCTGCCCAATTTTCAAAACCGCTGGGTTTTCCAAAACAGGTTTCAGCGCCCGCAAGACATCCTCCAGCGGCAATTGGTCTTCAGCAAGTACTGCGCTTCCAAAAAGATTATCGCCCCCATCGACTTTGTGAGTCAGCGGGATGTAACAAGCTTCCCCTGCCTCAACACAAAGCGAAATACCGACCAGTTCTGCGCGCATTTCATCAAGTGATGTGGTTTCAGTATCAACCGCCACATATCCACTTTCGTTAATCTGGCTAATCCATTGTTCCAGCGCCTCCATGCTGCGCAGAGCTTGATATTCGCTTGCATCGAAAGGAACAGCGGGCAGAGCATTCTCTGCTGATTCCACCTGCGTAGATTCCTCAATAACCGGTACGTCCATGCCTAATTTATCGGCAATACGGCGGGTGAGGGTGCGTAACTCCATATCCTTCAGAAAATTCAAAAGTATTTCTGGCTCCGGCTCGCGCACCTCAAGGTCATCAAGCGTAAACTCAAGTGGGGTTTGAGTATCTAAAGTCACAAGTTTTTTGGACAATCTAATTTGCTCGGCGTATTTAATCAGAGTTTCACGACGTTTGGGCTGTTTGATCTCTCCTGCTCTTCGCAAAAGCGTTTCAAGATCACCAAATTCATTGATCAAAAGAGCCGCTGTTTTAACGCCAATGCCCGGCGCGCCTGGGACATTATCGACGCTGTCACCAGCCAATGCCTGTATATCCACAACCCGTTCTGGGAAGACACCGAATTTTTCAAATACTCCGTCCCGATCAATGGTACGGTTTTTCATCGCGTCATACATTTCAACGCCGCTGCCCACCAATTGCATAAGATCTTTGTCAGAACTTATGATCGTTACACACCCCCCCGCTTCACAAGCTTGCACGGCAAGGGTTGCAATTATATCATCAGCTTCATATCCTTCGATCTCTTCACACGAGATATTAAAGGCCAAGGTTGCCTGACGCGTCAGTGGTATCTGAGGCCGTAGATCTTCGGGCATTTCATCACGATTGGCTTTGTATTGATGATAAAGTTCGTTACGAAATGTGTGACTTCCTTTGTCAAAAATGACGGCGACATGGGTCGGGGCATTAGCACCATGGTTGCTCTCTACATAACGCTGCAACATATTACAAAACCCGCTAACTGCGCCAATTGGCAAGCCGTCAGATTTTCGTGTTAATGGTGGCAAGGCATGATAAGCGCGAAAAATGAATGCAGATCCGTCGATCAGATGAAGATGATGTCCCTTGCCAAAATTCATGCCAAATGGTCCCTTCCAATAACGTATGAACAGTCCAATACCTATAGAGAAACAAGTGGTTTGACCATTGAATTTTGCAAATAGTGTTACTGCGAAATTATCATAAATTAGCCTTATTGCTGCTACCTTTCAAAGTATGACATTACATCAGAAAGCAGTGCACAAGGCTATCACAAGCATGTAATAAACACTTATTAATTATTTTAACGCCGTCAATTTTTCTATACGCAAGAATATAAAAAAGCACTTTAAGGTTAGCAACTGGGCTTAAAAAGCTATGTTTTTCGCTTTTTGCGCCCCTTTTGAATCACATAAATCAACCGTTAATGAACCTATGAGTTGAAATCCTCAAAGCTGCTGGAGGCATTTTTATGGAAATATTTTGTCCCACTTGCCGTGAAGGGTACCGAATTCCCACCGCGAGTGTACCAAAGGCAGCGCGCATGGTCGTATGTAATTCCTGCGGCACAGCTTGGAAGCAGTTTTTTGACGAAAAACCCAAGTTGGAAAGTCGCGATATTACACCAAAAGCCCTTGAAATAGCGTCTTTGAGACGCCCTAGCTATTCCAAAGTCGTTCTTCAGATTTTGCGCGAAGAAGCCGCACTTGAAACGAAGCTTCGCACGTGAGTTTTTTTTTAATTCAAAGATTGTAAATTCCAATCTTTTCGAAAAACCCACCGACCCCTAGACGGACGTCTATTTGAAATACAAAAGGGACTTACTTATATCCTGACTGGCTAATTCTCTTTGGACGAAAATCAGGTATTTTTCATATATGAAGACATGGTATCCTGTCGTTAGAATGGGAGCCACGAGGCTATCGACGGTAGGTTTTGAAAAGAGGTCCACGATGTCTTTTATAAATAATTTGTCGCGTCTCATTGTTGGTACGTCAGATGCCATGATGGCGTTGCGCAAATCGGTAATTGATGTTGCAGAACACAATATACCGGTTTTAATATTGGGGCCCAGCGGGTCGGGCAAAGAGCTTGTCGCACAATCTCTTTCAGAGTTATCGGGGCGCTCTGGGAAATTGGTATCTGTCAACTGTGCATCCATACCGCACAGTTTGCTTGAGGCGGAGCTATTCGGCTACGAAAAAGGTGCTTTCACAGGTGCCAGCAAATCTCACAAGGGAAAATTTGAACAGGCACACAATGGTACATTGTTTTTGGACGAAATTGGGGACATGCCACAGGCTCTTCAGTCCAAGTTATTGCGGGCATTGGAAACAAAAACCTTTACGCCGGTGGGATCATCTCGTGAGGTGGCGGTAGATTTTCGCCTTGTGTGCGCAACGCACAAAAACCTCTACAAACAAGTTGTGACCAAAACATTCCGATCCGACCTGTTTTTTCGTATCAGTGCCTTTCCTATTCGCATTCCTGCGCTGCGCGATCGCTCCGAAGATATTGAAAAGCTAATCTTCCATCTTGCACAGCAGCTATCAGTCGTTTTGGGAGATAGCGGTGAATTTGCTATCGAAAAAGATGCTATTTGGTTGCTCAAAACGTTCCCATGGCCCGGGAATATCCGTCAACTTCGCAACGTCGTTGAATGCCTTATGATTCGTGCCAATGGCGCGCCAATCACAGCTCAGCAAGTGCAAAAGGTTTTGAGAGAGCAAAGTCGCCAGAGGCTTCACAAAGATACACAGTCATCGGCCTCTTTGTCTAAAGCGTTGTCACCTGTCGAGTCTGTGACAGATTATCGTTCGTTCTTTGTATCTAACGGAAAGCTTATTATCGCTGACCATTTAAAATCTGTTGAGAAAGAAGTCATCGCTGCCGCAATAACTGCAGCGCAGGATGATTATGATTTGGCAGCGCAAATGCTTCATCTTTCTCTACCGGAGCTCTTTGAGAAAAAAGAACTGCACGGCCTTTAAAAGTGCGCGTTGAACATAGATTGATTGCGGTTATATCTTTAGCTCATCAATGATGGGGTTTACTAATGTGCCAACGCGCCCAATATCCACCTCAATCACATCGCCAGGAAACATATAGACCGGTGGATCACGTCGATCCCCTACACCGCCTGGGGTACCCGTAACAATCACGTCGCCCGGCGAGAGGGGTGTAAAGGCAGAGCAATAACTAATAAGCTCCTCAAGCGGGAAAATAAGGTCTGCAAGTGATGCATCCTGCATAATCTCTCCGTTCAAACGGGTCTGAATAGGAAGGGTTTTGTAATCACCAACTTCGTCCGGCGTCACCATATAGGGCCCAAAGCCTCCGGTAGCAGGAAAATTTTTCCCCGGAATAAATTGCGACGTGTGACGTTGCCAATTGCGTACGCTTCCATCATTGTAACACGCATAGCCCGCGATGTGATCGAGGGCATCTAGCATGGCAATGTTGCGCCCACCCCGTCCGATAATGATCGCCATTTCGCCTTCGAAATCAAATCGTTCTGACGACGCCGGTTTAACCATCGGTTGGCCATGCGCGACCTGAGAATCTGCAAAACGTGTGAAGACCGTTGGATGATCTGCATCCGGACGACCCGTTTCAATTTTGTGTTTTTGATAATTCAATCCTATGCACAGTATCTTCAATGGGTCAGGAATAACCGGAAGCAGTGTCACATCAGACCAAGCCAGTTCGGGATCACGCTGCCGTGCATAAGCTGCGGCGTCTTCTAGACTAGACTGTTCAATCGCTTCGCGCAAAGTGTTCACTGTGCGGTCAAAGCGTCCCCCGAGGGGAATAATTCCCTGCCCACTTACCGCACCGAATGTCGGTTTGCCGTGTCTGATAAAGCTTAAAAATTTCATTTCGAGGCAATCCTTGTGTTAAGGTTTGAGTTGTGTGACCACTGTTAAAAGCATATAACATTGACGAGTCTAAACATAAAAGGATTTTAATCAGCGCGAAAGAAAACTCGAGCATTCTCAATAAATCAATTGATTGACACTAATACCCCTTATGCACTAACCCCCGACGTACACAGACGATTTTGGTCGATACCAAACCTTCTGGTTGTGCAGGTTTCCCAAAACACCGCGAATTTCAGACATCTCAAGATGATGATCTTTACTTGTGGATTTGGACAACTCGTTCAAACGCTGACGAAGCGACACCTCAATAATGTCCAGCTCGCGCAAACCCATTTTGAAATTTGTATTAAAGCTCATCAAAAATCCCAAAATGCATTGTTACGTCACGACTTACAGTTAACCATGTAACTGTAAGTAAATTTAATCAAGCTATCTGCATCGTAATTTTTTCTAATCTGCCTTAGAGTTTTCTTAATCACCACAACAGACATCTCTATTTGGTTTGAAACAAAGATTAATTACTGCTCTCGAGAAGTAGATCTGCATACATATATTGCTGTTGTGGAGGGTCTCAATGTTCAAAAAGATACACCCCATGCTATCAGCCTAGGTATAATTTTCCATTGTGAACGGGAAGCTAAGCAGATTTTGGCAATCAAACTGCTTTTATATGCGCGGGCATAACATCTGGCCGCTCATTAGAAGACGCAGATAAGACATTTGCCAACCATTAGCTAGTGGCACCCACCAAACGTTTAAAAATGTATCTTAATCCTCTTGAACCTCCAGATACACGTTTTTCTAAATGAGCAAGCTCGCCGAAGACTGCTAAGAGAAAAGTGTCAAAAGCCCGTTATCTTTCTCTCGTAGCCAAAGTGAAATATCCTTGGCGAGTTTGTACAGCGCAGAGCGATATTTATAGAATAAAATACCTTGTTCATCGTCGCACTCACTTCTTATAGGAATCAAATAGACTGTACAAAGAATCTAACTAAACAGAAGCAACAAATCTAAAGTACAGCCAGATCTTTCTGTATTTTTTACACAAACGTTACTCAAGGATTCTATCCGTCTGCCTAAATCGCCTTGGCACTGCAGGTTATCGTTAGCACCCGCATCACAAATTAATGCCGAGTTTGTGAACAGGACGACCTATTGATCCAAGAAGCTCCTTAACTTACGAGAACGCGACGGATGCTTCAGTTTGCGCAGAGCCTTGGCCTCGATCTGACGGATGCGTTCGCGGGTCACACTGAATTGTTGACCCACCTCTTCAAGCGTATGATCGGTGTTCATACCAATACCAAAGCGCATGCGTAAAACACGCTCTTCACGCGGAGTTAAGGAGGATAGAACACGCGTTGTTGTTTCCTTTAGATTTTCCTGAATCGCGCTGTCCAGTGGAAGGACCGCATTACCATCCGGGATGAAATCACCCAGTTGGCTATCTTCTTCATCGCCGATGGGCGTTTCCAACGAAATAGGCTCTTTGGCGATTTTCATCACCTTGCGTACTTTTTCGAGCGGCATTTGAAGCTTTTCGGCTAATTCCTCAGGCGTTGGTTCCCGTCCAATTTCATGAAGCATTTGGCGTCCAGTACGCACCAACTTATTGATAGTTTCAATCATATGAACCGGAATGCGGATCGTGCGCGCTTGATCAGCAATAGAGCGCGTGATCGCCTGACGGATCCACCACGTCGCGTAGGTCGAAAATTTGTAGCCACGGCGATATTCAAATTTATCAACCGCTTTCATCAGACCAATGTTACCCTCCTGGATCAGGTCGAGAAACTGAAGACCACGATTAGTATATTTCTTTGCAATAGAAATAACTAGGCGCAGGTTGGCCTCAACCATTTCTTTTTTCGCTTGGCGAGCTTCTTTTTCACCCTTTTGAACCTGTGACACAATGCGGCGGAATTCGGAAATATCCAACCCCACATATTGACCTACTTGAGCCATATCCGCGCGCAATTCTTTCGCTTTGTCAAAAGAGCGTTCAATGAACATCTGCCATCCACGCCCTTTTTTTTCCGACATCCGGTCAAGCCAGTTAGGATCCAATTCGTTGCCGCGGTATTCGTCGATAAACTCACGGCGATTAATCCGTGCCTGATCGGCCAATTTTACCATTGCGCTATCAATCTGCATGATCCGGCGGTTAATTCCGTACAACTGATCAATCAACGCTTCGATACGATTATTATGAAGGTGCAGTTCGTTAACTAGTTCTACGATTTCTGATCGCAGCGCTTGGTAGGTGTTTTCATCCTCTTCCGTAAAACTGCCATCTTCATTCAGCGTGGCAGAAATACGCAAATCCTGCATTTCAGAAAGTTTAGAATAATCCTGCGCGATCCGTTCCAAGGTTTCCAAAACTTGGGGCTTAAGCGTTGCCTCCATCGCAGCAAGAGACATGTTAGAGTGTTCATCTTCGTCATCGTCATCCGGAATAATCGGATTTCCGTCTGCATCCAATTCGGGTTCATCCTGCGCTTTTGATTGACCAACTGCCACCACATTGGTGTCAATAACAGGTGCCTGATCATCCTCCTCACCTATCTGATTGCCAAAAGTGGCTTCAAGATCGATGACATCGCGAAGCAAAATGTCTTCGTTCAAAAGTTCATCACGCCAAATAGTAATTGCTTGGAATGTGAGAGGGCTTTCGCAAAGGCCTAAAATCATCGTGTTACGGCCTGCTTCAATCCGCTTGGCTATTGCAATTTCGCCTTCACGAGACAGCAATTCCACGGATCCCATTTCGCGCAAATACATGCGTACAGGATCATCGGTTCGATCGAGCTTTTCATTCTCATTACTGGAAAGAGCGACTTCCTTGGGGCCTGACGCGGCCACGAGGTCTGTTGCACCCTTATCCTCTTCTTCGACCTCTTCGTCTTCGATGATGTTAATGCCCATTTCAGACAACATTGACATCACATCTTCTATTTGTTCAGACGACACTTGATCGGGGGGAAGCACTTGATTGAGCTGATCATAGGTAATGTAACCACGCTCTCTCGCCTCTGCGATCATCTTTTTGACCGCGGCTTGGCTCATGTCTAATGAGATTTCCGCGTCTTGGTCGTCAGACTTGCGATCTTCGATATCTTTAGCAGCCATCCAGCGCTCCTATACGAGAAGAGGTGATTCGTGATTTCGAATCAATAAAGCAAAAAAGTGATTCGGGTACCTCTTTAGACTCATTTAATTAGTATTTCCTCACCGAGATTCACTTTTTTTCTTTTGAAAACGATATTTCAGAGAGCAATTTGTCCCATCCGTCTTTTTCCAAGCGATTTATGCGTGCGCCATTCTCAGCCGTATTATAAGACGCCTGATCTTCGGACGTTGGCTCTAAAGCGTTGTTTTTAGCCTCAACCGCGCGGGTAATACGCCACACACTCGTATCATCTATGCCCTGTCCCGCTCCACGGGATACCTCTTCTAATTCCGCTGCCAGTCCTCTTTCAACGGCCAGCTTCTGCAATTCAGCCTGCACCGTTATAACGGTCATCTCGACGTCTTCGGGGTATTTGATACAGGGTGTCACATGCACAAGGTTCTCCGACCAGAGCATTTCGAGAACTTTTTTTCCTACAGCCTCGGAAACTTGTGTCTCTGCATCCTCTCTAGTCTGTGGTAAGTTGAGGCAGAGCACTCTTAGAACTTCGCCATATTCGGATGTATGAAAGTCAAATCCTTGCAGGTCATCGACCATACTCTCAACGGCCTTTGGGCAATTGATCAGAGCCGCAACGATAATCGATTCCTTCAAATGGCCTGCGGAAAATCCCTCACGCGCAGCGAGGCGGGACGCTTTGGTCATTTGTGTAACAGGTTCTGCCCGCAAAGCTCTTTTCGACGGCGTGGCGTAATTGGTTGAGGCTTGTGACCGAAAAAAAGACCATCTTTTTTCACGCAGTGCTGTTTCATAATTGCGGCGCAGCCCAGCATCTTTTATCAAGCGCGTTTTGTTTTGCAGCACAACTTCCAGCGCGAATTTGCGCTCTGGGCTGTCAAAATTCTGCCCCTCACTTGCTTGCCGCCACATGAGGTCGACCATCGGAAGCGCATCGTCAAGAAGGGCTTGGAATGCACCAGCGCCGCCAGCTTGAATAACGTCATCTGGGTCCTGTCCCTCAGGCATCAGCACAAAGCGTAACGCACGGTTTGCGTCAATCTGAGGCAAAGCAACATCAATCAACCGATATGCCGCACGCATTCCTGCTGCATCCCCATCCAATGCCACCACCGGTTCGGGATGAAGGCGCCACATCATCTGCAACTGGTTTTCCGTAATTGCTGTTCCAAGTGGCGCAATAGCCGTCTCAAATCCCGCCTGCGATAATGCGATCACATCCATATAACCTTCGCTTACTATCAATGGATGCTTCTTACCCAGCGCTGATCGCGCAGGGCTAATATTATAAAGTGACCGCCCCTTGTCAAACAAAACGGTCTCAGGTGAATTGAGGTATTTAGCGCTTGCGTTTTCGTCCATTGCACGTCCACCAAAAGCAATGCAGCGACCCCGTGAATCACGAATCGGAAACATAATTCTGTCGCGAAAACGATCATAAGGCGTTCCACCACTTTCAGGCGCAATACAAAGCCCACATTCGATCAATTGTTCTTCGCGCACACCCTGATCTGTCAAGGCTTCGAGCAAATCCTGTCTACGATTTGGCGCATAGCCGATATCAAAGCGAACCTGCGTTTTCTCGTTCAAAGCCCGACGCTCCAGATAGAGAACAGCCTCGCGTCCTGTATGTGTCTTGAGCATCATGCGAAAATAGCGCACCGCCTTTTCCATGACCTCAGAAAGAACGCTGTGAGTATCCATTTGCTTTTGCAAGCCTGGATCACGTGCAGGAAGCGTCATACCAGCCTGACGCGCAATCTCTTCGACAGCCTCCAAAAAGCTAAGATTTTCAGTTTCTCTTAAAAAGGTGATCGCATCCCCTTTGGCATGACAGCCAAAGCAGTAATAATAACCTTCTTTATCCAGAACATGAAAGGAGGCCGTCTTTTCCTGATGAAAGGGGCAAGGCGCCCACATGTCCCCTTTGGCTTGGTTGGATTTTCGCTGATCCCATTGCACAGTGCGCCCTATTAAAGAGGTGAGGCTCACACGCGAGCGCAATTCTTCAAGAAATCCAGGAGGCAGACTCATTTGTCAAATATCAGGGCTCTTAAAGCCAAAGTCCAGACCCAGCTTGGTGCTGCGACCATATCCTTGGCACTCTATCGCTTCAAAAGGGAGGCCCTTGCATCAACTGATCTCATGGCACGCATCAGATCGTGCATGAGTGTTTGCGCCATAGATCGGAAGACTATGATCTGAAAGGCACAATTGGAAACCCGAATCACTGCAGCATGCATGTTGTGGACCAATGTTCTTGCCGTATGGCCAATTTTAAAGTGTGACAACGCAAGATCAATTGGTACAAGGCGGGCCAATGCCACCTCTATATCTTTACCTTCCGCGCGCAAAACCGCATAGCCATCAGAAACATCAGTCAGACGGGCTATCTTTGCAAGCGCCTCATCAGGTTCAGGCCCTAACAAAAGATGATTTTTGCCAAACCAGATACAGCGGTTTTCCGCGTGCCTTGTTGTTCGGTTTAAAGCAGCAAGTGGTATTCTGTGGGCCTTTTTGAGGGCTTCAGACACTCCTGCCTCTGATCCATCAGGGTAATCGATAAGTGTCATAAACGCAGGCGTTTCGTCTGACAATGTGATCGTTCCAATTCTGAGCGGCAAAAGATTCTGGAAGGGCATTTTTGCAGTAAGCTTAATCACGAGTGCGCTCTCCTCCTGGATCAAAAGCAACGGTCGGAATCACCTCGCACAGGGCTTCGATATCGCGCAGATGATCTACCATGCGAACTCTTTCACCCATGCGATTTTCTCCGTGCCTCAGGAAGCCCAAGCCATGGTACCTTTCCAACACAGGGGAATAGGCAACAGAGGTAATAAATCCCTGATCATATGCGCTTTTTACTGGATCTTCCTCATTGAAAAGATGCGCTCCTGCCGTCAATTGCTTGACTGTACCAACAGTTTTCAACCCCACCAAGCTGGGGCGTTCAGGATCCATCAGTCCCGGTCGCGCTGATGCCGTTTTGCCAACGCAGTCTTTTTTTTGACTCAACAGACGCTGAAGGCCCAAATCCAAAGCGGTGACCCGACCATCTATTTCCGCATGGGTGATAAAGCCCTTCTCAACGCGCAAGACATTCAGCGCTTCCATTCCGTAAACGCATCCTCCGTACTCTTCGGCCTTTGCGATCAAAATCCGAAAAAGGCTGTCACCGAAACGTGACGGTACCGCCAGTTCAAAGCCCAACTCTCCACTAAAGGAAATCCGAAACAAGCGTCCCCAAACGCCAAGGACATTCACAGCCCCGCAACTCATAAAAGGCCATTGTACGTCCTTTAAGGGTTCATCCAAAACAGTATTCAAAAGTTGTCTCGCTTTAGGACCCGCGATGGCAAATTGCGTCCAATGCTCTGTCACAGAATTTAAACTGACATCCCATTCTGGGTGCAGGCATTGATGCACAAATTCAAGGTGGCACATGACTTGACTTGCCGCCGCAGTAGTGGTGGTCATCAAATAATGTGTATTCCCAAGTCGCGCCGTCGTGCCATCATCCATGACAAAACCGTCTTCGCGCAACATCAATCCATATTTCATGCGACCAATTGGAATAGTGCTAAAAGTGTTGATATAGACAAAATCTAAAAACTTGGCTGCATCCGGACCCTTTATATCGATTTTTCCCAAAGTCGATATGTCACTTACGCCTACAGCATTGCGCACAGACAACACTTCTCGGTCACAGGACTCGCGCCATGTTTTTTCCCCGCGCTGCGGGAAATAACTTGGCCGATACCAAAGTCCTGCCTCAATCAAAGGAGCCGCTCGCTCCATCATAAAATTATGCGTCGACCCGAAGCGTTCAGGTGCAAAGCCTTTACCAGCCCCCTCAAAACCCATCGCTGCTATTGATACAGGCACAAAAGGTGGGCGGTAGGTGGTTGTTCCGGTCTCCGGTATGGTCCATCCATTCACATCTGCGAGAACCGCCATAGCAGTAACATTCGAATTTTTCCCCTGATCGGTGGCCATGCCTTGCGTCGTGTATCGCTTCATATGCTCAACAGAACGATAGTTTTCGCTGACCGACTGCTCTATATCTTTGACCGTGACGTCATTTTGGAAATCCACCCAAGCACGCACACCTGTACGCGATGCAACCGACCATAAGGGTTTGATGGCATATGGCCTATCTTCTGCACTAGGAAGGGTGCGGGGATCTGCTTTGGCCCCCAAATCCGCTATCACAGAGAGCGCGTTTTCTGAGCCCGAACGCAAACAGGCCGCCGTTGACATATGGCCCACACAAGCCCCTGCATAGACCATCCCTGCAATTGCCCCTCCCTGCGGAACAAAGCTTTGAATCAGCTCATCCCAAATGGGCCGACCATTCATATGACAACTCAGATGCAATGTGGGATTCCAACCGCCAGACACTGCTAAAACATCTGTAGATATCTTGTCCTCCCCACCATCATGACGTACCGTTATGGATTGCAAATTTTTCCGCCCGGCAGTGTTCGATACAACTGCACCACGAAAGATTGGGAAGTCGCCTGTGATCGTGGTGTCGGACCGACTATCTACATAAGCCGCGATGTGAAGCCCCGCTTCTTGGAGGCACAACACTGTTTCAAAAGCACTGTCATTATTGCCAAAGATTGTGTAGGTGCGCCCCGGTGCTGCCCCATAGCGATTGATGTAACTTCGCAAAGCCCCTGCTGTCATAATGCCAGGCCGGTCATTATTGGCAAATGCAATAAAGCGTTCTAAAGCGCCGCTAGCGAGGATTGTCCGTTTGGCGACAATACGCCAAAAACAGTCTTGCACCAAGCCCTTTGGGCGATCGGTTATATGATGACTCACCCGTTCCAACGCGCCAAAGGTGCCATTGTCATAAACACCCGTTACCGTCGTCCTGTTAAAAATGCGCACATTTTCAAGCTGCGCCAGTTCAGATTTTACCGTCGCAAGCCATTCTTCTGACGGCGCACCATTAATCTCGCCCCCATCGGACAAAAGGCGGCCGCCAAGCGTTACATCTTCGTCGGCAATGATCACATTTAATCCTGCTCTGCCTGCTTGAATCGCCGCCATAAGGCCCGAAGGTCCACCGCCAATGATAAGGACATCAGAAAAAGCATTAGCCTTTTCGTAGGTTTTATCCTTGGCAGTGCCATTCAACGCACCCAACCCGGCAGCACGTCGGATGAGCGGCTCATATAGTCTTTCCCAAAAGGCTTTGGGCCACATGAACGTCTTGTAATAAAAACCTGCACCCAAAAATGGCGCAGCAAAATCAATGACTGACAGAAGGTCCCAATTGAGGGTCGGCCATCTGTTTTGGCTTTCTGCGCTTAGACCATTATAAAGTTCAAGCGTCGTAGCACGCACGTTGGGATCCTGTCCCTGCCCCGGAGACACTGTAACAAGCGCGTTGGGCTCTTCGCTGCCGGCGGTCATGATCCCGCGCGGGCGATGATATTTGAACGAGCGACCAACAAGGCACACGTCATTTGCCAAAAGTGCAGAGGCCAGCGTATCGCCCTGATACCCCGTCATGCTGACCCCATCAAAGGTGAAGCGCAAAGGGCGTGCGCGATCTATCAGCCCTGCGCGATCAAGTCTCACACCGCACCCTCCTCTGAGGTCTTTCTTATGGCAGCAATTTCTGTTGACAATATCTCATGTGTTGTCGTGTCACGTCGGACCACGATCCAAGTACTGCACCCCGCTTCATGATACCATAGATCTTCGCGGACGCCAGTCGGATTGTCACGGTTATGGAGGTAGTCGTCCCACAATTTTGGCTCTGCACTAGGATCAGGACGATGCAACGCCAAAGCGTCCCCTTGGTAGTAGAATTCCTTTAAATCCCGCTCACCACATTTCGGACAGATCAATCTCATTTCTGTGTTCCATTGTCTTGTTTTATCATGGTCATGTCACCAAACCCTAATGCAGATTATGCTGAGATCCGGTGCCCTCTTCATCCATCAGACCATAGCCCGAGCGGAACCGATCCAAACGAAATCCTGCGGCCGTCGGGTGCGGGCTATCAGTGGCGATCAAATGGGCAAAACCAAAGCCAGAGGCTGGCACCGCCTTAAAGCCGCCATAACACCACCCACAGTTCAGATAGAGACCCTCAATATGAGTTTTATCAATGATTGGGCTGCCATCGGGTGACATATCCATGATACCACCCCAGGAACGCAGGACTTTGGCCTGACCGATGATGGGCATCAGTGCCATTGCAGCCTCCATAACGTGTTCCTTCATGGCCAAGTTTCCACGCGCCGCGAAAGAGGCGTAGTAATCAAGGTTACCACCAAAAACCAAACCGCCTTTATCCGATTGGCTGATATAAAAATGCCCCATACCGAAACTGATCACATGATGGATCAGAGGTTTTAATCCCTCACTGACGAAGGCCTGTAGAATGTGGCTTTCAATAGGAAGCCGCATGCCTGCCATGGCCGCAACCTGGCTGGATCGACCGGCTGCCACCATAGCAACCTTTTTGGCTTTGATCGCCCCTTGTGTTGTCTGCACCCCTACGACACGTCCGTTTTCAATATCAATGCCCGTGACTTCGCAGTTCTGGATTAGTTCCACACCACGCTTATCAGCTCCGCGGGCATAGCCCCATGCCACAGCATCATGCCGCGCGGTACCTGCTCGACGTTGCATAATCCCACCATAGATGGGAAAACGGCTATTGTCGAAATCAAGATAGGGCACATGCTTGCGCAACTCGGCAGTGCTAAGGATCTCTGCATCATCGCCGCGGTTTATCATGGCATTGGCACGACGTACGGCATCATCCCGCTGTCCATCAGAATGAAAAAGAACGATCTGACCACGCTGAGACACCATGGTGTTGAAATTCAAATCCTGCTCCATACCTTCCCAAAGCTTGAGGGAATGACTGTAAAATTCAGAATTTCCAGGAAGCATATAGTTGGAGCGCACAATCGTTGTATTCCGCCCAATATTTCCACCGCCAAGATAACCTTTTTCTAGAACCGCAATATTGCGAAGACCATGATTTTTGGCCAGGTAATAGGCAGTGGCAAGGCCGTGCCCGCCCCCGCCTATGATAATAATATCATAGGCATGCCTAGGTTTTTGCGTACGCCAGTGGGGGCCCCAACCTTTGTTGCCCGTCAATCCCTGTTTGAATAGTTCAAATCCAGAAAATTTCATACTCGCCCTCAAAAAATACTTCTGCCACAATGAGGCTTGAGTTTAGGGGAAATCAATAGGAAATTGACAGTTGTGACTTATGCTTCTATTTCGTGAGGCGAAAATACTTTTCAAAAACACCTGAGATACTCCGAAACTAACCATCAGAAAAATAAGGGATGATCTTTTGCAAAACAAAATGTTCAAACACGTATAATCTACATGCGTCCTCGTTTTTACGTTCATAATATTACCAACATGCATTTTTTAACTTTTCAACCAAATATGATAGTAACCAATCAATCGTTATGGCCTTTTCAAGTTCTTCATATAATAGCGCGGAGCAGTTCACAGACACACAATCTTACAGAGAGTATCCGCTCTATAATGCATGCAAAGAATAAAATTTTTGTATTTTTTTCAAGTTGCCACACACTCTAAGCAATGATTTTTCAGGGTTGGCCCGAAGGTTCAGGTCAATAACCCTATCAGGTGACCGCTCTAAAGGTCTCCATTATCGGACCGGCAATAAAACACCAAAAATTGGATAGCTTTCGAAGTCTTTTACGAGAAAAAAGATATCGATTTGGACAAACCCGATATATATCTTACTGATCATTAAGGTATGAATGGCAAATTTTTTTACATATTTAAGACTAAACAAACCACACTCGTTCGGATAAAGGCCACTCTGGCTGTAAAGCCCTAATTTCAAATTGTTTTCTATTTTTCAGACAGCCCACCAGTAGTCAACGGTGTGTATATGGCAAATTTTTGGGGCTCTGGTCAAGGATGACGAACTATGTTAATACAAAACTTCGGCAAACACCAAGGAACGGGTGCTGCAGTTTTGCGTCGAACTAGGTTCATCTTTGAAAATCGGTATAGTCCATTCAAGACGTTTGTCCCATCGCTTGATTTACACTCCCTTGGCTTTGTAACTGGCAGCGATCTTTTCAATGGACGCGAGGTAGGCGGCTGTGCGCAGGTCTGTAACGGCTTCTCGTTCGTGCCAGAGGGCCCGCATGGATTGTAGGGCTGAACGCATCGTGTCATCCAGACCCGACCGCACAAGTTCCAATTCGCCCGCACCTCGAAGGTATTTCGTCCGAAAATCATCAGACAGATTCCATTTATCGCCCGTGGCATCAGAAAGGTGTTCCAGTTCGCGAATGACCATCTCATTTCGCGCCTCTTGTTCCCGCCTTTGCATACGCCCAAAGCGTATATGACTGAGGTTTTTTACCCATTCGAAATAGGACACCGTGACACCGCCCGCATTGGCATACATATCGGGAATGATCACGCATCCCTTTTCCCGAAGGATTTCATCCGCGCTGGATGTAATGGGTCCATTTGCCGCCTCTACAATCAAGGGTGCTTTGATCTTGGCGGCATTGTCTTTGTGGATGACTCCTTCGAGCGCTGCGGGGATTAAGATGTCACAGTCCGCTTCAAGAAGTGCACTGCCGTTTTCATGATAATCCGTACCCGGAAATCCCTTTACGCCCCCATTTTTGGTAATCCAATCGCGCACATCGTCAATATTTAATCCTTGATCCAAAGAAATTGCGCCGTCGCGTTCAATGATGGCTGTGATGCGGGCCCCGTCCTCTTTGCTAAGGAATTTGGCCGCATGGTACCCCACATTACCCAGCCCCTGCACAATAATGCGTTTGCCTTCAATGCTTCCGTGTAACCCCGCTTTTGCAAGATCAAGTGGTTCGCGGAAAAATTCACGGATTGCATATTGTACACCACGCCCCGTCGCTTCGACGCGCCCTTGGATACCACCTAAATTAATTGGCTTTCCTGTCACACAGGCGCGTGCATTAATATCAGTGGTGTTCATTCGGGCGTATTGATCCGCGATCCATGCCATTTCACGCTCCCCTGTGCCCATATCCGGGGCGGGCACATTCTGGCTTGGATGGATCAGATCGCGTTTGATCAGTTCATATGCAAAGCGACGGGTGATCAGTTCTAATTCATCTTCGTCATAATCACGCGGATTTATACACAGTCCACCCTTTGATCCGCCAAAAGGTGTATCCACTAATGCGCATTTGTAGGTCATAAGCGCTGCGAGCGCCTCCACCTCATCGCTGTCCACCGTGGTTGCATATCTAATCCCGCCTTTGACAGGTTCCATATGCTCTGAATGTACAGCACGATGGCCGGTGAATGTTTTGATTTCCCCTCGTAACCGCACTCCAAAACGAACTGTGTAAACAGCGTTGCATACACGAATTTTTTCCTTCATGCCCGGCGGAAGATCAATTGTTTCCACCGCTCTGTTGAACATGATATCCACACTTTCACGAAAGCTTGGCTCGTTAGCATTTAACATTTTTCCCTCCTTAAAAGGCTGTTTGCCCTGTGTTTTACAAAATTTTAGGCGCGGGATGACTGGTCCCTGAACGTTTGTGGACCAGAGTGATCGAGGCATAGGGTAAGGCAACTTGTGAGACCCCTTCCCCACACGAGAACAAATTATTAAAAAAATTGCAATTAAAGGTTTTAAAATTCCTACTGAGAGGCGACTTTCACCTCATATCCTGGCGCTTCTGGCTCATCATCTTCCATTTTAGCTGGAAAGCCATCTGCGAGAATGGATAAACCTGTGCGCTCTTCCAGACGTTTGATAATATTTGGCGAAAGTTCGCGAGGCCCGAACTTTTCAATCCCATCGTTAAAAATGGAAATCAGCAGCGGGTTGAGCTCTAATTCGACATCAGCACGATCTGCGACCTTTTGAAATAGTCCGATGTCCTTCGCGACGAGGTCCATTGTGAAGGAAATATCACGGCTACCATTCAGGATTACCTGACTTTCAGTTTCATGGACAAAAGACGTTCCCGAAGAAATTTTAATTGCCTCATAGGCTGTGGCTAAAGTCATACCGCTTGCTTTTGCAACGGTGAGCGCTTCAGTACAGGAGACAAGATTTGCTGTTGCTAGGTAATTTGTTATGACCTTCAAAACACTTGCAGAGCCAAGGGCACCAGTATGAAGAACGCGCCGTCCCATTTTTGTTAAGAGAGGCAAAATAATTTCAAATGTATCGCGATCACAGCCAGCAAAGATACTGATATTTCCCGTGGCAGCTCGGTGGCATCCGCCTGATACAGGGCAATCCACAGCCAAACCTCCTGCCGCAATGACCTTTAGGCCAAGACGTTTGACCTCTGCTTCATCTGTAGTGGACATTTCCATCCAGATTTTATCCGAAGTAACGTAAGGAAGCATTTCGCACATCACTGCATCAGAAGCCTCAGGGCTTGGCAGACAGGTGATGATGAAATCGCAAGTTCGCATAACCTCTGCCGCCTGCATGGTCCCTGTCGTCCCAACATTTCTGAATGGCAAGAGGCGTTCAGGATCGAGATCACAAACCGTGATATCGGCTCCATTACGTAGCAGGCTTCCGGCGAGCTTTGCGCCGACATTTCCCAGACCTATAAATCCGACCTTCATATCAATCCTCTCATGCTTCAACTATTGAAAAGTTGGCATTGATAGTACGAAAAAACCGTTCTGTTTACGACATGCCTTTTTGTAAATTTCTTTTTCTGCCCTCATTTGCCCACTGAGGGGCACAGAGAGCCTATCTGTTGGCTGGCATCACAGGACTATCCACGCCAAGGAAATGCGCGACCATATCTTGGTAAATATTTGTAATTTCTTTACTGCTGAGGCGACCTTCCGGTCTGTACCATGTACCCACCTCTTTGAGCATTCCAATGAGTGCAAGAGTTGTCACACGTGCATCACTAATGTGAAACACTCCATCGTTAGATCCACGTTCCAAAATATGTTCTAAAATCAATTCATAGTTTCGCCGCAGCTTTTCGATCACTACAAAGTTTTCTTCACTCAAATTTCTAAGCTCCATGTAAGAAACAAAAACCTCATCCGTCTTATGAAGATGAAAGGTAAGGTGAAATTTAATAAAATCTTTCAACCGGACCAGCGGATCATTGCTTTGCGGACGACCTTCCCATGCATTTAGCAGATTTTCCATATGGTCTCGCATGATCGTAAACAAAAGCGTTTGCTTATCCGGCGTGTAGTTATAGAGAGCTCCAACTTGCACCCCCACATCACTTGCGATTTGACGCATAGAGACTGCGGCATATCCATATTGTGCAAAAAGCCGTAGGGCTGTTTTAAAAACTCTTGGAGCGGTATTCTGCGAAAATGAACCATAGGTGCGTGCCATATATCTATTCTAAACGAAGGCGCAACGTGGTAAAAGTCCAGAAATTCCTCTGCAAACTACTTATAGCTGGCAGCCAGTCATTGCACCTCACAAATGAAAGCGATAAGTGCAAAGTATATGGATCAAAATGAGGATCATTGTATGTCGCAGCCTTTACGCCTTGGGATCGCTGGATTGGGAACTGTGGGGGTCGGTGTTGTAAAAATCCTGCGTAATAAAGTGGACCTATTACGGCAACGAACGGGCCGTAAATTATTAATTACGGCAGTGTCTGCTCGCGACGCCTACAAAGATCGTAGTGTGACTTTAAAAGATTATGCATGGGAGAGTGACCCAGTAGCCCTCGCCCAGCGAGATGATATAGATATTTTTGTGGAGCTTATGGGGGGGCACGACGGCCCCGCGCTTAATGCGACAAAAGCCGCTTTGGCTGCGGGAAAAGATGTGGTAACCGCAAACAAAGCGATGCTGGCGCATTTTGGTCATGAACTGGCAACAATCGCTGAGGAAAAGGCTGCTTTGATCCGTTTTGAGGCCGCCGTCGCCGGCGGTATTCCGGTGATCAAATCGTTGACCGAAGGTCTCGCCGGAAATCAGATCTCACGAGTTATGGGCGTGATGAACGGCACTTGCAATTATATTTTGACTCAGATGCAGGCTACTGGCCGTGGCTATGATGCGCTTTTTAAGGAATGTGCGCAGCTTGGCTACCTTGAAGCGGATCCCATGTTGGATGTGGGTGGGATCGATGCCGGTCATAAACTTTCTTTGCTCAGCGCGATCGCATTTGGCGCCCGTGTCGATTTTGAGTCTGTCGCTTTAGAAGGTATTCAACATATCGCACTCGAAGATATCGAACAGGCCGATGATATGGGTTATCGCATCAAACTTTTGGGTGTTGCTCAGATGACAAGTGCTGGCCTTGAACAGCGCATGTCACCCTGTCTTGTGCCGAAAGAGTCGCCAATTGGGCAACTAGAAGGTGGCACCAATATGGTGGTGATCGAAGGCGACGAAGTGGGTCGTATCGTCCTTGGTGGACCTGGCGCTGGCGAAGGCCCAACGGCAAGTGCGGTTATGTCGGATATCATCGAAATTGCTCGCGGCATCCGGATTTCGACCTTTGGGCAACCTGCGAATACGCTTGTTGAGTCGGGCCCATCCCCCTCCGTGACGCCTGCTCCGTACTACATTCGTTTAAGACTTCAAGATCAGCCCGGTGCACTTGCAAAGGTTGCGACGGTTCTTGGTCAAGAGGGCGTATCAATAGACCGGATGCGACAATATGGACATAGCGAGGAAACAGCGCCCGTCCTGATCGTTACGCATACAACAGATCGTAATGCATTGGATATCGCGTTGCAAAACATGCACAAAACAGATGTTTTGGACGGTACGCCCATAACGATCCGCATCGAAAACATGTAATTTATTTAAATGAGGATAAAAGTTTTTTATGCCCTTAGACAAACCTGATTTCAACGATAGAATGCTCGCCCTCGGATTGGCTCGAGTTTCAGAAGCAGCCGCCATTGCCACCGTTGACCTCATTGGTCGTGGGGATGAAAAAGCCGCCGATCAGGCAGCTGTGAACGCCATGCGCAGCCAACTTAATAAACTTGACATCCAAGGCGTAGTCGTCATCGGCGAGGGGGAGCGCGACGAAGCTCCGATGCTTTATATTGGCGAAGCCGTGGGCACAGGGCACGGCCCCGCTGTCGACATTGCGCTCGATCCGCTTGAAGGCACAACACTCACCGCGAAGGACATGCCCAATGCGCTAACTGTCATTTCCATTGGGCCGCGTGGGTCTATGCTTCATGCACCGGATGTTTACATGGATAAATTAGCTATCGGCCCAGGGTTTGCCACAGATACGGTCACGCTTGAGCTGTCGCCAGCAGAACGCGTTTCGGCACTCGCCGCGGCAAAGGGATGTTCCAATCGGGAAATAACTGTTTGCGTGCTTGACCGTCCGCGACATGAAGTAATGGTGGATGAACTGCGTGCTACAGGCGCATCTATCCGTTTGATCACGGACGGAGATGTCGCAGGTGTCATGCATTGCGCAGAGCCAGATGTCACCGGAATTGATATTTACATGGGATCGGGCGGCGCCCCAGAGGGCGTTTTGGCCGCTAGTGCGCTTAAATGTATGGGCGGTCAGATTTATGGCCAGCTGTTGTTTCGCAACGACGACGAACGCGACCGCGCAGCCGCTGCAGGGATCACCAATTTGAACAAGGTGTATACCCGTGACGATATGGTCAAAGGGGATGTCATTTTTGCGGCCACCGGCGTTACAGGCGGATCACTATTGCCCGGAATAAAGCGGGAAGTTGGGTATTTCACGACCGAAACTGTTTTGATGCGCTCCAAAACAGGCTCTGTCCGTCGTATGAGTTACCGTACACCAAAAAATCGGGCCGCGGATTAAAAGCAGGAGAACCATTGCCGTATTTGGGTGTTTCGAAGTCACTGACAGGAAAATACTGGACTGGTCCAGACCATGCCGTAGACCTGGCAGCACAAGCCCTTATGCAAAATTCGGAACTCCCGCTGGCGATGTGTTCTGTTTTGGCGCGCCTAGGCGTTGAAGCAGCCGAGGTTGAAGGGTATCTCAATCCCCTGATCAAAAACTTTCTGCCAGACCCGCGCGGGCTTTTGGATATGCACAAAGCGGCAGCGCGGATCTTGCATGCAGTTTCCAATAAAAATCGCATTGCCATATTTGCGGATTATGACGTGGATGGAGCAAGCTCAGCAGCTTTGCTTTTAACGTGGTTTAAGGCTAGGGGCAGAACTGCAACACTCTATGTGCCCGACCGTATTGACGAAGGATATGGTCCGAATGAGCCCGCAATGCGTCAACTTTCTGAGACCCATGATCTTATCATTTGTGTTGATTGTGGCACATCAAGCCACGGCCCTATCGCCGCCGCAAAGCCATCAGATGTGATTGTTTTGGACCATCACCTTGGGGCTGAAACACTCCCAGATTGCCTGGCCGTAGTGAATCCGAACCGGCAGGATGAGACAGGCGCTTTGTCTCATTTATGTGCAGCAGCAGTGGTTTTTCTCTGCCTTGTAGAATGTAACCGCCTGCTTAGAGAACAGGGCACAGAGGCGCCCGATTTAATGGGTTACTTGGATCTTGTCGCTTTAGCAACCGTCGCGGATGTAGCTCCGCTGATTGGTGTGAACAGGGCATTTGTGCATCAAGGATTAAAGGTTATGGCAAGGCGCGCCCGTCCGGGGTTGGTCGCGCTATCGGATATTACAAAGATGCAAAGTGCACCAAAATCTCACCATCTTGGCTTCCTACTCGGCCCTAGGATCAATGCGGGCGGTCGCGTAGGACAGGCCGATCTTGGTGCGCGTCTCTTAAGTACGGAGGATCCGCAGCAGGCGCAGAAATTGGCTAAACAGCTCGATACGTTCAACGCAGAGCGTCGTCAGATAGAAGAGGACGTACGCGTTAAAGCCTTGGCACAGGCAGAGGCGCGTGGCTTTGACGCCCCTTTGGTCTGGGCAGCAGGAGAGGGATGGCACCCGGGAGTTGTTGGCATTGTGGCCTCACGTCTCAAAGATGTCGCAGGCAGACCGGCTGTGGTAATTGGCATAGAAAACGGCGAAGGCAAAGGGTCAGGCAGGTCTGTAAATGGAATCGACCTTGGTGCAGCAGTGCAGAACCTCGCAGCGCAAGGTGTGTTGAAAAAGGGCGGAGGTCATAAAATGGCTGCGGGCCTGAGCGTGGCAGCAGAGAACATAGAGAGCGCTATGATACAGCTTGGCCTTTTGATTCAACGTCAAAGGTGGGATGAGAAAAGTAAGCCTATTTTGCGGATCGACTCGGTTTTGATGCCTTCAGCAGTCACCATAGAGCTTGTGGAAACAATTGAAAAGGCCGGTCCATTTGGCGCTGCGGCCCCCGCCCCGCGATTTGCCTTTGCCGATGTGGTGATCACCTTTGCCAAAAAAGTTGGGCAAAACTATTTAAAGGTTAGGTTCGACGATGGTTTAGGAGTACAGATCGATGCCATCGCCTTTGACGCATTCGGCAGTTCCCTTGGCCAGACGTTAATGCAACATAGGGGACGGCGTTTTCATCTGGTAGGTCGCCTCGATTTGAATGAATGGCAGGGGCGGCGTTCAGTCCAGTTGCACCTCGAAGACGCCGCGCTGGCCACGACGAGTTGAGCTAGACGCCTGCAGTCAGGAGCTCATTGCAAAAAACTTGTTCCAAATTACCAATTTCCTCTTGCATGCGCTCGGTCGTTTGCCTAAAGACCGCGCATACCTTAGCCAAGGCCCGTTCGTCTATCGGTTAGGACGCCAGGTTTTCAACCTGGAAAGAGGGGTTCGATTCCCCTACGGGCTGCCACCCCCTATTTTCTTATTTTCAATGCCTTGTTTTTGGTAGGATCATCCCCTTGTAACCAGCCCGACAAATGTATTGATGATTAAACCAATTTTTCACTATTCACGTTCTGCCGGTAGATGTGCCTTTTGAAGGACGAAACGGACGTAATAATGTTTAAGTTTTACGCTCTCTACCGCAATATAGCGTGACTAACTCGTTGGATAGAATCTGGGGATGGCAAAAAAAACTTATGGTTTGTGCGATCTATCATTTCGATGGTTCTGAACATCGCATTAACTTATTCGATAACGCACAAAGCGTACTTTCTGACAAAGACACAGAAGTGCATGCCAACAATATTTCCGCAATTCTATCCTCCACACAATATTTCACCACTTGCAGCAAGGTTTATACTGAAACAAGGCAATGTTGATGGCACGCGTATGGCAACTATCGCTTTAGTGAGTTTAATTTCAAAAGGCCTATCGCAAGTCCAAAGAAAAAGCAGAGAAAGAGTTTCGGGACAATGTAACTCGGGCAGGATTGGCACAATCCGTGTTTTACCTTTTGGCGATTTCATTGGGCAGAGGGTGTATAATTACATTTGCTTGGCGAAGTAATTGGGGAATTGAGTCCATCGGCTCATTATTCGCAAATTTTACTTTTTT